>CAMJOE010000105.1:0-9718 GCA_946407485.1 uncultured Prevotellaceae bacterium | reverse complement strand
AGATGGCAAAGAAGAACAACATCGAGCTGCGCGACTGCTACACAGGCTTCAAGTGGATTGCACGCGAGATTGCCATCAGCGAAGGCAAGCAGAAATACATCGGCGGCGGCGAGGAGAGCTTCGGCTTCCTGCCCTTCGACAAGGTGCGCGACAAGGATGCTCCAGCCAGCATCTGCCTCATCTGCGAGATAGCAGCTTGGGCGCGCGACAACGGCATGACGCTCTACGACCTCTTGATGCAAATCTACCTCGAGTACGGCTTCAGCTACGAGCACACTATCAACGTGGTGAAGCCCGGCAAGAGTGGTGCCGACGAAATCAAGGCGATGATGGAAGACTTCCGCAACAATCCTATCACGGAGATTGCGGGCAGCAAGGTTGTCCTCGCCAAGGACTTCAAGACCCTCAAGGCACGCGACGGCGAAGGCAAGGAGTCTGCTCTCGACATGCCCGCCACGAGCAACGTGCTGCAATACTTCTGCGAGGATGGCACGAAGGTCAGCGTACGTCCTAGCGGCACAGAGCCCAAGATTAAGTTCTACCTTGAAATAAAAGATACGATGGGTTGCGCCAACTGCTACGCCGGCTGCGTAGAGAGGGCAAAGGCAAAGGTCGAGGAGATAAAGAAGTCGATGAGACTTTAATTCAATTCACAATTATCAATTCATAATTCATAATTTTTCCTTTCTCTACATTGCAAATCTTGCGGGGCAAGGATAATTATGAATTATGAATTATGAATTATGAATTTCAAATACTTCCTTTTCTGCCAAGGCGACATCCTTCTCACCAAAGATGGAACAATCCCTTGTGGCGACACACCTCCCGTGGAGTTGAAGCCCTGGGAGAAAGTCACGGAACTGAAGCCCCTCTTTAACTCCTCTATGGGGAGAAAACAGGGAAGCCTCGCCCTAGAGGAAGAGGTTGGGAGAGGGGCTGTTCTTGTTGCCTCACTGTCTAAACCCATTACGGATAGGGAAGGCCTGCAAATGATGCCCTTGCGAAAGAGCTTTCATGTGCTTCCACCAGAGGATTACCAACTTGCAGGAAAGTGTGCCGAGCTGGTCTATTTCCATCAGAACACGCGTTTCTGCGGCGTTTGTGGAGGCGAGATGCGTTGGGAGACGGAAATCAGCAAGCGATGCAAGGAGTGCGGCAAGGAGCTATGGCCAAGCCTGGCAACTGCCATCATCGTCCGCGTGACCCGTGGCGATGAGATACTTATGGTGCATGCCCACTCGTTCCGCGACAGGCACTACGGTCTCGTGGCAGGCTTCGTGGAGACAGGCGAGACGCTCGAAGAGTGCGTGCAGCGGGAAGTATGGGAGGAGACGCACCTCCGCATCACCAACATCCGCTACTTCGCCTCGCAGCCTTGGCCCTATCCGAGCGGCCTGATGGTCGGCTTCACGGCAGATTACCTATCAGGCGAAGTCGAGCTGCAAAAGTCAGAGCTCAGCGACGGCGGCTGGTACACGAGGGACAACCTCCCCTTCCTTCCCGACCCATCGTCCATTGCCTACCGACTTATCATGGATTGGGTTGAGTAACATTTTTGCGTGCGCGTTGACTGACGTCGAGCTAAAGCTTCCTTGATGCTTTAGCACCTCCGCCCGAGTGTTTTGCGACCTTTTACGCTGCTTGGAGAACTGACGGATTGAAAGCTGAGAGGGCCGTTCCGTTGCTATCTGACATTTCCATTGTTCCTCCGTTTTTGCATTTTCTTGCAGAAAAATTTGGTGTATTGAGAAATATGTCGTACCTTTGCGGCGCAAATTCAGAAAACAGCTCTGCTGTAAAGTATTAATCCGTCCCTTATCTACTTCCAATGAAGGAAACTCGGGGGCACAAAAGAAAAAAGGAGAAAAACAAAAATGAAACAAGGACTTCATCCCGAGAACTACCGCCCGGTAGTGTTCAAGGACATGAGCAACGGCGACTGCTTCTTGAGCCGCTCAACCGCTAAGACATCAGAAACCATCGAGTTCGAAGGCGAGACTTATCCCCTGTTCAAGCTCGAAATCAGTAACACCTCTCACCCCTTCTACACAGGTAAGAGCAAGCTGGTGGACACCGCAGGTCGTGTCGATAAGTTCATGAGCCGCTACGCTCGCATGAAGAAATAAAGACCCCCTCAGCCCCCTTCATGGGGGAGCAACGGTCGATGAGTAAAACATTAAAACACAAGAGGTGCAGAAGCATTTGGCTGTCTGCACCTCTTTTTGTTGCTATCCTGTTGGCAGCTTGCGGCGGCGGTCCCTCAGATAATTCGCCGAAGCAGACCAACAACAACAGGAATACCGTCGCGCCTCAGCTCCTCTATACCGAAACCACTACGCCTGCTCAGGTCAGGAACGGCGCCATCCACGGCATGGAGATTCCTTCGCTCTCGACAGGCACGGCCGACGCGCTCATCGTCCATGCTCTTCCCGACGGCACCTTGAACTTCTGCATCGGCTACGACACAAGGCTCAAGACAAACTGCTGGACGGCGTTCAAATGGTATGCGGGCTTCTCGTCGAACAACAAGAACTGGAATCGAAGCAGATGGAGGTACGGCGAGACGTTCAACGGCTATGGTGGTACGGGCGACCCCTTCCAGCCAGACCCCGTGCTCCCCGAAGCCGTCCGCACAAAGCCTAGCGACTACGCGGGAAGCGGTTATCAGCGTGGGCACATACTGGGCAGTGCCGACCGTCTCAACTCGAAAGATGCCAACGGACAGACCTTTTACCTCAGCAACATACATCCGCAACTGGCAGGCTTCAACGAGCAAGGCATCTGGTGGAACCTCGAGAACTTCCTGCGCAGCACGTACGACCAAACATCCTTCCGCGACACGCTTTATGTGGTCAAGGGCGGCACCATCTCCGAAGGCAACTACAGGATGGTGGGCAGCGGCGGCAATCTTGTCTGCCCGAAGTATTACTACATGGCCATCCTGGCTTTTGCCAAGAAATATGCCAAGACGAACGGCGGCTACTATGGTATCGCCTTTTGGATGGAGCATAAGGAGAACAGCGATGACGTCAGCTCGAAGTACGCCATCACCATCGACGAGCTGGAGAAGCGAACGGGCATCGACTTCTTCTGCAACCTGCCCGACGATATAGAAAATGCCGTGGAGAAAAGCTTCTATCTTACCGACTGGAAGCTGAAGTAGAGTTTATAGTCCATACTTCATAGTGCATAGTGCATAGTTCATAGTTGATTTACGTCGAGATTAAGCCTCATAGTTATGAAACGTATCATACTTCTTTTTATCCTTCACTCTTCACTCTTCACCCTTCAATTTACGCTTGCGCAAGAGCGCATCCGCGATATCTACGCGGCGGCTCCCGACAGCATCTTTCCTCTCCTGACGAAGAACAACCGCCTCGACCAGATTGACTTCCGAGAGAACAACATGAAGGCTGAGGTGAAGAACAAGTTCGACGGACACAGCGAACTGCTTGCCCTCAGCGAGCGATACCTTCAGTTGCGCCTTTCCGACCATTGCCTTGTCGAGATGAAACTCCTCTCCGACAGCACTTTCTGCATGGTGCAGACCTACAGCGCTCCTGCTCCCGACAGCCGCGTCCGCCTTTTCGATACTGCCTGGCACGAGTTGCCTCAAACCATCAATCGTCCCTCCGTAGATGATTTCCTGAGCGAAGATGTCGATATCGACGTCCGCCTTGCCCTCCAGGCTTTGCCGCTCATCAAGGCCTCGCTTTCCCCAAACGACGACACCATTACTTTCGAACTCCAGACAAGCGAGCTGACACGCGAACAGCGGAAATTGATTGAGGGAAAGACGCGGCAGATTGTTCAGAAAGTCATTGCTGAAGAAAAGCGTTTGTAAAGATAACGCGTGAAGTGGAAAATTCCTACAGCAAGGAATCGCTTTTCCCACAGCAAGCGTCGCCTCTTCCCACAGCAAGGAATCGCTTTTCCTACAGCAAGGAATTGCCCATGCCTCAGAAACTATAGGAAACAATACGGCGTGCCAACTACTATATCATTGCCTGAGATAATCATTGCCCCAGCCATAGCAGGAACATGCTGAGCAGAACCAGGGCGAGGTCGATGGCTTTGCTCCGCAGGTTCTTTTCGTGAAAGAGTAGGGCACCAAGCATAAAGCTGACCAAGACGCTGCTCCTTCGCACCATGCTCACCACGCTTATCAAAGCCCCGTCCAGCGAAAGGCTGTAGAAGTATGAGTAGTCGGCAATACTCAGGAAAATGCTGATAAACAGGATGCTCCATCGCCACCTGAATGGCGTGCCCTCCTTGCGCTTGGGCCACCACAGGGCAATCATCATCACACCCATCATGATGGCTTGATAGATGTTGAACCAGCAAAGAACGGTCAGGCGGGGAAGACCGATGCCGCCGCTGCTTGCCAGCAGATATTTGTCGTAGAGGCCGCTCACGGCTCCCATCACGGAAGCCCCTATGGTACACAGTATCCAGCGGTTGTGTTTGAAGTCGATACCCTCCTTTTTGCCGCTTCGGCTCAGCAGGAAGAAGCTCAGGATGGCGAGCATGACACCTGCCCATTGCCAGAGGTTCAGCCTTTCGCCGAAGATAATCAATGCGCCAACAAGTATCATGACAGGCCGCGTGGCATTGATGGGCCCGACAATCGTGATGGGCAGGTGCTTGATGCCGATGTAGCCGAGTAGCCAACTGCTCAGCACGATGCAGGCTTTCAACAAGATATACCGCTGCATCTCCCATCCTCCGAAAGGTGTTCGGAAGGCGAGCGGCAGGAAGATGATGGAGCAGAAAAGCGTGTTGAGAAACAGGATGGGGATAACCGCATTGTCCCGCAGCGAGTATTTCTTCGAGACATCATAAAACCCCAGCAGGAAGGCGCTGAGAAAGGCAAAGGCTAACCACATACTTTCGTTGAATTAAGAATTAAGGATTAAGAATTAAGAATTACGGGTGAAGGATAAATAGAAAAAGCTATGAATTACGAGTTAATGGACCGGTGGCTGTGTCCCCTGGCTTGAGACCGGAGTCATTTCCAGCACCAGTCGGCCTCCTTTGAGCAGCTCTTTTGCGGGGAAAGAGAACGTGTTGAGGGGCTTGCCGTTGAGAGTCGCCTTGCTGATGTACATATTGTCGGTCGACACATTTCGTGCCTCAATAACGAAGTCCCGGCCTCGTCCGTACCGCTCTCCCAGATGGATGGTTGTCTTGGGATAGAGTGGGCTGGCCAGTTCGTAGATGGGCTCCTTCCGGCAGCCCCCGTCAGTCTGGAAGAGTCCCATGGCTGCCATGACGAACCAGGCGCTCATCTGCCCTTGGTCCTCGTCGCCCAGATAAGCATTCCATACGCCATAGCCGTAGTAGCGCTCCAGTACGGAGCGAGTCCAGCGTTGTGTCAGGTCGGGCCGTCCTGCCCAATTGAAGAGGAAGGCGAAATGCATGCTTTGCTGATTCCCTTGGACGACTGGGTAATCCCAATATGCATCTCCGGGAGCGTTATAACGGACGGGCTGGCTGGTGCGGAAGCCCCATTCCAGTCGGTCCACGAAAGCCTTGCGTCCCATCAAGCCTATGAGGCCATCGACATCCTGCGGCACGAAATAGCTGAGCTGCCAAGCATTCCCCTCGACATACTGGGCATTAGCGCCCGACTTAAAGGGGTCGAAGTCGGCAGCAAAGCGTCCGAGGCTATCCCGCAGATGAGCAAAGCCGTTGGCTGGGTTGATGGCATTTCGCCACCAAGAGGCCCGCTCGGCGAAGGCATGTTCTGTCGCGGTATCGCCCAGGGAGGCTGCCATCTGCGACACGGTCCAGTCGTCGTATGCGTACTCCAGAGTATTGCTGAATCGTCCCTTATCGCAAGGCACGTAGTGGTGCTTGAGGTAGGCCTCCAGGTCTCTATTGCCAGCGAATCCCCCATCCACATGACGGGCTGATGACGTCTGCTGATGCACCATAGCCTCCAAGGCATGCTGCCCGTCGAAGTCACGGATACCCATCTGCCATGCCGATACCATAAGGGGTATCTCGTGTTCGCCAACCATGACAGGCACATACTCCATGCCGGCAGGTCCCTTGGCAAGCCATCCGCAGGCATCATACATGGCCAGCTGCGAACGTACCCATCGTGAGCTCCATTCGGGATAGACGAGGTTCCAGACCTGATTGAGGTTCCAGAATGTGTTCCAGAAAGCATCACACCCCAGCGCCATGTCGTGCTCCGGATTTGCGAGGCGTCGCACCTTTTCGTCAGGTCCCACCCAGTCGCCGTTGATGTCGCTGAAGCAGTTGCGGCAGAGGGTACGGTAGAGGTTGGTATAGAAGCGCACCTTCTCCTTGACGTCATCGGTCTCTATCTCGATGCGCCCAAGGAGTTCGTTCCATACTTGCCGTTGATGGCGCACGACTCCCTCGAAGTCCCATCCGAAGGGAGCTTCGAGCTCCTCTTTAAGATTAAGCGCAGCATTCTCTACGCTCACGTATGAGATGGCCGAGCGCGCCAGAATACGATGCTGACGCTTTGTGTCGAACTCCACGTAGAAACCGGCCTTGGAGAGGTGTGCTCCCCTGAGATGCTTGCCTGTGAAGCGTTCGTCGTTCATCCAGTATCCGCTTCGCTGGATAGGGGCGTCGAACTCTATGACGAAATGAATGGTGTACTCTTGGTGGGCATCCCGACTCCACACGTTTGGCGTCAGCTGGTGAGAATAGCCCTCCAGGCGGTAGTCGTCCACCTGTCGTATCTCGGCGTCCTCTATCTTGTAGCCATACTCGGCGGGGATGCTGAGGTCCACCATCACACGTCCGTCCTTGTCCATGGGGAAAGTGTATCGTTGCATGGCACAGCGAGTTGTGGCCGTCGCCTCGAGCAGTATATCAGTATCGGAGAGCCTGACGGCATAGTAGCCGAGGGGCGTCTGCTCGGTGGATTTGTCGATACGTGAACGATAGCCTGAATCGGGGGCTTTCTCGTCGCCCACATCCGTCTGGAGCGGACCGTTGGTAGGCATCATGCCGAGTCCGGCCATCGTCCATTCGTGGATGTGACTCATGCAGCCGAGCGACTCGATGCTTGGCTGATAGCCAGCCTGCCAACCTGCGTTTTGATTGTCGGGGCTGAGTTTAACCATGCTGAAAGGCATCCACGGGCCGGGCGCAATCATCCAGCGGGAATGGCCCGTGCCCATGCTTGTATCGACAAAGTCGGCGGGGGCGGCACCCTTCTTGGGTTTGCGTTCTGCCAGGTCATAGCGGGCAGACTTCACGTTGAGCAGGTGGCTGGAGGCAGTACTGTCGGCCAGGCGGAGACCTCTGCCCTCAAGTGTCACGGCATCAAAAACCACCCATGAGCCCTCGAGAATGGTGAGTGTGATGAGGTTGTCGCCGCGCTTGAGGTCAGAGGCCACGAGCGGCACTTCAAGGATTATGCCTCGTGTACGCTCGTAGCAGCCCATCACAGCATCATCGCCAGACGTTCCCTGCAGCTTGAACGTCTGAGTTCGCCGGCTCGCCTGCACCTTGAGAAGCGCCTTGCGGGGATGGGCATCGACAAGGCTGATGCGGAGGACGGCTCGTGCATCCTTGCTTAATCGACTGAGACGGAATAGGATGTTGACGCTATGCACGCGTTCGCCCGCCGTGGAGCTTGTCCCAGCCCATCGGTCGTCAGGACCAGGCAGGACGTAGCAGAAGTCGCGGGCAGGAACAGAATGTCCCACGACAAAGAAGCGGTCTTCATAGCCGAAGTCGTGTTTAATATAATCCTCGTAGCGATTGGGAGCAAGGGCAAACTCCGAGGCACGTCCGTCGGGTGTGCCTATCTGCCAAATAACGTCGCTGGCCTTGGCCGAAAGGCAGACAAGGCTTAGCATTATGCGTACAATCATATTGAACGGACAGACTATCGACATGAGTTTATTAGTCCTTTGATTCATCTTCGTGGCTTTGTTTTGTAAACCTGTTATCTAAAAGAAGAAGAGTAGCCTCTTGACTTACCCGAGGTTACTCTTCCTTTTGATTTCCATAATCGCCTGATTATCTGGCTTTCTTGTGATTCGGATGGGATGGATTGTGATCCCGCCGGGAGGCTTTAGTGATCCGGATGGGAAGGGTTTCCGGCTCTTCTTCTTCAAGTTTCAAAGTGATAAAGTGCGGATTATTAACACCATTCACTCACTCATTCTTTTTCAATGGTGTCCTACTTGTAGGACTTTGGTAGAACATTTTTCCCTGTTTGAGGGTTTATATGTCAACTTTGCGTCATCGCGAAGTTAACTATGTGTCAATATTTCTACCTTAAATATTGGACATGTTTTCCTCATCTCGTTCTTAATTTATGAATTTGACAAGGACTTTAATTCCGCTGAATTATATCCTTTTTTAAAGTTACAATCTTATAAATTATTAAACTTTTCCATGTTGTCCAAATATGTCCAAGATAATCGGACATTTTCGCGTCTACCTTTGCCGCACCACTTCCAAAATCAAAGTTTATACTATATCTTTGGACTCAGGACATGGCACTACAAATAACGCATTGGTAATTTGAATTACAAACGCAAAGGTACAAATAATTATTGATTCTGACAACAGTACTTTTAAAATTTTTCTCTTGTATGAACTGTTCGATTGTCATTCCTTTATTTTAATACAATTATGTCGGACCATCTTGTGGTGGGTTCTTACTCTTTAAATCATGCTTGATGGCATTGGCAAGGACTACGGCTTTACTTTTACCATCTTTCGACATATTATTTTCATACAGTCATTATCTTGTTCTTTTTTTGATACATAATTATATATTTTGTTTGGATTTCTTAGTAGAAAGATTCTGATTTGATTGGTTTCAGAGCGAAAAAGTAAGTTTTATGTGCAGAATTTACCTCTGCGTTCTTTGGGGATGATGAAAATTTAGTAACTTTGTACCAAAACACGTATATACATGAATACATTCACATAAAGATGACTAAATAACTATTCTACATAAACTATAATTCTTAATTTCTTTTTTATAGTTTTTCTTAACCTGTGCCTCAATTCTTCACATGTCACTCCTAACTTTGCACCAAATTAAAAATTTTTGCTATGGCTAAGAACCTTATCAACAAATATGTTTGGCTGGTGGATACCATCTACAAAGCTGGTCGAATCACGTATGAGGAAATCAACGAGAAGTGGCTGGACCAGGACATGGACACGAAGCCTATACCTATACGAACCTTCCACAAATGGAAGATTGCGGCTGAAGACATATTCAACCTTGTCATAGAATGTGAGCGCAAAGGCGGTTACCATTATTATATTGATAATAAAGATGAAGTAAAACGCGGTGGGCTTCGCAACTGGCTCCTGAATACTATTTCCGTAAGCAATCTGCTTTTGGATAGCCAGTCACTCAAAGACCGTATCCTTCTCGAAGATGTTCCATCAGGCCAGGATGACTTAGCTGTCATCCTCGAAGCGATGAAGACCAACACCCAGCTTCGCATCACCTACCAGAGCTATTGGCGTGATGAGAGCTTTACTTTCAACGTTCATCCTTATTGCGTGAAGCTATTCAAGCAACGTTGGTATCTGATTGCACTCAGCCCGAACCTCGACCGCATTATGATTTATGCCCTCGACCGCATCTTCGACATCTGTAAGCTCGACGGCGAGATGTTCACGATGCCTAAGGACTTCTATCCCGAGGACTTCTTCTACAACTACTACGGCATCATCGCCGGCACCAACCGCAAGC
>CAMJOE010000104.1:0-9752 GCA_946407485.1 uncultured Prevotellaceae bacterium | reverse complement strand
TATTTTTTTTTGTTTTTATGCGACTTCGTCGCAATCCTCTGCAAAGTTAGAGTGTTAAATCGTTAACATGTAATTATCACGTGAGTGCCTGCGAATGGCCATGAATAATATCTCTTGAAAATGCTTGTTGCGGTTGTTACGGCTGAGAAAGTCTTTTCTTGAAAACGGTTGACTTTGATTGAATTGTAGGTTCATCATTTTTATTCTCATTTCTCCCACTCATTTCATTAAGGTATCCCATGCCATGCTTTTCATGTAAGTTGCGGCGAGCAGCAGACATCTGTTCCTTGATGCCGTAGGGACTTATGGTCACCACGTTATTAGCCCCAATTCGCTCATGCAACTCGTGGTTGTGATGGCGGTCTGTGCTGCCGTGATTGCGACCGCGATGACCTTCAGGTTTATTTCCCAGATTTTTCTGTTATTCATAGCAACTGATTTTTATTTTTTCACTTTTTCCCTTTTCTCTCGTCTGCCTATATTGAGCATTATGACTTGTCAAATTGGCCACTTTGACGTGTCAGGATTCCCTTTTTAGGCAGAGGTGGATTTTTAAGGGAATATTATAGCAGTTGGCATGATGGAAGCCTGAAAGGCTGGAAAGACTACAGGCGGGGGTGGAACCCCCGTAACCAGTACGAGCGGTAAACGGAACCCTGAAAGGGTGGAGAGATTTCTGATGTTCTGTCGTGCTTTCAGCACTTAGTTGTTGCGATGTCTTCTTTACGGGGGTTGCACCCCCGCCTATGTTCTTATCAGGCTTTCAGCCTTCATCCTTCCTCAACTAAGCTCTTACACTTATCTGAAATGAGTGCCAACTTCTATATTGTTTCCTTTTTAATCCAATGCAAAGGTACGACATTTCTGAGAGGCACTGACACCCTTTGTCCGTTTGTGTCTGTTTTATGCGCATTTATCTTGAAAATTTGTCGTGATATTTCTTGCATAATTGAATGAAATGTTGTATCTTTGCAGAAAAATAATACCTACCATGAAAAGCGCTTATAAATATGAACTTGCCGATGCTGCCTGGAGTGAGCCGCAGGACTTTCCAGCGATGGCTTAAAGAGAACCGTAGCAGGTTGTCTCGCTTTGGCGTGAAACCCACCACTCACTTGCTGCCTCCCCGGGCAGTTTGGTGGATATGTTTGCAGTACGGCATTGACTTTTAGCAGATTAGCACTTGACCGCAACAAGCGCAACAACCGCAACAGGCAAAAAAAAGAGATAAGTGATTTTCGCTGTATTCGCTAATAATAACGCTATAATTATTATTATAATAATATTATTAGCAGACAATCTCTCTCGAAAATGCTTGTTGCGGTTGTTGCGGTGTTGCGCATGCAAAGTGAAAGTTTACCATTTTGAAAAACATTTTGTAAGTTAACAGAAGTCTCGGTTGTTGTGTTTTATGGAAGTTAAAGAAGTTAAAGTTCCGCCTGCGCCTGAGACGACAGCCGAAGAAGTTAGCTCGCTTTGCTCGCTTGGGGAAGTTAAAGGACAATAGTTTGGGCACCTTGATTTATGCATCCGAAATGTATCGTCCTTTAACATCTTTAACTTCATTAACTTCTTTAACTTCCGAAACTTCATTAACTTCTTTAACTTCTTTAACTCCAGAAACTTGAATTAACTACAAAACATTGAAAACATCCGAAATTTTGATGGTTTTGCTGGAAGAGAGTTCGTAAAAGAGTCCTGAAGTTCTTAAAATGAGTTCGTAGCTCCGACATTAATTGCCTGAGCTTTTTTTGCCGTACCTTTGCCCTTGCATTCGAGATGCAATGGCGAGTGAAGGCTGCGGTTCAGCATAGCTCGAGCGGACTCGGCTCTGCATTCACCTTGCACTTCACTTGCACCTGTCAATCTGCAGAACGACACAATTAAATCAAGTTTCAAACCTAAAACCTACACAAAAATGAAAGTAGAAAATATCAAAGTCCAATTAGTCGGAGAATTACATGAAGGCACTTCTTCCACAACAGGCAAGAGCTGGGCAAACCGTAACAAGCGCAACAAGCGTTTTCAAGAGAGACAGTCTCCTCTATAAAGCGATGGGGACTCTCCTTTTCATCAGCCTTCTTTCCATTCTTTTTGCCCTTTCTTTTTGATAATTGAATAAAATGTTATATCTTTGTGCCCGTAAAAATGACGAAATCGTAAAAAAGAGGACATTATGGCACAGAAACCAAGCATACCCAAAGGGACGCGCGACTTCGGACCGCAGGAAATGGCGCGCCGCAACTACATCTTCAACACCATCCGCGAGGTCTACTCCCTCTATGGCTTCGAGCAGATAGAAACGCCTGCGATGGAGAACCTCTCCACCCTGATGGGCAAGTACGGCGAGGAGGGCGACAAACTGCTCTTCAAGATACTCAACAGCGGCGACTTCCTGCGCGGCATCTCAACCGACGACCTTGCCTCCGGCGCTACAGGACACCTCGCTGCCCAGCTTTGCGAGAAAGGCCTCAGATACGACCTCACCGTGCCATTCGCACGATATGTCGTGCAGCATAGAGAGGAGCTCACCTTGCCCTTCCGTCGCTATCAGATACAGCCTGTCTGGCGAGCCGACAGACCTCAGAAAGGGCGTTACCGCGAGTTTTATCAGTGCGATGCCGACGTGGTGGGCAGCGACTCCCTGCTCTGCGAGGTGGAGCTGATGCAAATCATCGACGAGGTGTTCCGCAGGTTCGGCATCCGCGTCTGCATCAAGATAAACAACCGCAAAATCCTCTCAGGCATAGCTGAAATGATAGGCGAGGCCGACAAGATAGTGGACATCACCGTTGCCATCGACAAGCTCGACAAGATAGGGCTCGACGCCGTGAACGAAGAGCTTCGCGAGGACGGCATCAGCGAGGAAGCCATTCAGAAGCTGCAGCCCATCATCAACCTCAGCGGCACAAACGAGGAGAAGATTCAGACCATGCGCAATGTGCTGCAGGGCAGCGAAATAGGGCAGAAAGGCCTCGACGAAGTGGAGTATGTGCTGAGGACTCTGAATAGTCTGAATAATCAGAGTACTCCGAATACTCTGAGTTCTCTGAAAAGCATGCTCCAGCTCGACCTCACCCTTGCCCGCGGCCTCAACTACTATACCGGCGGCATCTTTGAGGTGAAGGCCCTCGATGTCGAGATTGGTAGCATCACCGGCGGTGGCCGCTACGACAACCTGACAGGCATCTTCGGCATGCCAGGCTTGAGTGGAGTGGGGATTAGCTTTGGCGCAGACCGCATCTACGATGTCCTGAACCAGCTCGACCTCTATCCCGAAGCTGTCACCACAGCCACGCAGGTGCTCTTCATCAACTTCGGCGAGAAGGAGACCGCCTACTGCCTGCCCATCATCGCAAAGCTCCGCGGACAAGGCATCCGATGCGAAATCTATCCCGATGCCAGCAAGATGAAGAAGCAGATGCAGTATGCCAATCAGAAAGCTATTCCCTTCGTCGCCATGACCGGCGAAACGGAAATGCAGGCTGGAAAGGTGATGCTCAAGAACATGACAACAGGCGAACAGCAACTCCTTTCGCCAGACGACATCGAAGCATCTGTCAATTCTAACTTTTAACTTTTAATTGCTGAGATGTCCGCAGCCCTGTACCTCATTCCTGTGACTCTTGGCGAGACTTCCATCGAGCAAGTCCTGCCATCCTACAACCATGAGGTCATCATGGGCATCCGTCACTTCATCGTCGAGAACATCCGCTCTGCCCGTCGCTTCCTGCGGCAGACTGACAGGACGTTTCCCATCGACGACACCACCTTCTTCGAGATGGGCAAGCACTCGGATGAAAGGGCATTCAGCCAGTATCTGCAGCCTCTGCGGGAAGGCAAACCAGTCGGCGTCATCAGCGAAGCAGGCTGTCCTGCCGTTGCCGATCCGGGTGCTGACATCGTCGGCATCGCCCAGAGAGAAGGCCTGCGAGTCATTCCCCTGGTGGGGCCCAACAGCATGATAATGGCCGTGATGAGCAGCGGACTTGGCGGGCAAAGCTTTGCCTTCAATGGCTATCTGCCTGTTGATACAACAGACAGGGCAAAGAAGCTCAAGATGCTGGAGACGAGAGCTTGGACCGAGGGGCAGACACAACTCTTCATCGAGACTCCCTACAGAAACAAGAAGATGTTTCAAACACTCCTCGCAGCCCTCCGACCTCAGACGCGCCTCTGCATCGCAGCCGGCATCACAACTCAAGACGAATACATCCGCACCCTTCGCATCTCCGAATGGAAGAACACAAAGCTGCCCGACCTAAGCAAGATACCTGCCATCTTCCTGATAAATAAGTAATACTATGTAATTCATAATTCATAATTCTTAATTCTTAATTCATAATTAGGTGCGGTAGTTAATTCTTAATTTTTATTTCTTAATTCTTAATTGTTTTGAAATACTCCATCATAGTTCCCGTATATAATCGTCCCGATGAGGTCGATGAGCTGCTCCAAAGCCTTATAATGCAGACATATAAGGATATGGAGGTCATCATTGTGGAGGATGGTTCGAGCCAGCCTTGCGAAGCCATAGTCCATAAGTATGCCGGCAAGCTACAGCTCCGCTATTATACGAAGGAGAACAGCGGGCCCGGGCAGACGCGCAACTATGGCGCAGAACACAGCCAGGGCGACTTCCTCATCTTCCTCGACAGCGACTGCGTGCTGCCTCCGGGCTTCCTGAAAGAGGTTGAAGCTGAGCTGAACAGGAAGGAATGCGATGCCTGGGGCGGGCCCGACAAAGCTCACGAAGGGTTCACGCCAGTCCAGAAAGCCATCAGCTACAGCATGACTTCCTTCCTCACCACCGGCGGCATTCGCGGAGGCAAGAAGCAGATGGACGGGAAGTTCTATCCGCGCTCCTTCAATCTGGGCATTCGTCGCAGCCTCTACCGTCAGTTGGGCGGCTTCTCTTCGATGCGTTTCGGCGAAGATATCGACCTGAGCCTGCGCATCTACAAGAGCGGAGCAAGCTGCCGCCTTTTCCCTGATGCTTGGGTATGGCACAAGCGACGCACAGACTTCAAGAAGTTCTTCAAGCAGGTTTACAACAGCGGCATTGCCCGCATCAATCTGATGCAGCGGCATCCGGGCAGTCTGAAGCTCGTGCATCTCCTGCCAGCTGTCTTTACGATTGGAACGTTCCTTTGCCTGTTGCTTTTCCTCGTTGGACTGTTCTTTGCAGGCATCGGGCTTTATACTGGCTTTTTCGGTGGCACAGACTGTAACATGGGACTCGTCGTCGCTTTCCTGGGCGCAGCAATAATGCTCCTTGCTTTACTTCCTCTTCTGTTCTTCTCGCTGATAGTCTTCATCGACAGCTCCATACGAAACAAAAGCACCCGGATAGGCCTCCTCTCCATTTGGGCAAGTTTTATCCAGCTCATCGGCTACGGGACAGGCTTCCTTCGAGCTTGGTGGCTGAGGTGCATATGCGGCAGAAACGAGGAACTGCAAGCGTTTAAAGATAACTTCTATAAATAAAAAAAGACAACAGACTATTGACAACGGACAACGGACATCAGAAATATGAATTAAGAATTAAGAATTTAAAATTGTAAATGCGAGATGCAAACGATAAAGAACTGGGCTCCTGAAGACCGACCTCGTGAACGGTTGCTTGCCAATGGCGCAGACACATTGAGCAAAGCTGAACTGCTGGCTATCCTTATCGGTAGTGGCACGCCTGGCAAGTCGGCAGTCGATATCATGCGAACAGTCCTTGCCGACTATGGCGACAGCCTGATGTCTCTGGGAAAGGCTTCCGTTCAGGAGCTGACGCGATATGATGGAATAGGGGAGGCGAAGGCCGTCACCATCATCGCAGCTTGCCAACTTGCCAACCAGCGCCTCAAGGAAGGGCTGCCAAAGCGGTTGCGCATCAAGGATTCGTCGGATGCAGTCGACTACTTCAGGCCAAAGATGCAGGACCTGGATGTGGAGGAGTGCCATCTGCTCCTGCTCGACCAGGGGATGGGCGTCAAAGGTTCAGTCCTGCTCAGCAGAGGCGGCATTGCCAGTACTTCGGTGGATGTGCGTTGCCTGCTTCGCCATGCCATCCTTGGACAAGCAGTTGCCGTGGTGCTCTGCCACAATCATCCAAGCGGACGAACCCAACCAAGTCGCGACGACGACAACCTCACCAAGAAAGCCGATGAAGCCTGCAGGGCAGTCGGCATCCGTTTCGTGGACCATGTCATCTTTGCAGGAAACGATTACTATAGCTATCAGGAAAATGGAAAACTCTGAACTTGAAATGCAGGAACGGGTCATCGAAGTGCTCAAGACCGTCTTCGACCCTGAGATACCCGTCAACATATACGACCTCGGGCTCATCTATCGCATTGAGCTTAGCGAGGGTAATACCGTGCTTAGTGTCGATATGACGCTCACAGCACCCAACTGCCCTGCTGCAGATTTCATCGTCGAGGATGTGCGGCAGAAGCTCGAAACGATAACTGGCCTCGAGAAAGTCGATGTCAACCTCGTCTTCGAACCTGAATGGGACAAGGACATGATGAGCGAAGAAGCTAAGATGGAACTGGGATTCTTGTGAAAAGTTGAAAAGGTAAAAAGGTGAAAAGGTGAAAAAGGGAAAAGGTAAAAAAGGGGAAAAACTAAAAAGTTGAGAGATGAAGAACGTTTATTTTATAAGTGATGCCCATTTGGGTTGTCTTGCACTCAAGCATCGCCGTCAGCAGGAAAGGCGATTGGTGCGTTTCCTCGATGAGATAAAGGACAAGGCTGGCGCCATCTACATGCTTGGCGACATGTTCGACTTCTGGTTCGAGTATCAGACCGTAGTGCCCAAGGGCTTTACGCGTTTCCTTGGCAAGATAAGCGAACTGACGGATATGGGCATCGAGGTGCACTACTTTACAGGCAATCACGACATTTGGTGCCTCGACTACCTGGAGAAGGAGTGCGGCATGATTCTTCATCACAATGCCCTTACCATCGAGATTGGCGACCAGACATTCTATCTCGCTCATGGCGACGGACTTGGTGACAGGGACTGGAAGTTCAAGTTCATTCGAAGCATCTTCCACAACAAACTTTGCCAATGGGCTTTTCGCTGGCTGCATCCGGCCTTTGGCATTCCTTTCGGCCTGAACTGGGCAAAGCACAGCCGCATGAAGCACGACGAAGAACCACCTTATCTGGGAGAGGACAAGGAGCCGCTCATCATCTTTGCCAAGAAGTATCTGAAGGAGCATCCCGAAGTCGATTACTTCATCTTCGGGCACAGGCACATCGAGCTTGACCTCGCTCTCAGCCATCAGACGCGCATCCTCGTCCTCGGCGACTGGATTACGCAGTTCACCTATGCCGTCTATGACGGCGAACAGCTTTATTTAGAGAGCTATACCGAGGGAGAAGCGCCGCTGTAGCCTATTTGCTCAGCAGCTTCTTCCCGTTTCGGATAACGATTCCTTTCTGCGATTTGCCCTTCACTACTTTGCGTCCGCTCAGGTCGAAGGCATCATTGTTGTCGGGCTGTGAGCCTTGCACTTCTTCTATCCCGTCATAGAAGTCGGGTAGGGCCTGATAGTAGAGCGCGAAGTTGTCGAAGCAGCACCACTGGTCGCCCTTATAGACATCGCACTTCAAGCCGAACCTCAGCTCCGACTTCGTCTCCTGAGTATATTCTATCTCGTTCTGATAGCAGCCCTCAGCAAAGCGAATGCCTGCTGCATTCATGCTGTGCGGATAGCCTTTCTGATTGTCCACAGGGCCATACGACGAAGCATCCGGCCAAGTCTCGGAATAGAGCGACTTCACCTTCACCTTCTTGTCGTTCACATAGAGGTAGGCCTGAATGTTCTCCGTCCCAGCTCTGTAGGCTGCTCCGCCATCGTTGCCACCAGTACGGAAGAAGGCATTGCACTTGACGGTATAGACGCCTGGCTTCATGTTCGAGAGTGTCTGATAGAGGTCGAAGGACTTGTTGTACTCCTCGCCGCAGCCTGAGCGATAGGTTGGAGCGCCCTCCCAACCCTCTTTGGTTGAGAAGTCGTAGTTGGCGATGAAGAGTGTCATGTCGAAGTACTCGCCCTGCTTAGGCACGGCACCTTCGGCTTTCAGGTAAGTGTTTATGGCATTCTTCAGAGTCGTCAAGGCATTGTTGACTTCCGACTGAGAAGTAGCTTTGGCGTAAGTGCTTTCGCTCCTGTTTATCTTCGAGAGGAAGGCTTCGAGGGGCTCTGACTCCAAGCTTACTTCCACATTCTTGTCGGCACAGTTCTTCCAGTAGCGGAATTCCTCGCAGAGCGGCATAATCTCCTTGATGGTGTTCTGAAGGGTTTTTGTCTCGTTGAGGAGCGACTTTATCTGAGTGTCCGAAAGGCTTCCCGATGTTGCCCTATCCAGCAGGCGAATGATGTTCTGCTTCAGCTTCTCGGGCAGCAGACTGTTGTGCGACATCACCTCCAACTGCCTTACAACTGCTTCCAGCCGACGCGTCAGCACAGTATTGTCGCCCACCTTCTCGATGCTCATGTAGTCGATGTTCGGCATCCAACTGCTTTGGTTGTAAAGCTCGATGCTGTTTGAGCCGGCATTGAGGTGAAGCTTCATGCTGTACTCCTTGAAGGTAATCCAGTTTGTGGTTTGTGCTGTCACATTGCCCATCTCCTCTCCATTCAGGACGACGCTGAACTGGCGCCTTTCCTGCGAAGCAACGGCAAAGCGGACTGTATAGTCTCCTTCCTCTGCCACAAAGACATCCTTCCACAGCAGCGAGTTGCTTCGCTTTCCTCCCAGCCAGCTGACGAAAGCGCCGCCGTTTGCTGCTGAGTTCTTTTCGTGGATAGCCGAGCCGACAGACTGATGGTTGTATATCTCCTGATAGTCATGCAGGTAGGCCGTCTCTGCCTCGTAGATGTATCGGTCGAGCCGTTCCTCTGCTTCCAGCTTGTAGATGCGGGTTGCATGGGGCGGCACAACCACCGACATGCCTCCCTCCATCGTCCCCAAGTCCTGATGCTCGAAGAGGTCGCGCACCATTACCTGCCCGCCAAGGTCAACCTCGCTGAAGCTCAGGCACATCTCTTCTTCTCTGTCGGAAGGGTTGTAGAGCGCCACAGCCCTTGTCTTGCCATGAAGCGAAAGGATGTCTTTGGCAAGGATATAGGTCTCGCCGACATGTTGGACGACGTATGCTTGCAGTCCCAGCGGGTCTTGGTTCAGAGCGATGAGTTCCTCGTTCTTCAGGAGGGCAAGCGGACGCTCCTTGATGGTCGCCATATTGCAGCCGATGAGCAGCGGGCTCGACATGATACACCACATTCCGAAGTGCGTCTTGTCCTCTTCTTCCGACATCGAGCGACCTACTTCCAGCATATCCATGTCGTTGTAGCAGCCGTCGTAGCAGAAGGCCGACAGGTAGAGGTTCTCGGCGATGATGCCTTTCACGGATTCCCAGCCGTCGTAGATGTCGCCCGTTGTTCGCCAAGAGGTTGAGATGTCGTGCGCCCAAGTGCCGGGAAAGGCCCATCGGCAGAGGTTATAGCGCACGTCCTTGCCCGTGTTCAGGATGGCATTATGGATGGCTGTATATTGTTCCTGCTCATTCAGGCCGGCATGGTTGCCGCCGCAGTAATCGACCTTGATGAAGTCGAACTCCAGCTCTTTAAAGTAGAAGTCGGCATCCACCTGCTCGTATCCGTAGAAGCCCACATTCGTATTCCTCGTATCGCCATTGCTGATGCTGCCGCAAGTGCAGTCGCCTGCATCGCTGTAGATGCCCG
>CAMJOE010000103.1:0-9758 GCA_946407485.1 uncultured Prevotellaceae bacterium | reverse complement strand
TCCTTTTTTGTGTCACCTTTTCACCTTTTCACCATTTCACCTTTTATATAATGAGTTTGAAGTCGAGCTGCTTTCTGTAGAGGTCGGCGCGGGCGACCTGCACCTTGACGCTGTCGCCCAGGTTGTAGCAGTGGTGGTAACGGCGGCCTTTCAGGCAGTAGTTCTGTTCGTCGAAGTCATAGTAGTCGCCTTCGAGGTCGCGCAGCGGTATCATGCCCTCGCACTTGTTCTCGTCTATCTCGACGTAGAGGCCGAACTCCGTGACGCCGGATATCGTGCCCTGGAAGGTCTCGCCCATGTGGTCGCTCATGTACTCCACCTGCTTGTACTTGATGCTTGCCCTTTCGGCCGATGCTGCCGTCTGCTCCATGTCGCTGCAGTGTTCGCAGAACTCCTCGTACTTCTCCTGTCCGACGGTGCGTCCGCCCTCAGCATAGCGTGTCAGGAGGCGGTGCACCATGAGGTCGGGATAGCGTCGGATGGGGGAGGTGAAATGCGTGTAGTAGTCGAACGCCAAGCCGTAGTGGCCGCAGTTGAACGTGCTGTACTTGGCCTTCATCATGGCGCGGAGCGTTATCATCTCGATGACGTTCTGCTCGCGCTTGCCCTTGACGTCGTCGAGCAGACGGTTGAGGTTGCGGCTTATCTCCGCTCTGTTGCCCGTCGCCTTCAGCCTGTGGCCGAACTTCTTCACGAAGTCGGCGAGGTTGAGGAGCTTTTGCGGGTCGGGATTCTCGTGGATGCGATAGGGGAAGACCTTGGGCTTGACGTTCTTCGGAACCTTGCCGATGCTCTCGGCCACGGTGCGATTGGCGAGCAGCATAAACTCCTCGATGAGCTTGTTCGCGTCTTTCGCGACCTTGAAGTACACGCCCGTCGGGTGCCCGTCGGCGTCGATGTTGAAGCGCACCTCGCACCTGTCGAAGTCCACCGCCCCGGCTGCAAAGCGCCTCTGACGCAGTTGCTTGGCCATACGATTCAATACAATGAGAGACTCAACCAAAGACCCCTCTAAATCTCCCCTTAAAGGGGAGACTTCCTGACCTGGTTTGGGCTCCCTCCCTTTAAGGGAGGGTTGGGGTGGGTCTTGTGGTTGCTGGTCCCCTGGAGCCTTATAGTCTTCCGGACTCGCCTCGCCGCGGTCCTCCAGTATCTTCTGCACCTCTTCGTATGCGAAGCGACGGTCGCTGCGCGTTACCGTGTGGGCGAGCTTCCATTCTTTCACTTCGGCCTTTTCGTTCATGTGGAAGATGACCGAATAGGTCAGCTTGTCCTCATCGGGACGGAGCGAGCAGATGTAGTTGCAGAGGCGTTCGGGCAGCATCGGCACCGTGCGGTCCACGAGATAGACACTCGTGGCGCGCTTGTACGCTTCCTTGTCGATAATGGAGCCCTCCTTGACGTAGTGGCTGACGTCGGCAATGTGGACGCCCACTTCCCACAGTCCCTTCTTTAGCTCACGGATGCTGAGGGCGTCGTCGAAGTCCTTTGCGTCGGCAGGGTCGATGGTGAAGGTGAGGACATCTCGCATGTCGAGACGCCGGCTGACTTCTTCCTCGGTGATGCCCGGCATGAGTTTCTCGGCCGCTTTCTCCACGGCGGCAGGATAGACGTAAGGCAATCCGTACTCCGCCAGGATGGCATGCATCTCGGCATTGTTCTCGCCGGTCTTGCCAAGTATGTCAATCACCTTGCCAATCGGGTTCTTTGCCTTGTCGGGCCACTCCACGATGCGGACCACGGCCTTGTCGCCCGTCTTGCCTTTTTTGAGGTATTCCGTCGGGATGAAGATGTCGTTGGCGAGGGTTCTATCCTCAGTCAGGAGGTACGCGTATCCCCGTTGCACCTGCAGGGTTCCCACGAAGGTCTTGTCGCTGCGCTTCAGGATTTCGGTCACCGCCGCCTCGCGGACATGGTGTTTCCTGCGGGCGAGCAGGGTGACCTGCACGGTGTCGCCGTCCATCGCATGCAGGCTGTTTCGCTCGGCCACGAGTATGGGCTCGCCGCCCTCCGCGGGCTCGAACGTGTTCTTGCCGTTCGCCTTGCGATGGAAGATGCCAGTCATCACCTGCGACGGCATGTTCAAAGTGTAGTACCCACGTGGTTGCTCCTTGATGAAGTCGTCCATCAGGAGGCCTTCCAACACGTCGACGAGGAGCATCTTTGCCTGGCTCGTTCTGAGATGAAGCTGTTTGCAGATGCCCTTCAAGGGGAAGGTGACGGTCGGGTTTTCCTGGAAAAAGTCAATGACGACACGTTCTAAATCGGTCTTGCGCAGTCCCCTGCTGCCTGTTTTCTTCTTGCCCATAACGTTTTCTTATATTATAACTGAAACTGCTGAAGTAGTTAAGTAGACAGTAGTTAAGTGGTTGAGCCAATACATTAATTGCCCCGAATCGCTGCTCCCCGACATTCGGTTCGACTACTGTCCGAAGGACGAGCGAAGCTGCCTGTGAATGCCTTGCTTAGTCGCAGCCGAAGATGTCGCGGGTGTAAACCTTGTCGCGGACATCGTCGAGGACAGCCTCGTAGCGGTTGGCGACGATGGCTTGCGACTGCTTCTTGAAGGCCTCGAGGTCGTTCACGACACGCGAGCCGAAGAAGCTCTCGCCGTCTTGCAGCGTGGGTTCGTAGATGATGACCTCTGCGCCCTTTGCCTTGATGCGCTTCATGATGCCCTGTATGGCCGACTGACGGAAATTGTCGCTGCCCGATTTCATTGTCAGGCGGAAGACACCGATGACGCAGTTGCGCTCGCTATGGCTGTCCCACTGGGCATTCTCGCTGTAGTAGCCAGCCATGCGCAGCACGGCGTCGGCGATGTAGTCCTTTCGCGTGCGGTTGCTCTCCACGATGGCCGTCATCATCTGCTGCGGCACGTCGCGGTAGTTGGCGAGCAGCTGCTTGGTGTCCTTCGGCAGGCAGTAGCCGCCGTAGCCGAAAGAGGGGTTGTTGTAGTGCGTACCGATGCGCGGGTCGAGGCCGACGCCGCGGATGATGGCCTTCGGGTCGAGGCCCTTCACCTCGGCATACGTGTCGAGCTCGTTGAAGTAGCTGACGCGCAGGGCAAGGTATGTGTTGGCAAAGAGCTTGACGGCCTCTGCCTCCTTCATGCCCATGAAGAGCGTGTCGATATTCTCCTTCTCGGCGCCTTCCTGCAGAAGCTTGGCGAACGTCTCCGCGAAGCTCTTGGCGTCGGGATTGCCGATGGCCGTGATGGCCGCGTTTTCCTCGGTGAAGTTGCTGTCGCTAATCTCGAGTATCTTGGGATAACCCACGATGATGCGCGAGGGGTAGAGGTTGTCGTAGAGTGCCTTGCTCTCGCGGAGGAACTCGGGCGAGAAGAGCAGGTTGAACTTCTTGCCTTTCAGCTCGGGTTTGTAGAGGAACTTCAGGGCATACTTTGCATAGAGGCTGCGACAGTAGCCGACGGGGATGGTGCTCTTGATGACCATCACGGCGTCGGGGTTTACGCTGATGACGAGGTCGATGACGTCCTCGATGTGGTGTGTGTCGAAGAAGTTCTTCACCGGGTCATAGTTCGTGGGCGCTGCGATGACGACGAAGTCGGCGTCGCGGTAGGCAGCGGCGCCGTCGAGCGTTGCCGTCAGGTTCAGCTTCTTTTCGGCAAGATACTTCTCGATGTATTCGTCCTGGATGGGCGAGATGCGATTGTTGATCTTCTCTACTTTCTCGGGAATCACGTCGACGGCCGTCACCTGATGGTGCTGGCTGAGCAGCGTCGCGATGGACAAGCCGACGTAGCCTGTGCCTGCTACTGCAATTTTCAGTTCGTTAAAGTCTCTCATCATATCATTTGTCATTTAACCATTTGCTGTTTGTTATTTGCCTTTTTACTTTTGAGTATTTCCTTTTTCTGTGCAAAGATACGAAATAATCCTCAATCTCTAATCTCTAATCCAAAAAAACTTTGTACCTTTGCAAACAAAAGGTAAATGGCAAATGATTAAATGGTAAATAAGAGGTGACTTTCAACGATATCATAGGACAGGACGAAGTTAAGGTGCACCTTCGTAGGCTGCTGCAAGAGAAGAAGTTGCCGCATGCCGTCATGTTCTGCGGACCTCGCGGGGCAGGCAAGCTGCCGTTGGCTTTGGCCTTCGCTCAGCTGCTGCTCTGCCAGCACCCAAGTGACGACGGCGCCTGCGGCACGTGCCCCGACTGCCGGATGTCGTCGCTCTGGGCACACCCCGACCTGCACTTCTCCTTTCCTATATATAAAGGTAAGAGCAGCGACAAGCCGGTTTCCGACGACTTTCTCGAGGAGTGGCGCAATCAGCTCAACAGTTCTCCCTACTTCGACACGGAGGACTGGCTCGAGGATATCGGTGCCGAGAACCAGCAGATAGTAATCTACGTGCAGGAGAGCGACAACCTGCAGCGCAAGCTGTCGCTTAAGTCGAGCCAGGGCGGGCGCAAGGTGGTCGTGCTGTGGCTACCGGAGCGCATGAACGAACAGACGGGGAACAAGCTGCTGAAGCTCATCGAGGAGCCTCCCGTCGGCACGCATTTCCTGCTCGTCAGCCAAGAGCCCGACCTCGTGCTCGGTACGATACAGAGCCGCGTGCAGCGCATCAACGTGCCGGCTCTGCCGGAAGAGGTCGTCAGCAAGGCTTTGCAGGAGCGTCACCACCTGCAGCCTGAGGATGCGGCCCTGCTGGCCCACATCGCCCAGGGCAGCTACACCGAGGCGCTGAAACGCATGCAGCGCGACTCGGAGCAGCAGATGTTCTTCGACCTCTTCGTACAGCTGATGCGCCACAGCTACGGGCGCCGCATCAAGGAAATGCAGCAGTGGGCGCTCGCCGTCAGCGAGCTCGGCCGCGAGAGGCAGAAGCGCATGCTCGAGTATTTCCAGAGGCAGCTGCGCGAGAACTATATCTACAACTTCCACCAACCCAAGATAAACTTCCTCGGCCGCGAGGAGGAGAACTTCAGCACGCGCTTCGCGCCGTTCATCAACGAGCGCAACGTCGTCGGCATCATGAACGAGCTGAGCGACGCCGCCCGCGACATCGCGCAGAACGTCAGCGCGCGCATGGTCTTCTTCGACCTCGCCCTGAAAATGATAATATTACTAAAGAACTAAGAATTAAGGATTAAGAATTGAAAATGAAGAATGGAATGGAGAAGAACCTTCGCATCCGGCTCTGCCACTCATGGCGGGAATCAATTCCTGATACTTCTCTTTTGATTCTTGATTAAATAACGACAATGGAAAAGGATTACATTAGCGGTGAGCGCGGGCACGGTTTCTCGGCCCAGAGCGCCAATACGGGGCACTACGCCCAACTCAACACCTACGACTACCTGGCCGATGTGCCCGGCAACAGCGAGGTGACGGACCTCGTGGAGGTACAGTTCAAGAACACTCGCAAAGCATATTTCCACAACTGCGACAACCTGCCGCTCAAGAAGGGCGACGTCGTGGCCGTCGAGTCCAACCCGGGTCACGACATCGGCGTCGTCTCGCTGACCGGCAAGCTCGTGCCGCTGCAGATGAAGCATGCCAACCTGAAGCCGAACGAGGAGATACGCAAGATTTACCGCCTGGCGCGCGATACCGACATGGAGCGCTATGCCGAGGCGAAGTCGCGCGAGCACGACACGATGATACAGAGCCGGCAGATAGCCAAGGACCTCGGCCTTGAGATGAAGATCGGCGACGTGGAGTATCAGGGCGACGGCAACAAGGCCATCTTCTACTACATTGCCGACGGGCGCGTCGACTTCCGCCAGCTCATCAAGGTGCTTGCTGACGTCTTCCACGTACGCATCGAGATGAAACAGATCGGAGCGCGTCAGGAGGCAGGCCGCATCGGCGGCTTCGGCCCCTGCGGACGCGAGCTGTGCTGCGCCGGATGGATGAAGAACTTCCAGAGCGTCGGCACGGGAGCCGCACGCTTTCAGGACCTGAGCCTCAATCCGCAGAAACTGGCGGGGCAATGCGCCAAGCTGAAGTGCTGCATGAATTACGAGGTGGACCAGTACGTCGAGGCATACCGCAAACTGCCGCCCCGCGACGTGATGCTCTTCACCATGGATTCCGACTACTACTTCTTCAAGGCCGACATCCTCTCCGGACAGGTTACCTATTCCACCGACCGACGCAACGCCGCCAACCTCGTCACCATCAGTGCCGAACGGGCAAACGCCGTCATCGACATGAACAAGCGTGGCGAGAAGCCCGTCTCGCTCGAGGAAGGCGGACGCCGTGAGCCGGAGCGCCCCCTCGACCTCGCTACGCAGGAAGACCTCAACCGCTTCGACAAGAAAAAGCGCAAGAAGAAACACAAGAGCAAACCGCGCAACAGTGATAATGCGTAAGCGCATCCGGACCCGCAGCCGCAGGTCCGCATCCGGCACACCCTCTTTACATAAACCGATGTCCCGAGCATTGTTCTGTTCCCTGATTGCATTGTCGCTGTCTGCCTGCACGGGAGGCACGGTGTTTCATCGCTACAAGCCGCTGCCCCCGGAGGGTTGGGACAGGCGCGACACCATGCGGTTCGACCTGCCGAAGGCCGAGAGGGACATCGACGGCACGCTGTTCGTAGGACTCCGTACGACGGCAAACCTCCGCTACCGGGACGTCGTGCTTGCCGTCGAGCAACGTCTCACGTCGCCCCTCTTCTACAGGTGCGACACCGTCCGCTATCTTCTGACCGACGACGAGGGCTTTGCCCTCAGCCCCGGCGTCAACCACCATCAGTACGAGTCGCAGCACGTGCCTTTCCATTTGCAGAAAGGCCAGAGCGGCTCCGTACGCATCCGCCACCTCATGAGGCATGAGGTAATCCCCGACATCACAGAGCTCGGCATCAGAATCGACGAGTAGCAACAGCCCACAGCACGTGTCACGTCGCCCGGCATGACAAGTCCTGATGCCCGACGCCACGTGTAGGATAGTTTGCAAGTACATGTACATGCAATTGCAAGTTCATGTATATTCAATTGCAAGTTCATGTACTTGCAAGCAATGCAACGTGTAGGGTAGGGTGGCGAGACGTTCCGAATCGTGCAACAGGACGTGTCATGTCGTGCAACAGGACGTGTCAGGTCGTACCATACGAAGTGTTAGGTCGTACCATACGAAGTGTCAGGTCGTGCAATATGAAGTGTCAGGTCGTGCACCAGAACGTCAGGAATCCGGAACAAAACATGCAAGGCCGTTTATATGGAAACATAAAAAAGGCAGCCCCCGTAAGGGAACTGCCTTCTTCTATTGATTAAGAAAGTCGTCTTGACACAAAGGTCGCAACTGCTTTCGCTCAGCAATATTCAAGCTCGCTTGATATTGCGCGGGCTCATTCTCAGTTGTCGCCCCAGATGTCCCAAGCGGCATCTTCCTTGGTCATTGTCTTGTCGCCGTCAACGGTCTTGTCGCTGTCCTTGTTGACTTTCAGGCTGTCGGCAATCATCTGTGCTGCCATAGCCTCTTCTATCTGCATTGCAGGTGCTATATATTTCATAGTCATAATATTTAAGTGTTAATATAATTACTTTGTTAATATGCCTCTGCCTGCCCCCTTTCGGGGGAGGCGGAGGTGTTCTGTTTACTTAAGCACTTTCTTATTGCCTACAATGTTGATGCCCTTCTGCATCTTCTGGAGACGCTGACCTGCAACGTTGTAGATAGCACCGTTCTCGACGGTCGTCTCTACCTCAGCAATGCCAGTTGCACCGTCTTCGTCGAAGAGGAATGCCTTGACGCCGGAAACATCTTCGAGATAAGCCTTGCCACGAGTGATGGTGGTGCCGGGAGTAGCACGATAGAAGCCAATCTCTTCGCCTTCGGGCTGTGCCAGGATGTACATGTTGCCGTCGGCTTCAATGCCCTCAGCTGTGCCCTTCAGGTCGTTGGCAGCTGCCTTCGTAGCGTCTGTGGTGGGGAAGAACATGTAGAAGCCTGCTTCGCCTCTCAGAACGACGGGTTCTGAAGCAGCAAACTTGCCTTCGATAGCATTGAGGAGAAGCCAGTTGCCGCTCTTCACGCCTGCAAATACTTCAACACCGGCCGGTATCTCAAGGTCTGTCTCTTCCTGATAAAGCGTAGCATAGCCAGCGCTTGTGATCTCAGCTACAACAGGCAGATCTGTGTCCAGAGTCGGGTAAGCGCTTCCGATCATTTGACGGAACGCGGGAGCCAGCTTAGCTGCAACGAAGCCATTTTGGAGCTGTTCGTCGGTAACCTTTGTGGCATCCTCAGGAGTCGTGGTTACAGTGCTTGATGAGCTGTTAACGTTCTCGCCCTGATAGTAGCTGTTGATGATAGCAGACTTGGCATTCTTGACAGCGCCGAAGAACTGGCCAGCCTTCGTAGACTGAACAGTACCGACTGACAAGCAGTTCTGAATCGTAACGAATGCGCCATTGCTGTAGCCAACCATGCCACCGAATGTGCAGTCGCCCGGAGTCTCTGCAGAGTTAACGAGCTTGCCGTCGAACAGACAGTTGGTAATGGTGAGGAAGCAAGCAGCGTTGTTGTTTGCATAGGCTGCGATACCGCCATAGTTGCCACTGCCACCTGCGTCGTTACCGTCCAATTCACCAATGTATTGGCAACGGTCAATTGTCGTGTGACCATTGAGGGCACCACCGAGGATACCACCTACCTGAGCACCTGCCAGTTCGTTGTTGAAGTGTACGTCGCTATAAACGTTGCTGATGCGAACATCATCGCCTCCTGCCATAGAAATCAATGCAACTGCTCTGCCAGTAACTTCAGAAGAAACCTTAACAGTACCGATTGCGCGGAAGTTCTTCACGACAGCGCTACCGCCAATCTTACCGAACAAGCTGTTGTACTGACCCTTTGCGGTATAGGTGATGTCGAAGATGGTATGTCCGTCACCATCGAATACGCCCGTGAAGGGAACAGCATCTGTACCGATAGAGAACTTCAGGCTTTCGTCTGCGATTACATCGAAGAGGTCGATGTCAGCCACAAGGAGACCGTTGGCTGCGGGATCAGCCTGCTTAACATAACCAGCGAACCACTGAAGTTGCTTACCATCGGCAATCTCGAAGAAGCCGTCTGCATTCGGAGTCATATATGTTTCATCAATAATTCCGCAATATGAGCAAATGCCATCAACGAAGTCATGAGAATCCTGAATAAAGGCTGCGGGATCGTTGGAGTAAGCTTCGAAAGCAGCATACGGAGTGTTGTCGCAGTGCAGCTGACCTGCCGGGTAAACAATGCCGTGAGTAGCGTCGAGAACAGGATATGCGTCGCCCTCAGCAAGAGCGGGAGCAACAGCCTCGAAGTCGTCAACACCAGCCACTACATTGACTGTATGAGCAGAGCCGACATTAACTGTCAGGTCAACAACTGCATAGAGTTTCTCCTCGTTAACCTTACCAGTGAGTGTGTAAGGAATGCTCTGGAAGAAGGCAGCATAAGCAGCCAATGCAGCAGGAATGTTCTCTGCGGGAACAGTATATGTGCCAGTCTGGCTGAATGTGCCGTCGTCAGCGATTTCAACGCCAGTGAGGCTGATGTCGCCAACGGGCAGAGACATGCCGAGAATGTTGAGCGTGAAGTTGGGCAGCGTGAAGGTGTAAGTGCCGTCGGCTGCGTTTGTCAAGGTAACGTCGGCAGCAGTCGGTTCTTCTGCTGTGCCGTCAGCTGTTACGACATACTGCTCAGCCTTGAATGACCTCTTATCCAGGTTCTGGTACCAAGCAACGTCTTCTACTTCACCATTATTCAGCTTGAAGGTAATCTCACCGCT
>CAMJOE010000102.1:0-9817 GCA_946407485.1 uncultured Prevotellaceae bacterium | reverse complement strand
TCAGCGACTTGGGATTCTTTTCATACTGAGCACGAAGCTTGCAGTTCTCACATGGGTATTTCATAATATATAAGGTATAGGGTTTATTCGCTATAATTGTGGTCCACGATGATGACAACTTGCTTGTCGGGCACCAATGGCTGAAGTTCGGCAGTAAGTTGGCCGACAAAAGCGGCATCATCGTGGACGGAAATGTCGGGAACGACATCGACAGAGAGCATATTGTCCTTCTCGGAATAGAAGAAACCATGCACCTGGACGATTTCCGGATGGGCAGCAAGCATCTGCATCACCTTTGTCTGCAGTTCTGCACGACGGTTCTCGCCCGTGGCTATGGCATACACGCCAACGGTCATGACAATATTGTGACGCTCTATCATCTGCATCGTGATTTTGCGCGTCAAGCCATGAATTTCGTGAGCCGACATCGTGTCATAGACGTTGATGTGCAGCGAACCAATCTGAATGTCAGGGCCATAGTTGTGCAGAATGAGGTCATAAACCCCATGCACACCCTCGAACTCCGACACCTCCCTCTTGATTTGGCTGGTGAGTTCGGCAGAGATGCTCGTGCCCAGCAACTCGTTGACAGGCGAGGCAAGCATCTCGATGCCGGCCTTGATGATGACGAGAGATATCAAGGCACCGAGAATGCCGTCGAGCGAGAAGCCCCACAGCAGCATGACACCTGCCGAGACAAGCGTGGCCAAAGTGATGATGGCATCGAACAGAGCATCAGAGCCGGAGGCTATCAGGGCATCGCTCTTCAGCTGTGTGCCCTTGCGCTTCACATATTGTCCGAGGATGAGCTTGACCGCGATAGCCACCACGATGACTGCGAGCGTCAATGTCGTGTAGGTCGGTTCCGATGGGTTGAATATCTTCTTGACAGACTCGATGAGCGAGGTGATGCCTGCCGACAGCACAATGACTGCAATGATGATGGCGCTGAAGTACTCCACCCTGCCGAAGCCAAAGGGGTGCTTGCGGTCAGGAGGGCGCTGCGAGAGCTTTGTGCCGACAATGGTGATGACGCTCGACAAGGCATCGCTCAAGTTGTTGACGGCATCCATCACAATGGCCACCGAGCTGGCAAGCACGCCTACTGCGGCCTTGAAACCCGCCAGCAGGACATTGGCCGCAATGCCTATCCAACTGGTGCGTATGATTTCCCGACTCCTGTCCATACCCCTCTCTCTACAGTTGTTCCTCTATCGGCTGTTCCAGCTGGGCAGGTTCCGTTGTCGGCTCGAAGCGGCTCACCACCTTGCCTTTGCGGTCAATCAGGAACTTGGTGAAGTTCCACTTGATGTCGGGCTTCGACGCATAATCGGGGTCGGCTTTGGAGAACATCTCGTCCAAAAGCTTGGAGAGCGGATGCTCGGGTGCGAAGCCGGCAAAGCCAGCCTGGCTCGTCAGCCATTTGTAGATGGGATGGGCGTTCTCGCCGTTCACCTCAATCTTCGACATCAGGGGGAAGGTGACGCCGTGGTTCAGGCGGCAGAACTCCTCGATTTGCTCATCGGTACCCGGCTCCTGATGCCCGAACTGGTCGCAGGGGAAGCCGACGATGACCAGTCCACGGTCCTTGTACTTCTGATAGAGCGCTTCAAGTCCGTCGTACTGAGGTGTGAAGCCGCATTTCGAGGCTGTGTTGACGATGAGGAGCACCTTGCCTTTGTAGTCGGCGAAGCTCACCTCCTGACCCTTGTTCGAGAGGGCGCTGAATTGATAAATCGTGTTCATAGTGCTGGTTTTACATGAAAGCAGACAAAGGATGGCTGCTAAGGTTAAAAATAAAGATTTGTTTCGCATAATGGTAGATGAGTTAGGCCTTTTTGCCATGCAAAGTTAAAGAAAATGTCGCAAAACGCCAAATGTTTTGTGCAGATTATGCTATTTTGTCGCATTATGCCGCCAGTTGAAGCATTTTAGACACTTAAATGCACCTTTGCTTTTGCCGTCTCGATTGTTTTCTTTATCTTTGCAAAGGAATTGATACTTTTTTTATGAGAAAGAGCAACTACGACAAGCAGCCCTCAACCCACATCGAGGGCAAGGCAATCATCGGCTGGGACAATATCGTCGAAACCCTTTCGCAGGCTTGGGCAGACGAGCCCGTGTGGGCCATCGACCTCTACCCGGGAACCTACGAGGAAGACTTCATCGAGGCCTTCTCCAAGACAGGCAGGAGGATTATCGACACGCGCTCGCTGATGCGGCCGGAAGAGGAAATCCGACAGCTGACTGAGCGCTTCATGACCGACGATGTCCTGTTTGGATACATGTCGAATGTGAGGTTGGAGGAATACTGGAGCCCCCTCCCTTGCCTCCGTCGCAAGCTCCCCATTTGCTCCGCTTCTAACGGGCAAATGCCCCCTTTGGGGGAGTGCTCTGGAGGCATCGTCATCATCGGCACAGGAGCAGCCTTCGTCGCACAAAAGCTCTCCCCCAAAGGGGGAGCGGGGAGAGGGCTTGCTTACGCCGACATGGCCCGATGGGAGATTCAGCAGCGCTTTCGCAGGCATGAGGTGAAGGCATTGGGCATCGACAACCACGAGGACAGCCCTTCGGTGCAGTACAAACGCGGCTACTTCAACGACTGGAACATCATCGACCACTATAAGGACGAGCTGATGCAGGGCGGCTGCATCCAGTACTGGATTGACTCGAACAATCGCCAGATGCCCAAGATGATAACCGATGCCCAGATGCGGCAGGGACTGGAGCGGACGGCGCATAAGCCTTTCCGCGTGGTGCCCTTCTTCGACCCTGCTCCCTGGGGCGGACAATGGATGAAGGAGGTGTGCGACCTGCCTCGAGAAGAGCAGAACTATGGCTGGTGCTTCGACTGCGTGCCCGAGGAGAACAGCCTCTACCTCGAGGCTGACGGGGTGCTCTTCGAGCTGCCCTCTCAGGATGTCGTACTGGCCCACACACGCGAACTGCTCGGTCAGCAGGTATGGCATCGCTTCGGCAAAAGCTTCCCCATCCGCTTCGACTTCCTCGATACGATGCAAGGCGGCAACCTCAGCCTGCAAGTGCACCCGACAAACGAGTTCGCTCAGCGCGAGTTCGGCCTGCCCTACACGCAAGACGAGAGCTACTACCTGCTCGATGCCGCAGACAATGCCGTGGTCTATCTCGGCCTGAAGGAAGGCATCGACAAGGTGCAGATGATTGAGGACCTGCGGGCTGCTCAGAGGGGCGAAATCCTGTTCGATGCCGAGAAGTACGTCAACAAGTTGCCTGCCAAGAAGCACGACCATTACCTCATCCCAGCCGGCACCATCCACTGCTCGGGCCACGACAGCATGGTGCTCGAGATAAGCTCCACCCCCAGCATCTTCACCTTCAAGCTGTGGGACTGGGCGCGACTGGGACTGGACGGCAAACCGCGGCCCATCAATGTGGAGCGCGGCAAGCATGTCATCCAGTGGGAGCGCACCACCGCCTTTGTGAAGTCGCAGATTGCCAACCACTTCGAGGTGCTGAGCGACGAGAATGGCATCAAGGAGGAACGCACAGGCCTTCATCCCAACGAGTTCATCGAGACACGAAGGCACACCTTCTCCCGACCTGTCGAGCACAACACCGGTGGCAGCGTCTGCGTCCTCAACCTCGTGGATGGCGAGGCAGCACTCATCGAGAGTCCCGAAGGCAAGTTCGAACCCTTCGAGGTACACTATGCCGAGACATTCATCATCCCAGCCTGCATCGGCCGCTTCACCATCAAGCCCCTGCAGGGAGAGTGCATGACCATCAAGGCCTCAGTAAGAATCACAGAGAAATCGGAGTAACCGGAGAATTTCGCAATACTCAGGACACTCAGACCATTCAGAATAATCAGAACAACTAAATCCAACTATTATGAGTAAAGACAAGAAAATCGTGCTGACCCTTGATGCGGGCGGCACCAACTTTGTGTTTTCAGCCATTTGCGACAACGAGGAGATTGTGGAGCCCGTTCGCCTGAAAGCCGTCACCACCGACACTGAGGGCTGCCTGGCCACGCTGGTGCAAGGCTTCACAACCGTCAAAGAGATGCTCGACACCGAGCCTGTCGCCATCAGTTTCGCCTTCCCGGGCCCTGCCGACTATGCCCGAGGCGTGATTGGCGACCTGCCCAACTTCCCTTCTTTCCGCGGTGGAGTGGCCCTCGGCCCTTATCTGGAGAGCGTCTTCAAGATTCCTGTGTACGTCAACAACGACGGCAACCTCTTTGCCTACGGTGAGGCATTGGCAGGCGCTCTGCCGCGTGTCAACAAGGCTCTCGAGGAGGCAGGCTGCAAGCGCCGCTACAAGAACATGGTGGGCATCACGCTTGGCACCGGATTCGGCTGCGGCGTGGTCATCGACAAGGTATTGCTGACGGGCGACAACGACTGCGGTGGCGATGTCTGGTGCATGCGCAATGGCATGTATCCCTTCGTCATTGCCGAGGAGAGTGTGAGCATTCGCGCTGTCCGCAGAGTGTATGCCGAGATGTCGCATGAAGAGATAGGCGACCTCACGCCAAAGGACATCGGCGACATCGCAAACGGTACCCGCCCCGGCAACAGGAAAGCCGCTCAGGAAAGCTTCCGCCAGCTGGGTCAGGTCACTGCGGCTGCCCTGGTGAATGTGCTGAATATCGTGGACGGCATCGTCGTCATCGGCGGAGGCCTGTCGCACAATTCGAAGTGGATTCTGCCGGGCATGATGGAGGAGTTTGCACGCCCAGCCGGCACCTTCACCGGCAATCTGCTGCCCACCCTGCAGTCGGAGGTCTATAATTTCGAAGACCCGGAGCAGCGCGCCGCTTTCCTCGAGGACAAGGACGTCTATGTCGACGTGCCCCACAGCGACAAGAAGGTGCTCTACTGCGCTCAGCGCAAGGTGGCCATCACCATCTCCGAGCTTGGCGCCAGCAAGGCCATCAACCTCGGCGCCTACAACTTCGCACTCAATCAGTTGAGCAAGTGAAGCCTCATCCCCCTCGCTTCCTGAGGGAGTGCCAATAACTATGAACTCAGAACTCAGAACTATGAACTATAGAAAGCTTATTCCAGTGATGCTGTGCTTCTTCGCGATGGGCTTCGTGGATATGGTAGGCATAGCAAGCAACTATGTGAAGGCGGACCTGAATCTCTCCGACTCGATGGCCAACACCCTTCCCTCTCTCGTGTTCTTCTGGTTCCTCATCTTCAGCATCCCCACCAGTCTGCTGATGAACAAGATAGGGCGAAAGAACACCGTGCTCCTGAGCCTTGTGATGACGCTGGCAGCAATGGCAGTGCCGATGTTCACACTGAACTTCACGATGCTCCTGCTGTCCTTCTCCCTTTTGGGAATAGGCAACGCCATCATGCAGACGTCGCTCAATCCGTTGGTCGACAGCGTGATGAAAGGCGGTGCCTCGGCCAGCACCCTCACTTTCGGGCAGTTCATCAAGAGCATCGCATCGTTCCTGGCGCCCATCATCGCCTCTTGGGGAGCCACCACCAACGCCTTCGGCCTGGGCTGGCAAGCGCTCTACCCTATTTATCTGGGTGTAGGCGTGCTGGCGACCTTGCTGTTGTTTGGCACAAAGATAACAGACCCCTCTAAATCTCCCCTTAAAGGGGAGACTTCCTGCGCAGGCTCCTCCCCTTTAAGGGGAGGTTGGGTAGAGTCTTTTTCCTTGCTGAGCAATCCCTTTGTCCTGCTCTGCTTCCTCGCCATCATCTGCCATGTGGGCATCGATGTCGGGACAAGCATCACGGCTCCGAAAATCCTGATGGAGCGCACCGGCATGTCGCTCAACGATGCCGCCTTCGTCTGCACCATCTACTTCATTGCCAAGGCAGTGGGCAGCTTCAGCGGTAGCTTCATCATGAGCTATCTGAAGGACTGGACCTTCCTGTTAGTCAGTGTGCTGATGATGGCAGCCGCCGCCTGCGGCCTCATCTACGGTCAGAGCGTGGCCGTCATCTATGCGAGCGTGGCCCTGATGGGTTACGGCAACGGCAACCCCTTCAGCATCATCTTCGCACGTGCCATGCAGGCTGTTCCCGAGAAGAAGAACGAAGTCAGCGGCCTCCTCATAATGGGCATCTTCGGCGGCACGGTATTCCCGCTCCTGATGGGCTTTGCGAGCGATGCGATGGGCCAGGTGGGAGCCGTCCTCGTCATGGCAGTCGGCATCCTCTATCTGCTCGGCTTCTGGCTCAAGGGCAAAAAGGCCTGAGCACCCCTCACAAAGGAACGGCCAACGCTACAGCAAGGAAGTCGAGTTCCCACAGCAAGGAAGTCAAGTTCCCACTGCAAGGAAGTCGAAATCCCACTGCAAGGAATGGCTTACTAAAGTCTCGAAGAGACGAAAGACCACAGCAAGGAAGTCGAATTCCTACTGCAAGGAATGGCTTACTAAAGTCTCGAAGAGACGAAAGACCACTGCAAAGAAGTCGAAATCCTACTGCAAGGAATGGCTTACTAAAGTCTCGAAGAGACGAAAGACCACAGACGGGGGTGCTAACCCCCGGTAATGGCGCAATAGAATGGAAAGTCCTGAAAGGACGACAGAACCATTAACAAATTGTAATTATAACAAGTTACATATTCTGCCGCCCTTTCAGGGCTTTCTATTGTTAGGCTATCCTGTCCCGGGGGTTCACACCCCCGTCTGTGGTCTGTCGCACCTTTGGTGCTATCTTACCGGACAACAATAGCTTACATTAAAAAAGGGGCAGCCTCACGGTTGCCCCTTTCTGTCGTTTGATTGATTGTTTTGAGAGAATTGATTGTTTAAATAAGCATGTATATTTTAAAAGCAGAAATGATTATCTCGTATGTTTGCTGACGGTGTCGGTAGGCAGAGCCTTGAGTTCGGCCGACTGCTGCTCGGGCTTGTCGATTGTGATTTGCTGCAGGCTGTCGGCGGCAATGCCTTCGGCCATCTGAGGCGTCGTGTCGGCCACGTCCTCGTCGGAGAAGCTCTGATGAGCCGCGTTGCCGATGGTGAGGAGTATCGCCACGAGGCCGGCTGCCCTGTAGAAGGGCCTGCAGCGGCGCATGAAGGTCAGGCGGTGAGCCTTGCAGACGCGGGTCGGCACATCTTCGCCCACCAGCCGCAGCATCCTCTCCTGGAAGTCCTCGCTCACGTGTTCCGCTGCCACCTCGTCCTGCTCGATGAAGAACTGGCGATAGGGAAGCAGGCTGGCCGGCACGTCTTCCTGGCGGAAGAAATTGCGCAGGATGGCCTCCTCCTCCAGCGTCGTCTGGCATTCCCAGTAGCGTTCCAGCAGTTGTTCTATGTATTTATAATCCATATTCTTTCTTTAATTTTTGTACGGGCTCGGTGCAGATAGACCTTCACCTGTGTCTCGCTGATGTCGAGCAGCTGCGCTATCTCCTGATAGGTCTTGCCCTCGATGTCGCGCAGCAGCATGATGGTGCGTTGCACTTCTGGCAGATCGTCCATGAGCCGTCTGACGATAGAGAGCTGTTCGCGTGCCTCTATTGAAGACTGAAGATTGAAGATTGAAGGCTGAGCGCTGTCAATCTTGTCGAGCGACGCATTGTTTCGCCCTGCGCGCTTCGTGACGTCGAGCGCTCGGTTCCGGCAGGTTGCGATGGCGAACGCCTCCAGGCTGCCAATCTGCTCCCATTCGCTGCGGCACTCCCACACTCTGAGGAGCGTGTCCTGCACCACATCTTCGGCCTCTGCCCTATTCATCGTGATGCGGAGAGCGATACGGAAGAGCCTGTCGCTCAACGGCAGAACGGTGGTTCGGAAGCTGACGTTTTCCATCTCTCTATTTATGAAGACGATTCAGAACGGAAAAAGTTACACAAGAAAAGGTAAAAAATTGAAAAAATATAAATTTAAAAAGGGGTTACGACATAAGATGATTCAAGTTCTCTCCCCCTTTTTCACCTTTTTACCTTTTCAACTTTTCACCTTTTATAGTTGTTCCCTTCGACCCGTCGATGTTGTCGGAATGCGTGATGACGACCTGCCTCACGCCCCGGTGGATGGCATCAAAGGCATTCTCTATCTTAGGTATCATCCCGCCCGCTATAACGCCTTGGGCTATGAGACGGCTCGCCTCGGCTTCGTCGATGAGGGGTATGACGCTGCCGTCGTCGTCGGCATCGCGGAGTACGCCCGGCTTCTCGAAGCAGAAGGTCAGCGTGGTGTCGTAATACTCGGCCATCGCCTGCGCCACCGACGACGCGATGGTGTCGGCGTTGGTGTTAAGGATGTGGCCCTCGCCGTCGTGAGTAAGGGGAGCCACGACCGGCACGTTGCCGCCCTCGATGAGCGAGGAAAGCAGCCGGGCATCGACCCTATCGACGTCGCCCACATAGCCGAAATCGACCATCTGCTCTGTGCCGTCGTCCATCCTGACGAGCTTGAGGGGACGCTTGTGGCTGCGGATGACGTCGCCGTCGGCACCGGTCAGGCCGATGGCCTTCACGCCCTTTGCCTGCAGACCTGCCACGATGCGCTTGTTGACCAGACCGCCATAGACCATCGTCACGACCTCGAGCATCCGCCCATCCGTGATGCGGCGGCCGCCCACCATCCGGCTCTCGATGCCCAGGCTCTTCGCCATGGACGTGGCCAGCCTGCCGCCGCCATGCACCAAGACCTTGCGTCCCGGCATCGCAGCAAACTGGTCGAGCAGGCGGGCCAGCGACGTGGCATCTTCCACTACCCCGCCTCCTACCTTTATTATATTAAGGGAACCGCCCGTCACCTCACACAGAGGGGAGGACGGCAGCTTGTTATCCATTTCCTGTTGCTTCATTTCAGTTTTACCTACGTTTTACCTCTCCTCCGGAAGGGCAAGGAGAGGCATCTACCTGTACTTGTCCTCGTCTTTGTCCTCGAGCATAGAGAGATAGCTGTTGAAACGGCTCTCGGCAATGCTCCCCTCAGCCACCGCCTGCAGCACTGCGCAGCCGGGTTCGTGGGTGTGAGTGCAGTTGCCGAAGCGGCAATCGGCAGACGCTTGGAATATCTCGCGGAAGTAGTGCGACACCTCTTCGCGCTCCATGTCGAACGTGCCGAAACCCTTGATGCCCGGCGTGTCGATGAGGGCACCGCCCTGAGGCAGGAAGAACATCTGCGAGAAGGTTGTGGTGTGCATGCCCGAGTCGTGAGCCGCGCTGATCTCCGCAGTCTTGGCGTCTGCATCGGGGACAAGGAGGTTGAGCAGCGTGCTCTTGCCGACGCCGCTGTTGCCGCTGAGCAAGGTCGTCCGCCCCTGCAGCTCGGTCAGCAGCTCGTCGATGCCGTCGCCCGTCTCTGCAGAACAGGTCACGCATCTGTAGCCGATGTCCTGATAAAGCGACACGAGCCGCTGCATCTGCCCTCGCTCAGCATCGTCGTAGAGGTCGGTTTTGTTGAAGACAATCAACACGGGGACACGGTAGGCTTCAGCGCTCGCGAGGAAGCGGTCGATGAATGTCGTGCTCGTTTCCGGGTGCGCAATGGTGACGATGAGAGCCGCCATGTCCACGTTCGCCGCGATGATGTGGCTCTGCTTCGACAGGTTCGAGGCGCGGCGGATAATGTAGTTGCGGCGGTCCTCAATACCGTCTATCAGGGCCGTCTGCCCGTCGGCTCCGGGCGTGATGGTCACCACGTCGCCCACCGCAACAGGATTCGTGCTCCTGATGCCCTTGAGGCGAAAGGTGCCCTTTACCTTGCAGTCGAACAGCCCGCCGTCGTCCGTCCTGACAGTGTACCAGCTGCCTGTGTTCCTTATTATCAGGCCGCGCATCAGACGGTCATGATTTCCTTCTCCTTGGCAGCAAGCAGCTCGTCAACCTTCTTGATGAACTTGTC
>CAMJOE010000101.1:0-10186 GCA_946407485.1 uncultured Prevotellaceae bacterium | reverse complement strand
AATGGCGTCGCCGGCAGTCGTCGCCGAGCAGCTCACAAAGGTTTTTAAATTAAATTATTGCTGTCCAGGGAAAAGCACCGAAGGTGCGAAAGACCACAGACGGGGGTGTTAACCCCCGGGACGGGTTAGCCTGACAATAATAAGCCCCGAAGGGGCGACAGAATATGTTACTTGTTTAATTACAACTTGCTTATGGCTCTGTCGCCCCTTCGGGGCTTTCTCTTTCGTTGCAACATTACCGGGGGTTAACACCCCCGTCTGTGGTCTGTCGTCTCTTCGAGACTTTTGGCAAGCCCCCATAAGCTGCTATTCGTCAGAAACACCGATGAGAGAGGACTTAAAAGGAAGAGAGAGAAACTTTCCCCGGACAGCAATAAAATTAAATACTGAAGCTTCGAGGTAGTTATGTAGTCAGTAGTTAAGTAGTTAAGCCGAATGTGTTGGGAGCAGGAAGCAGACGAAAAGAGTATTGGCTTAACTACTGTCCGTAGGACGAGCGAAGCGATAACTACTTCACTACTTAGCTACAAAGCATGAGAACTGCCGAAACTTATCTTCAATTGATAAAGCAGGCTTCTCGGGACGCCTCGTGAGGGATGTCCGGACGCCACAGCAAGGAACGCCTTTTCCCACAGCAAGGAACGAGCTTTCCCACAGCAAGGAACTGCCGACGCTTGCTGTGGCGTCCGGACGCGCGATGCGTCGCCCGATAATCAGCGACCCGTAAACGTCCAGGTTGAAGTGACTTGCTTCAGCTCCTCCACGACCTTGATGGTGTCGCACTGCCAGATGGGCTCGGGGAACGTGGCGGCTTGTGTGTACTGCAGCTCAAGCTCGGGGATGTCGGCAAAACCGTTGTCGCCGGGCAGGTATGGCACTTCCAGGGGCTGGAACGGCGTAATCTCCACCATCGAGAAACCCGATTGGATGATGCCGAGCTCGCGGGCCGCGGCGCGACTCAAGTCGATGACGCGATGCTTGTGATAGGGGCCGCGGTCCGTCACACGCACATAGACGGTCTTGTCGTTCACCGGATTGCGCACTTTCAGTATCGTCCCGAAAGGATATTTCAGGTGGGCGCAGGTCATGCTGTCCTTGTTGTAAATCTCCCCGCTTGCCGTCCGACGACCGTGGAACTTGTCAGCATAATACGAAGCATTGCCTACAATCGTACGCCCCTGAGCAAGGAGCTGAGAGCAGGGAAAAAGGAGCAATAATAGCAGCGATAATAGCTTTTTCATAGGCTCTTATGTGTGCTTTGTTGCAGAATTTGGCTGCAAGTTACCTTTTTCTTTGTTATAAATGACACTATAAGCTGTTTTTTTTTCCTTTATAAGCGCCTATATGACTTTTTTTTAGTAATTTTGCGCACAAAACTATGCATAAATGAATATGAAACGTACATTTTTACCGCTATTGGCCTGTGCTTTGTGTCTCGGTCTTACGACTTCTTGCGTTTCCAACAAGAAGATGATATACCTGCAAGGCGCTACGCAGCAGTATGCACTCCCCCAAGAAATAAACGACTACTTCGAGCTGCAGGTCCAGCCCGACGACCAGCTCGCCATCTCCGTGGCAAGTAAGGACTTCGAGCTGCTCCAGCGCTTCAACAACAATACGCTTATCGGCGGCGGCAACAACTCGATGACTGGCACCAACTCGGCCAACGTCTCGTCCGGCGTGGCTTATTTCAGAGTAAGCAAGGAGGGCAACATAGAGTTCCCCATCTTTGGTACGATTCATGTGGGCGGCATGACGACAGGCGAGATATCGTCCATGATCCAGAACCGCATGATCCAAGAGGGCTACATCAAGGACCCCGTAGTAAACACCAAGATTATGAGCTTCAAGGTGACGGTGATGGGCGACGTGAAGAACCCCGGCACACAGACATACCAGGGCGAACGCCTCACCATCCTGGAGGCCCTCGGTAAGGCCGGAGACCTCACGAACAGCGCTTATCGCGACAACGTCCTCGTCATCCGCGAAGAGAACGGACAGCGCAGAGCCTACGAGGTCAACTTGCTCGATAATCAGGCCGTCTTCAATTCCCCCGCCTATTATCTGCAGCAGAACGACGTCATCTATGTTCAGCCCAACAAGAGCCAGCGCGTGAAAGGCAGTACGAGCTACACATGGCTGTCGGTCGGCAGCACCGTTGTCGGCATGATTGTCAGCATCGTATCTCTCATCGTAGCACTGAAGAAATAGTAGAATATGGAAGCAAACAACAATACCAACCAGACATCACTCCGCAACCGTAGGCAGAAGAATGCTGCCAACAGCTCAGGCCTGGAGGAAGCCCTCACCCTGCGCGACATACTCGATACCTTCGTCGGCAATTGGGTGTGGTTTTTCCTTTCAGTCGTCATCTGCATAGCAGCAGCAAAGCTTTATCTCGCTACAAAGTCGAACATCTATCAGCGGCAGGCCGTCATGCTCGTCAAGGACGACAACGGACAAAGTAGCGGCAGGCGCTCCGCTATCGGGACAGACGCCCTGATGCAGCTCAATGGCGTGCTCGCAGGGGCAAGCGTCAAGAACGAAGTCTATATCCTCCACTCGTTCCAACTCGCTCAGGAGGTCGCCAAAAACCTTAACCTCGACGTGATGTACAACATACGCGTCGGCCTGCGCAACGTGTCGCTCTACAACGACCGGCCCTTCACCGTCGAGTTCATTACGGAATTCGAGGTGCCCGCTACCTTCATGCTCACCATCGACAGCAAACGCGGGGGTACCATCTCTGACGTCACGTATGGCATTCCCATGGAGGAGTCGGCCTTCAAGGCAAAGGTAGAATGGGGCAAGGTCACCAAAACGCCATTCGGAGACTTCATCGCAACTCCCAACGAGAAATACCTCGAAAAGGCCGTCGGCATGTCCATCCAGGTGCAGCGCATCAGCCTCGAAAATGCCGCCATTATACTTTATAATAAGGTACAAAGCAGCGAAATCGACAAGGAAAGCACCTTGGTGCGCATCACGTGTACCGATACAAACATCCAGCGAGCTGATGACATCCTCAGCGGCTTGCTCGATGCCTACAAGCGCAGTATCATCGAAGACAAGAACCAGATAGCAAACAGCACATCGAAGTTCATCGAGGACCGCATCGACCTTATACACAGAGAGCTGAGCGAAGTGGAAGGGAAGATGGCCGAGTTCAAGCAGAGCAGCGGACTGGTTGACCTCAAGGCAAGCAGCGACGCATATATCAGCCAGAGCAACAACGCGCGCCAACGCACCGTGCAAGCCGAGACGCAGTACTCCATGATACAATACCTCGTCGATTACCTTACGCAGAACGTCACGGCGGGTAACCTCATACCGACCATGGGTGGTATCAGCGATGCCGGCATCACGTCACAGATCGCCAACTACAACCAGATGATGCTGCAACGCAACCGCTTGGCCGCGAACACCTCTGAGAACAGCCCCACCATCGTCGACTTTGACAAGAACCTCGAACAGATGAAGGCCGCCATCCTGGCTTCACTCAAAGGATACAGCGCAAGCTTAAAACTGCAGGTGGACAGGGCAAGGCGAGAGGAAGCGGGACTCACGGCAGGACTTCACGCCGTGCCTCAGAAAGAGAAAAAGGTCATCGATATCGCACGTCAGCAAAGCATCAAGGAAACTCTCTATACCTATTTGCTGAACAAACGCGAGGAGACGGCGCTGCAACTCGCCATCACGGAAGCGAACATCCGTGTCGTAGAGCAACCCTTCGGCAGCCGTTCCCCCATCGCTCCCCGCACGAAGGTCATCCTCGGCCTCGCTTTCATCCTCGGCATCATCGTGCCTTTCCTCTACTTCCAGCTCCGCAAGCTCTTCGACACCACAGTGCACGGACGTAGGGACGTAGAGAAATACACCACCATTCCCATCCTGGGCGAAGTGCCCCACAGTCACGTCGGCATTCGCGATTCTGAGATTGTCGTCGAGGAAGATAAGGACGATATTCTGTCCGAGGCATTCCGACTGATACGCTTTAATATGCCTTTCATCAACAAAGATGCCCGCGTGATCATGCTCACCAGTACTATGCCGGGCGAAGGTAAGACGTTTATCAGCGGTAACTTCGCCGCGACGCTCGGCCTCACGGGTAAGAAAGTAGTGCTCATTGATGCCGACATACGTAAGCGAACGCGAAGTCATCTGGCCGACGTTGCCGGCAATGTCGGATTGACTTCCTACCTGTCGGAAGCGGTCGATGATGTGTTCAGCATGATTGTTCCCAAGAGTGAGAAGTGCAACCTCGACATCTTGCCCGCAGGTATCGCAGCGCCCAACCCGACCGAGTTGTTGATGAGCACCCGCCTGGAGAAGTGCATCGAGGAGCTCAAGACACGCTATGACTACGTCGTTATCGACAATGTGCCGGCCCAGGTTGTCGCCGATGCCGGTATCGTCAATCGTGTTGTGGACCTTACTATCTACGTACTCCGCGAGACGAAGGTCGACAGGCGTTACCTGCCCGAACTGGAGCGCTTGCATCAGGAAAAGAAATTCAATCACCTTTGCATCGTCATCAACGACAGCCGCGGTAAGAGCAAACGCTACGGTTACGGCTATGGCTACGGCTATGGCTACGGCTATGGTTATGGCTACGGTTACGGTTACGGCTACGGTTACGGCTATGGCAAGGAGAAAGAGAAGAAGAGCCTTTGGAAGAGATTTAAGAAGTTGTTCCGTCGTAGCAAGCATAGAAGAAGAAGGAGCAAGAGGAAGTAAGACGTAGGATGTAGGATGGGAGAAGTGCTTTCATAGTGTCGTCCGACGAATCACTCGCAGATCCAAAACGAATCATTCGCTGATTCAAGACGAGTCATAAGCAGTTTCAAAACGAATCATTCGCTGATTCAAGACGAGTCATAAGCAGTTCCAAGACGAATCATTCGCTGATCCAACGCTTACTACTTGATATGAAAAGCCCCGAAAGTTGCAGTTGAACTTTCGGGGCTTACTTTATGAATCGGTATGTTTCTGGTTATCGGGTGAGGGATCTCAGCGTTTGCATTACCAGATGTCTTCCGGCTTCTCGGGATTGTCATAGACTTCCTTCGCGCAATACTCCAAGTAGTCCATGTAGAAGAAACGTGTGTCGTCGTCCATTACGGTCTTAAACTTGATGTAATATGTCACGTCGGGATCCATCGTTTCACGTATGATGATGCGGCGCACGCAGATATCGGAGAGGCGCATCATGGTGCTTGAGCCTGGTCCGCCGGCGCAGTACTGGTTGCAGCCCTTCATGAAGCCGTTGTTACGCAAGCGCTTGTCGACCTCGGCGTTAAAGTCATCGTCGTCGGTGTCGCGCTCATAGCCTATGTCGCTGGGCACGCTGCCATTTGATGTGTGCAACGTGTTGTCGGCGCTTTGACGCAGGTCGAGGGGGATACCCATGGCAGAGAGTCTGCTCTTGTCAGAGCCCCAATAGAACTGCACCATACCACGCATGCTGCCGCCGCACTGGATGGCGAATCGGAGTTCATACGTGCCGCGTCGTGGCACTGGCGGGAGGCGCATGGTGCACTCCAGCAAGCCGCGGATGGTCATCTCGTCGCCCTGCATGTTCTGCCAGCCGTTGCCGCGTCCGGTCCAATAGTTGAAGCGTGTATCCTTCGAGATATCCACGTCCTCGAGATACTTGTATTCCTGGTCGTTGGGAATATAGACGTTCTTGTGTTTCTCGTCGGTAATCTCGGAGCACCTTATGTCGTTGTTCATGAACTCGGGCCACATGCTTGGCACGCTCCAACGAATGCGTTGTTTCTGCAAGTTGTTGCGTGTCTCGTCGCTATAGTAGAGGAGTTTGTTGATAGGATAAATCATGCCGTTTCGGATGTTGTTCTCGCCGTCCATGTTCGGTTCGCCGATGGCGATGCCTTCATTTTCGGGGTCGCACGACAGCTCTTGATAGGTGCCTCGGCGGTCGTTGTCGAGTACGGGGAAACGGTTGAGGTAGACGCCGTTGCTCTCTTTGCTCTCGAATATCTTGAGGAGGCGGCGCTTGCCCATTGTGGTGTAGAACTCCATCACGGCGACGGAGGGCACCTTTCGGTTCAGGTCGAAGCCCTTCTCGTTGTAGTGATAGACGAGAGTGTTTGCGCTGAGCCGTTCGGGCAGGAGATGGTATGTGATGAACTGATAGAGCAGATTGTCCTCGGACGTATAGTTGTCGTCGCGCTTCAGCTCAGGATATACGCCTTCGCTGTCGAGGTATTCCATCACGTCCTCCAACGTAATGTCTCTCACGGGCTTGCCTATTGCGTTTGTCCAGAACTCGTCAGTCTCGGCGAAGAATGTGAAGCCGAAGTAGCGGTGTTCGGGCGTATGGAATGTTGCGGTCTCACCTCGCGTCTCCTCGTTCTTCTTGGGGATTTTTCCTTTCTGGAAGAGGCTTTCGTATTCCTCATCGCGGTTGGCGGACAGCACGTTGGCTAAGCCGCAGGCCAGGACTATCTTGGATGAGACGACGAAACCAGAGTTCTCGTTTTGGATATACCTTTTCAGCAGCAGGTCCATCGTGTTGTTGCTGGGCGCGATGACGTTGTGCATGGCGTGTATTACGCCGTTGATACACAGGATGTCGCGATTGTAGACGTCGATTTCGCAGTCGTTGATGAGGATGCTGTCAGGCACGTCGGTATATTGCACGACGAGTTTGCGGTCGTTCATATTGGGGAGAGGAATCTCCACGCTCTTCGACGTCGAGGTCGAGATGGGGAAGCTCGATATCATGTATTCGCTGTAGTCGTCGCCGCTGTCGATAATGCTGTTGAAGACGATGATTTGGGCGATGGAGTCGCGTTTGTGCTTAGTGGGGAACGCGTCCCATTTGGCTTCCGGGATGAGGCCTTGGCGCACGAGCGAGTCAAGGTAGAGCTGTATGGCGTCGTTCGTAGGGGCGAAGATGGTGTAGTGGCCGCGCGCCGAGAGCAGCTGGCGGACGTTCGTCTCGCTGATGTTCGACACCAGCACCTCGTTCAGCAGGCGGTAGTACTCGCTATACTGCGCGTGCTTCTCCAGATAGCTTGAGATGGTTTCTTCCTTGAATACATAACGCGAGGATGTGTCCACTTCCTCTGTGCAGCTTACCAGGAATGCCAGGGCTGCGATGGCGTATAAAAAGAATTTCTTCATGTCAGAAAGTTAAGGCAGTTTAAAGTTTCAGGTTTTAGTTACAGGTTTTAAGTTATTAGGTAATTCAGGCACAAAGATACAAAATATAATTAAAAAAGGAAAGCGAATAAATGAAAAAATGTTATTTTTATCTTGTTTTTCCTGCTTTTACCTTATAAAATATGTATTAACGATGCCTGAAAGTGCCATCTTGACGTCAATAAGCGTCAAATTCCCGCTGCAGAGCAGTCGCAATTTTCGAAAGGTCGGATTTTGCCCGCGAAAAGCACCCGTTTGCTCCTGCCTTTCGAGCTGATTCCATCGCAAACGGCTCATTTTCAGGCTTATAAAAAGAGGCCTTTCGGGTTGCCGCGTTTGGCAAATTGTCAGCAAACGGCAGGAATTGCTGCCATTTTGCTAATATTGCACACTATGCAAAACGAGGAAAAAAGGCTCGCAAAACGTCGGAATCAGCCTCACATCACGTTGCGAGAGTCGTCGCAACACGTTGCGAAGCCCTTTCCTACACGTTGGAAAAGCCAACGCTACACGTAGCGTTTGCCGTTCCTTCACGTAGCGTCTGCTGGCACCCAACGTCAAAAAGTGTGCAAAAACGCGTGAAAAGTGGCCGTTTTGCAATGTGGAGTTGGCAAAAGAATGGTTAAAGATTGAAGATTGAAAATTGAAGATTGAAAGTTGTCGCCTGTGGTTCAGCCTGTTATGAGACAACCGCTTTTTGAGCGCGTTTTTCGAAAAAACGGCCTCAACCTAAGCCGAGGTGATTTTCGTCGATTCTGACGCCTTTTTCTGAAACGCGAGTGTAAGCAAATCCTCTGTTTTATTGACATTTTGTCAAAACGAGGAAGAGCCTCTGCGTCGCGTCGTAGAAATAATGTCAAAGCGTCGGAGGCGAGGGCAGAAAGCGTGAGGGATGGGTGCCTCAATGCTGCAGGCGGTTTCGGCCTGCGTCTATCCTGAGGAAGATGAAGAGCAGGATGGTGAAGCCCCAAAGGGAGCTGCCGCCGTAGCTGAAGAAGGGCAGGGGGATGCCGATGACGGGCGCCAGGCCCAGCACCATCCCGACGTTGATGAAGACATGAAACAGGAAGATGCTCAGCACGCAATAGCCGTAGATGCGCCCGAAGGTGTAGGGCTGCCGCTCGGCCAGGTGGAGGAGCCTCAGGATGAGTGTCAGGAAGAGGAGCAACACGATGGCGCAGCCCACGAAACCTTCCTCCTCGCCCACGGTACAGAATATGAAGTCGGTGTCCTGCTCAGGCACGTACTTCAGCTTCGTCTGGGTGCCGTTGAGGAAACCTTTGCCCTTCAGCCCGCCCGAACCGATGGCTATCTTTGCCTGAATGACGTTGTAGCCGGCGCCTCGCGGGTCGTCCTCAAGTCCGAGCAGTACGCGGATGCGCGATTGCTGGTGGGGCTCCATGACGTTGTTCAGCACGTAGTCCGTGGAGTAGTGGAAGGCGATGCTCCCCAAGGCGAAGAGGCCGATGAGGCAATAGGGCAGGTAGCGGTCGCGAAGGGCAAGGTAGAGGAGATAGAAGGCGAGCAGAGGGGCCGGGATAAGCGAATAGAGCAGGGGGAACTTGCGACGCTTCGCGGCATCCGTGCCGTAAACGAAGATGAGACCTATGGTGAACACCTGTATGAGCAACATGACGGGAAGCCAGCCGAAACGCACGCCAACCACGAAATAGACGACAGCCGAGATGGCCAGGAACAGGATGGTGCCCGACATGCCTTCGCGATAAAGCATCAGGAAGAAAGCTGTGTAAACCAGCGCGCTGCCCGTCTCTTTCTGCATGATAATCAATCCCATCGGCACCACTATCAGAGCGATGCAGATGATGAAGTCGCGCCATTTCCTCACGTCAAAGCCGTAGGTGCTCATCACCTTCGCCAGGCACAGGGCCACGCCAAACTTGGCGAACTCGGCCGGCTGAATACTGAAGCTGCCTATCTTAATCCAAGAGAGGGAGCCTTTGATGTCGTGCGCCATGAAAGGCGTGATGAAGAGCAGGCCGAGGAAACCTATATATATAATGTAGGAAAAGGATTCGATGATGCGGTCGTCCGTCATGAGGATGAGGAAGGCAAGCAGTAGGGAAGAGCCGATCCAGACGATTTGCATGCCGCTTCGAGTGGAGAACTCGAAGATGCTGCCCGTACCGCCGAACTCGTAGCAGGCGCCGCAAACGCTCATCCATCCCAAGGCCAGGAGCACCATGTAAACAAAGATGGTGAGCCAGTCGATGGAGCCCCAGAGCGAGGGTGCTTTCTTCTTACTCTTTCTTTTGTCCATTGTCGGATGTCTCTTTAGCTTGTTGTTCCTTGTCCGTCGTCTGCTGGCCGCCCTCCGTCGTCGGTTGTCCGCCCTCCGTTGTCTTTTGTCCGTCGTCCGCTGCCTGTTGTCTATACAGATGCCTGTTCTCGAAACTTGTAGCGCGTGCCTTGCTTGCCTCGGACAGCTTGCCGTTGATGTACTGCTCCATCATGAGGGCTCCGATGGGGACACCGTACGTGGCTCCCCACGTGCCGTTTTCCACATAGACGCAGATGGCAATCTTCGGGTTCTCGCGAGGCGCAAAACCCATGAAGACGCTGTGATCCTGGCCGTGAGGGTTCTGCGCAGTTCCCGTCTTGCCACATACCTCATAGAAGGATGTGTTGGCCACCCGGCAGGTTCCTCCCAGCACGGCATTGCGCATGCCTTGCACCACCGTCTCGTAGTGCCTGCGCTCAACCTTCGTGTAGTGTCTTCTCGTGTAGAGCGTGTCGAGCGGCATGCCTTGCACCTCCTTGACGACGTGCGGGATGATGTACCAGCCTCGGTTGGCAATCGTGGCTCCAAGGTTGGCTATCTGCAAAGGCGTGAGGTTGACCTCGCCCTGCCCGATGCTGATGCTGATGACGGTGAGGCCGCTCCAATCCTCCTTGTAGGCCTTGTCGTAGTAAGGCGCGTTGGGTATCATGCCTCGCTTTTCGCCCGGCAGGTCGATGCCGAGCTTGTAGCCGAAGCCCATGCTCACCATGTAGTCCTTCC
>CAMJOE010000100.1:0-10210 GCA_946407485.1 uncultured Prevotellaceae bacterium | reverse complement strand
AGAGTCTTAATAGTCTCGGGAGCTGCATTGAACTCAATGAGCTCGTAGAATCCTGTTGTCTTCTTGTCGATGGGGTAGGCAAGTTTCTTCAGGCCCCAGTTCTCTTCGCTGATGATTTCAGCACCAGCCTTGGTGAGGACGCCTTTGAACTTTTCTACCGTTTCCTTCATCTGTTCATCAGACAAAACGGGAGTCAAAATGAAAACGGTTTCGTATTGGTTCATAATACGTTAAATAAGTTAATATATAATGTTTTGTGCTTAAAAGCGCGGCAAAGGTACGGCTTTTTTCTGGAATGGCCAAACTTTTGCTCGATTATTTTACTTTTTCAACATCTTTTTGCCATCCTTTATGTAGATGCCTCTTTGTGTCGGTTTGCCTTGCAGCTTCCTGCCATCGAGGGTGTACCAAGAATCGTTAAGGTTTTCGGAGTCCTTGATGTCTCTGATGCCATCGGGGTCATTATAATTAAAGTAGAGCATGATGGCCTTGTAGTCTAAGAGCAGTTCGTAGGCATCTCTGTCTGAATAGTACAGGTTCTCGCGGTCTTCCTCGGTAATGTCGTAGATAATGTTGTCGCTGACCCTGAGGTCTTGGTTCACGTTGGCTATGCCTTCTTCCGTAAGTGTGAATAGGAATTTGTCGCTGGGAGAATAGATGGCGGTTAAGCCGTCTCTATAACCAGTTGACAGAATGTTGAGTGAGTTCACCAAGACCTGAATCACTTTGAGGGTTTGCTGGTTATTCTCGTCAGCCAAGTCCGTTCCATCCCTGAGTATGGCCTCCATGTTTTCGGTTTGCGGGGCGAATCGGATTTCTATTGTCTTGATGCCGTAAAGGTAATCGTAGAGTTCCTTGTTCGTATCATTTAAATAATTGCGGTCTTCGCGGGTGATGGTGTAAACGATGTCGTCGGCAGAGGTGATGTCAGGAGCGAGGGTGATGAATGCGTCTTTGTTCATCGTGAACAGTTCCTTGCCAGCCATGGAAAGGAACGTGGCACCTCCTGTTTCCGCGTCGAAGTCCATTTGCAGCTGGTTGAAATTATAGAGCATTAAGGACAGCGCTGTGAAGATTTCATCGTTTTTCTCGTTGGATGTGTTAATGCCTGTCTTCAATGTGGCTAACATGTTGGTCTTGAAGTGCAGTTCAATAGTCGAGTACGGATAGACTGTTTGGAAGGTTGTGATGTCTGTCTCTTTCAGCCTTTTGAGGTCTTCCTGAGTGATGGTGTAGATGATGTCGTCGGCGGAGGTGACATCCGATTCCAGGGTAATTGTGTTTTCGTGAAGAGTAAACAGCATTTTGTCGTCCTTGTTGAAGAACACCCAATCGCCGAGGCCTCCGTCGTCCGGATTAACAAATGCCTCCATCCTGAGCTGGCCGAAGCAATACCATAGCAGGTTGAATATTGTCTGGGTATCTGGGTCATCATAGATATCATCGCCCGACTTCAGGGTGGCCGACAATGCCGGCTTGTTGGGGGCCATGTATATGCCGGTATCGAAATGCAGCTTTATCGTTTTATATGGAATCATATAATTAGACATATATTGGCCTGCATACCAAAGTTGATTGCGTTCTGAGGGAGAAATGGTCCAGTTGATGTCGTCGTCGGCAGTCAGGTTGTCCTCAATGATGGCCATGCCATCAGATGTAACAGAAAACAATTTCTTGCCAGCAAACGTCGTGTAGGTTGACGTGCCCGATTCCTCGTCTTTGTGACAGCGTAGTTCATCAGAGTATTTAGCTAACGCTTCAATAGTCATGTAGGTGTCCTCGTTTTCCGGATCTTCTATGTTCATGCCTGTCATCAGCGTTAGCTCCATGTCCTTAGTGGGATTTTGGATGAAGTGAAGTTCAAAGAACTCTACGTCATCAGGGATTCTGTAAAGTTGGCGGAATCCGTTATCCGGATCGCAAATGAGGTCGTCGGCAGAAGAAACGCCTGAAGCAACGGTGATGATGTTGTCCGAATTGATGGTGAACAATAGTTTCCTGTCGCTCGAATAGTAATATTGTATGTTATTTCCATCGTCATATTCAGCTATTATGGTTTCGGTTGCCTCCATGGCTGCTATTACTTGGTAGTCCAGGCGGTCACCTTCTGCACCTGTAATAACAACTTCCTCCTCGTTGTAAGCTTGAGCGGTTTGTGTGCCCATGACGAATGTCAGGAGCAGAATGATTAGGGTAAAGATTTTCTTCATGTATTGCTTAGATCTAATAAGTTTTGAAATTTCGCGTGCAAAAGTACAAAATAATTAAGAATTATGCGCAAACCGTGAATATTTTTTATCGTTATGGCATGGTTTTGGGCACGATAGAAGCTTTAAAGACGGGAAAGACTGCCGTCGGGTGTGTTTTCTGCCTGCGCCAGACGAGGAGGTGATGGGTGGCGAGTTATGTTTGGAATGATTGATAACGAAAGAATGCAATGAAAGTAAAGAGGATTGCAGACGCTTCACGTGGGAAAGTCAAACGCTACACGTGGGAAAGTCAAACGCTACACGTGGGAAAGTCAAATGCTACACGTGGGAAAGCCAAACGCTACACGTGGGAAAGTCGGACGCCTCACGTTGAGTGTGGCATCAGGATACGTTCTTTGTGTTCATTCAGGAGATTTGGCTCCAGTCGCGATGTTCTTTCCTGAGTTCCTGCAGGTGGCGGCGGAGCAGGGCGTTGTCGGCAGCTTGCAGCTCTGGGTCGGCATCGAGGACAAAGGATGCGGTGTCGCGGGCAAGTTGCACGAGTTGTCCGTCGCGTCCGAGGTTGGCAAGCCTGAGGTTGAAGGCAATGCCGCTCTGCTGCGTCCCTTCGAGATCGCCCGGGCCGCGAAGCTTCAGGTCGGCTTCCGCTATCTCGAAGCCGTCGTTCGTTTCCGTCATGATGTGCAGGCGCTTCCGCGTCTCGGCCGACAATTTGAAGTTCGAGACGAGGATGCAGTACGACTGTTCGGCGCCTCTCCCCACGCGGCCTCGCAACTGATGCAACTGCGACAGGCCGAACCGCTCGGCGTTCTGTATTATCATGACCGACGCGTTGGGCACGTTCACGCCTACCTCGATGACGGTGGTGGCGACGAGAATCTGCGTCTCGCCCGACACGAAACGCTGCATCACGGCATCTTTCTCAGAGGGTTTCATCTTGCCGTGAACCATGTCTATCTTGTATTGCGGGAACACTTCTTTCAGGTGCACAAATTCGTCCTGCACGTTCTTCAGGTCGAGCTTCTCGCTTTCCTTTACGAGGGGATAGACGAAATAGACCTGATGTCCTGCCTCTATCTCCCGTATGACGCCGCGATAGAGCTGCTCCGGCTGGTTGTCGTAGATGTGCATGGTGCGGACAGGCTTGCGCCCGGGTGGCAGTTCGTCGATAACTGAGACGTCGAGGTCGCCGTAAACCGTCATGGCGAGAGTGCGCGGGATGGGGGTGGCAGTCATGACGAGGACGTGAGGCAGCCCCCCTCCAACCTCCCCCCCCCGAGGAGGGAGGCTTTCAGATGCGAATCTCCCCTCCTCCTCGGGGGAGGGGTCGGGGGAGGGGGCTGGCTTCTTCTCCCAAAGCTTCGCCCTTTGTGCTACGCCAAAGCGGTGCTGCTCGTCGATGATGACAAGGCCGAGGTTGCGGAACTGCACGTTGTCCTCGATGACGGCATGCGTGCCTATCAGGATATTGACGCTCCCGTCCAGCAGTCCCGCCTCGATTGCGGCTCGCTTCTTGCCTTTGATGTTTCCCGTTAACAACTCAACGTGAACAGGCATGTTCTTCAAAAAGTTACGGAATGTCTGCAAGTGCTGCTCTGCCAATATTTCGGTGGGAGCCATGATGCAGGATTGGCAGCCATTGTCGATGGCGATGAGCATTATCATAAGCGCTACGAGCGTCTTGCCGCTGCCGACGTCGCCTTGCAGCAATCTGTTCATCTGTCGGCCGCTTTTCATGTCGGCATGCATCTCGCGGATGACGCGCTTCTGCGCTTCTGTCAATGGGAATGGCAAGTATTTGTGGAAGAACGTGTTGAACAGCTCGCCGACGCGTGTGAAGCGTCTGCCGACACGTTCCTGCTGTCGCTTGCGGGCGTAGGACATGATGACGAGCTGGATGAAGAACAACTCCTCGAACTTCAGTCGCATATTGGCAGCAGCAAGCTCGTCGGCTGAACTGGGATAGTGTGCCGCACGAAGTGCTTTGTCGAGCGGCATAAGGTGAAGTCGCTCAGTAAGATATTTCGGTAAGGTTTCAGGAAGAGTCCAAGTCAGTTTGCTGAAGAGGGCGCTCGTGAAGCGTTCCATCGTTCGTGATGTCATGCCCGCCTTCTTCATGCGTTCCGTCGTGGAGTAATAGGGCTGCATGCTCATCTTGCTGAGCGTCATTTGCTCGGGATTGTCGAGGTCGGGATGGTTGACGCAGAGCCTGCCGCCGTAAATGCTCGGACGCCCGAAGAGGATGTAGTCTTTCCGCACCTTTACGCTCTGCTTGATGAATTTGATGCCCTGAAACCAAGTGACGTCGAGAAACATTTCGCCATCCCAGAAGTGCCCTGTCAGCCGATGTTTGCGTCCCTCTCCCGCCTCTTCGAAGCTGAGGAACTGCCCCATGACTTGCACGAAAGGCATCTCCGGGGTCAGCTCGTGAATCTTGTAGAGGCGGCTGCGGTCGATGTGCTTATAGGGGAAGGTGTACAGGAGGTCGTGCCAGGTCTTGATGCCCAGCTCGGCTTCCAGCATTTTCGCCCTCGCAGGGCCGATGCCGGGAAGGTAGTTGATGGCTTGTTGCTTCAGGTCTTCCAACGGGTCAGGGATTAAGGATTTGTGACTCGGCAATCCGAAGGTCGGATGGCGTAGTGATTTTGATGTTCTCGCGGTTACCTTCAATCATGACAATGTCTTTTCCCAGCGCTTCTACGACAGATGCGTCGTCGGTAAAGGCATCCGAGAAGGGCTGCTGATAGGCTTCCTTCAGCAAGGCGAGGGGGAAGGTCTGCGGCGTCTGCACCAGACGGTACTCGTCGCGAGGCCGCGTCACACTCTTGCCGTCGGGCAGGATTTGGCGAACTGTCTCGACAATGGCCACTACGGGCACAACGGCTTTCCCCTCGGCAGCAGCAGCAAAACATCGTCGTATCGTCTCTTTCGAGACAAAAGGACGTACGCCATCGTGCACGCCCACCACCGCTTCTATGTCATTGGGCAAGAGTGACAAACCGTTCTTTACGCTATGGAAGCGCGTCTCGCCACCCTTGGCAATCAGCTCGGGAGAATGAAACTTGTAGTCCTTGCAAAGCTTTTGCCAGTAGTCGTGCTGCTCGGCAGGCAACACGAGCACAATCTCCACATCATCGAGAGCCCTTCGAAACGCCTCGATGGTGTGCATCAGCACAGGTTTCCCGCCAATCGGCAGGAACTGCTTCGGCACGTCTCCGCCCATGCGAAGCCCTTTGCCGCCAGCTACGATGACAGCGTATGCTTTCGTCATTTACTATTTGACAATTTACTATCGATTTAATAATTGGGCTATTTATCCTCCCCCTGGGGAGTTAGAGGGGACTATAGCTCTGCGTATATCATCCCTTGACGCAAAGGCATGGAAGCTCCTTCGCCGAGGAAGTAGTCGACGATTGTATAGCCGAACTCGAACGCCGCTCCGGGGCCTTTGCCTGTGATGATATTGCCGTCTTGCTCAACAATTGCGGCAGTATAATCAGCACCTTTCAACTCGGGTTCAACGCCCGGGTAGCAAGTGGCACGACGTCCCTCGAGCAGTCCCAGATGGCCGAACACAAGCGGAGCGGCGCAAATAGCTGCGATGGCTCCACCTGCATCGAAATGTTGCTTAATGGCTCTCGTCAAAGGTTGGCAAGCGTCGAGATTCGTCGAACCAGGCAGTCCGCCTGGCAGCACGAGCATCTCTGCTTTCCGGAAGTCAACATCCTGGAGCATGATGTCGGCCGCAATGCCCACTCCATGAGCACTCGCTACGATGTGTTCGCCTGTTATGGAAACTGTTTGCACTTTCAGTCCGGCACGACGCATGATGTCAACCGGGGCAATGGCTTCGATGTCCTCGAAACCGGTAGCTAAAAAGACGTAAATCATATTGGTAAAGTTTATATTAATAGATGTAAGGTAAAGTCGTTATAGGTTGGTTTTTGATACATATTTTCTGCAAATGTACAAAAAACTTTAGACATTGCCCCATAAACTATAAACTTTTTCGTACCTTTGTCAACCTAAAGCGAAAGATTGAATGAAAAAAACAATAAGATGTGCCATCTTTGGGAACACGTATCAGCCCAAAAAGTGCGAGGCAGCCGTAAAACTCTTCGATGCGCTGGATGCTTACGGCATCGTTCCGCTCGTAGACCGTCCTTTCTACGATTACCTCAAGGACGAGATACACGTTGACGTCCCCGATTGCCAATTTATCGACGACGACAACTTCGAAGCGGATTTTGCCGTCAGCATGGGGGGCGATGGCACTTTCCTCACGACAGCGATGAGGGTGGGAGAGAAGCGTATACCTATCCTCGGCATCAATACCGGCCGCCTGGGCTTCCTTGCAGACTTTTCCCTCGACGACATCACGGTGACGCTCGATGAGTTCCTCTGCGGAAGGTTGCGTACGGAGCGTTGCAGCGCCCTGCAGGTGGAAAGTTCCGAGGGCAAGATGCAAGGCTATCCTTTTGCTCTCAACGAAGTGGCTGTGCTGAAACGCGACAACAGCAGCATGATAAGCATTCGCGTTGACCTCAATGGCGAATACCTTACGACCTATCAAGCCGATGGTCTTATCGTCAATACCCCTACAGGCAGCACAGGCTATGCTTTGAGTGTGGGCGGTCCCGTCATGTTGCCCGGCAGTCAGAACATCGGGCTTGTCCCTGTCGCGCCTCACGGACTTACGGTCCGCCCCTTGATGTTTCCCGATGACATCACGATAAAGCTGAGCGTAGAGAGTCGCAGTCACAACTTCCTTGTGGCTATCGACGGACGAAGCGAGTCGTGCCAGGATAACGTCGGGCTCACCATCCGCAAGGCTCCCTATCAAGTCCTTGTCTTGAAGCGTCCCGAGACATCTTTCCTGCAAACTCTTCGCGACAAGCTCCTTTGGGGCAGCGACACGAGAATAGGACAATTGGACAATTGAACAATCTGATGAATCGTGAAATTATAAAATTGTAAAATAGTGAAATAGTCAAATTGTCAAATCGTGAAATTGTCAAATCGCAAAATAGTAGCTTGGCTTTGGCGTTCCTCTCGAGGCTTGAGACTGCAGGCCGCGCTCAACGCCATCATTGGCGTCCTGTCCGTTACCCTCGACTTTGCCTTTATTTACGCGACGAAGTGGACGATAGACATCGCCACGAACCGCGCAGAAGGCAGTCTTCGCGTAGCAGCCTACGTCCTTGCCAGCATCATGATAAGCAAGATTATGCTGGGCTTCGCGCGCAAGTGGGTGGGCGCTTTGCTTGGCGTACGTTCGCAGAACATCCTTCAGAAGCGACTCTTTTCGCATCTCTTGCATAGCGAATGGAACGGACAGGAAGACCGCCATAGCGGCGACACCTTGAACCGAATGGAGCAAGACGTGCGCGACCTGACCTCTTGCATTACGGAGACAGTACCCGCTATGCTCGAAGTCTCGTACCGCTTCGTCGGAGCCTTCATCTACCTCTTCCACATGGACGGACGTCTGGCTTGCTTGATTGTCTGCATCGTGCCTTGCTTCCTTATATTAAGTAAGGTATATGTGCGCAAGATGCGAGCCATCACTCGCGACATCCGCTCAACGGAGAGCCGCGTGCAAAGCATCCTTCAGGAGAGCATACAACATCGCGCCATCCTCAAGACGCTGGAGCGCGTCGGCACGATGATTGAGAAACTGGAGCAGACACAAAGCGAGTTGCGCCGCCACGTCCGCCATCGCGCCGTCTTCAGCAGCTCTTCATCCACCTTGCTCAGCATCGGCTTCGGTACGGGCTATCTCGTCACCTTCCTCTGGGGCGTCAACAGTCTGCAGGAGGGTATCATCACCTATGGCATGATGATTTCCTTCATCCAGCTCGTCGGACAGATACAAGGTCCTTTCCGCGACATGACGCGCTTCATCCCTGTCCTCATCAGTACCCTGACTGCAAGCGAACGTCTGATGGAACTCGAAGATAAGCCGCTCGAAGATGACTCCAACCCCATTACCTTTGCCGAAGGTGCAGGCGTGCGGCTCAAAGACGTCAGCTTCCGTTACAGGGAGAACGGACGAGCCATTCTGTCCCACTTCTCTTGCGACTTTCCCAAAGGCTCCACAACTGCCATCCTTGGTGAGACAGGTGCGGGCAAGACGACGCTCATCCGTCTCGTTCTTGCTTTGCTCAAACCTACAGAAGGTCAGGTCGAGATGTACGACGGGTCGCGGACAGAAGCGGTATCTCCCAGGACGCGCTGCAACCTCGTTTATGTGCCGCAGGGCAATACGCTTTTCAGCGGAACCATTCGCGACAACCTTTTGCTCGGCAATCCCGATGCGACCGAAGCCGACATGCGCGAAGCCCTCAAGACCGCTTGTGCAGGCTTCGTCATGGACCGTCCCGACGGGCTTGACGCCATTTGCGGAGAGCTTGGAGCCGGACTGAGCGAAGGCCAGGCACAGCGTATCGCCATTGCCCGCGCCCTCTTGCGAAAGGGCTCAGTCCTGCTTCTCGATGAAGCGACGAGTGCCCTCGATATGCACACAGAACAAGAGCTCCTCAAGAACCTCAGCAACCGCGAAGCAGGCCAGACAATTATCTGCGTAACCCATCGTCCCGCCGTCATCTCTTATTGTACACAAGTAATTGAGATGAAAAGAGCCTAAAATCAACCCAAAATCGGCATTTTCCTTAACACTTAACGCTTAAATTTTAATTGAAAAAGGCTTTTTTGCCTTACAATGTTAATTTTATGCAAAAAATGTTTGGAACTTATAATAATAAAGAATATCTTTGCATGAAGAAATGATAAAAACTAATACATATACATTATGAAATTGATGAAAATAATGCCTGCAGCGTTGCTGCTGTGTTTGTCTCTCGGTGCTTACGCTCAAGACGAGGATGTGTCTGCGGATGCCGTAGCTGAAGATGAAGCTGGTGAGGTCTTTGTTCCCTCGACTCCCATCGAAAAGAAATTCTTCCAGCGTGTTCAGCTGGGCTTCCAAGGAACAAACGTCAAGTACACGAACTTCGGCCAGTCGCCCGACTACAACAATTACTTCCTGAAAGGCATTAGCCTTGGCTGGATGGGTGACTTCAAGATTGCGAAGAATTATCCTATCTATTTCGAGATTGGTGCTACGTTTACTTATCACACCGCTCTCAGCAAGGGCGACAGCATCTACAGATACCACAACGAACCTGGAGACCTTGGTGACGGCGAGTACACAAAGCGCCACTATCGCATTCAAGCGTTCTCCGTTACGATTCCCGTTAGTGTCAGCTACCAGTTCCGCAACGTCTTTGGCGTAGAAGACTTTACACTTGCTCCCTATGCAGGTGTTTACTTCCGCTTCAACGCCGTCTGCAACCGCTGGGAGACAAGGGCCACCACTCATTATTTCGATGGTGCCGTGACAGCAGTTGACCCGATTGCCCGTCAGAACAAGTCTCTGATGTCCGACGAACGTAACGGTGGATGGTGGGAGCACAAGCCCCATAAGGGCACGCTCATGCAGCCCGGCGCTCAGATTGGCGTGAATGCTTTCTACAAGAACTACACCTTCGGCCTTTCTTATATGTACGACCTCATTCCGTTTGCCGGTCATAAGAGTTCGCCTGAGCTGACCTCGAAGTCGACGAAGGAAGGTGGCAATCTGCCGAGCATCGGTACAAATTGTGACGAGAAGGTTTCTACGGCACACAATTTCGCAATTACCGTTGGCTACGTATTCTAAGTAAAGGCGAAAAGTTCAAATGTTGAAAAGGTGAAAAAGGAGTTGCAGGCTTGATGTTTTAAGCCTTCCGCCTTTTTGCCGACATTAATAAAACCGCCCCGGAGAGGATGCTCTTCGGGGCGGTTTCGTTTGTGCTTGTTTTTAACTACTTATGTGAAGTCGTAAAACTACTAGTGTGTAAATGATGATTTACTAGTGTGTAGTTTGCCAACGACACGTTCCTAATTTGCCAACGACACGTTCCTAATTTGCCAACGACACGTTCCTAATTTGCCAACGA
>CAMJOE010000099.1:0-10543 GCA_946407485.1 uncultured Prevotellaceae bacterium | reverse complement strand
CCCTTTCTCCTTTTTAACTTTTTTCGTACCTTTGCACAAGAATGAAACGTCAACTCGTCGTCTGCAACTCCATCGAGCACGTTCGCCTCTATCCCGAAGACATCGTCTGCATAGAGGCGGACGGCAACTACTCCACCTTCTACCTCGTGGGCGGAGAGAAGCGGCTCGTGCTCCTTCAGCTGGGACAGCTGGAGAGCATGATGGGCGAGCAGCTGGGAGGGGAGGCGAAAATCTTCTTCCGCATCGGACGAAGCCTCATCATCAACCGCAACTACATCTACTACATCAACCTCAGCCGGCAGCAACTCCTCATGCGCGACACCACCTGCCACTGCCACGAGACGCTGAAGGTGTCGCACGAGTCGCTGAAAAAGCTGAAGGAACTCCTCGAAAAGGACGACGAACAAACAAACGATGACAATGAACAAGGAACTCTTTGATATCGGCGAAGACGAGATCCGCGTCGTGGGCAGCACCTCCGAGGAAAGCAACCCGGACAAAAACCCCTCGCCAAAGGGAAAAAGGCGCAGGCCGCAGTGGCGCTGGTGGCTATGGCTGTCCATTGCCCTTCTCCTGAACCTCGCCTGCCTCGCCTACTGGATGATGATGTCCCGCCCCACGTTGCCGCCAAGCACGTGGTCGGCCGAGCCATTCGTCGACTCGACACAGAACGTCACCTACGAAGCCACCGTCGAAGCCAGCGCGTACGTCGAAATGTCGCGCGACTCCATCAACGACATCGCACTCAGGATATACGCTCCCGTCGGCGGACACGCAGAGCTCCTCGTCGGACCGCTGCCGCACGACGACCGCAGCATCATCCTCGCCGCCCAGGCCGCCGACTATCGCGCCGACAACGGGCAGATAGCCGGAGCATTCGTCTATCGCGGCGAACTGCTCTCCAGAGGACATCCCAAATACGGCTTCTGCGCCATCATCGGCGACAAACTCACGATGGGCAAGAGCAGCGAGACAGCCCTCTTCGAGCGGGCAGTGGAGCAGGAGGGCTACTTCTTCCGGCAGTTCTCGCTCGTCCACGACGCTGGGCACGGAGAGAGCGTCCCAAAAGGGAAAAGCGTGCGCCGGGCACTCTGCTATTACAGGGAAAGCATCGTCATCATCGAAAGCGTGGAGCGCGAGTCGATGCACGACTTCTCCACCGCCCTCATCGACCTCGGCGTGCAGGAAGCCATCGCCCTCGTCGGCAACACCGAACTCACCCTCTACGAGGACAAAGCAGGCAACCGCTTCACTGGCGAAACGGGCAACGAGCCGGGCGTGCAGGAGACCTACATCATCTGGAGGAAATAAGACGCCTCCAAAATAATTAATCATTACGAAGCTTTAGTTCGACGTGGTCAATTATGAATTATGAATTAATTATCAATGGCAACAAAGCAGCATAAAGTCTATTTCGTCAAGCGGGTGCTTTGGGGCGACGATTTCCTCGCCATCTGTCTGTGTGGCTTCATCTTCGCCGTCCGCCCGCTCGACAAGGTGGAGCTCAACCACGAGCTCATCCACGCGGCACAGCAGCGCGAGCTCCTCTACCTGCCCTTCTTCATCTGGTACGGCATCGAGTGGCTCGTCCTCTTTCTGAAGTACCGCGACGGCATGACGGCCTACCAACACATACGCTTCGAGCAGGAAGCCTACCGCCATCAGCACGACCTCACGTATCTGAAAAAGAGGAAGCACTATCACTACCTTTCTTAATTATTAATTCATAATTCACAATTCATAATTAATCGCGGCAGCAAACTCTTCATTCTTAATTCTTAATTCATAATTCACAATTCATAATTAATCGCGGCAGCAAATTCTTCATTGACTTTCCCTTCGGCCGTCGAGCGTTGCTTCTTAATTCTTAATTCTTCATTCTTCATTTATAATCCATGCCAATCATTCGGACCGCTCTCACCATTCTATTTCTTTGTTCTGCGCTTCTGGCGAACGCGGAGGGCCAGCGGCGCTATGTCAGCCCGACGCTGGGCGGCCTCGGCGATGCGTCGTCGTGGGAAAACGCCTCGCCGCATCTGCAACAGGTCATCGACGCTTGCCACGTCGGAGATACGGTGTGGGTGGCAAAGGGAACATACACGGGAGGCTTCGTCATGCGCGAAGGCGTCACCGTCGTCGGCGGCTTTGAAGGAAGCGAGACGCACCTTGAAGAACGACGCGTGGCACTCGATGCCGACTCGCTCTCCGTGCTCTCCGGAGGCGGCAAATACCGTGTCCTCCTGCAAGAGAAAGCCTTCGCCATCCCCACCGTTTGGGACGGCTTTATGCTGACCGGCGGTGTGGCGAGCAAAGGCGCCGGCATCTGGCTGCGCGAGGGAGGCGTGATGCGAAACTCCCTGATAGAAGACAACACGGCGGGCAAGCTCTCCATCGGCGAGATGGCCGAGGCAGAAGGCGGCATCGTCATCGCGATAGCTGCCAGCAAGGCTTGCATCCTGTCGATGGAGGAAATAGGACGCAACTACCAGCACGAGCGCGCCAAGGAGGTCGTCGGTTCGTACGAGGGTGCAGGACATGCCGACTGGCGACTGCCCACGGCACAGGAGCTGAGAGCCTTGCTGCCCACGTCGGACGCAGGCTATGCCACGTTCCGCCTGACGTCCCTCGCCCTCGACGCATCGGGCGCCTCACCGCTCGAAGGCAAAAGGTGCTGGACGTCCAATAGCGCCTCATCCGGCGGAATGGCCGGCGCCGGATGCTGCGACTTCCTCTGCATGCAGTACTTCCCGCTGAACATCTACCAATATAATAAGGTACGTCCCGTTCGCGAATGCCCACGCCCGGAGGTGGAGGGCGCTGGGGCTGGCGTCTATGCCGAGGGCGGATGCCTGGCGAACTGCCTCGTGCAGAACAACCGGGGCGGCACGGACATCGAGAGCACTGGCACGCTGCTGATTGTCGATTCCGACGAAGACGACATCCGTCTGCCCGCAGCAACGGGTACAATGCGCCGCGTCTGGAGGGCCGGCGAGGTGGTCGAACTGAAGGGAGCCAGCCTATCTGCGCTCTACGACACCTTCGGCAAGACCGTCAGCAAGGGAACCCACCGCCTGCAACTGCCCTCGGTGCCCGGGCTGTACATCCTGCGTTGGCAAGCGGGCGAGAACATCTCATCCATGAAAATCTCCGTCATCCCCTGAAACGACCTATGAAACGATACAGCTTTATCCTCCTGGCGGGACTGCTCTCCCTCCTCCCCACCCTGACAAAAGCGATGCCGGCAGAGGTGACGTCCGACGGCTCGCCCGAGGCCATGACCTGGCGACTGGAGAACGACCGCATGCGGATCGACCTCAGCTACAGCACGGGTAAAGGCATCGCGCTGACCGAGCTCTTCAGCAAGGAGGCCGACACGAAGATAGCCGGCACTAACAGCAGGCTGTTTGAGTACTTCATGCGCCAACTCCCCCTGCATCAGGAGACGAACACGAAGACGCTGACCTTGAGGTCGGGAGATGCGGCATGGGAACTGCAGTCGAGCGACGTGCAGGACATCCCTCTCTCTGCCGCGCTGCCCGATAGCGTGATAGGCAAGCGGCTGACCGTCTCTCTGGCTGGGGAGGACGTCGCCATCGCTCTCTGCTTCGAGCTCTACAACGACGGCGGCGGCCTGCGATACCAGACCATCATCCGCAATCTGAATGAGGACTGCTCGCTCCTCATCGAGCGCGCCACGGTGCTGAAGCTCGACGTGGCGAACAAGTCACACAACCTGCACTACGTCATGAAGAGCCAATGGGAGAGCACGCGCGGCACGCTGAACGAGCCCGCTGTGAACAATAAGGGGAACGACGTCGCCAAACTCCTCCTGTGCCTCTACGACAGCGGTTACGGCTGGTACATGGCACCCGAAACGAACTGGAAGACGCAGTACGGCCCGGAGGTGAAAGACGACCAGTCGAGCCCAAGCTACACCTACATGCTTCGCCCCTTTGCCGTAAGCACGGCGTGGGCAAATGGCAACTCCGACGGCGCAAAGGTGCTGACCTGCCCCGAGAGCTTCCAGCTGATGCTGCGTCCGGGCGAGGCGTTCGAGTTCATCGCCGTCAACATCACTACCTTCAAGGGCGACATCGTGGACGGCAAGATGGCCGTCGAGGAGCACCTCCGACGCCGCTTCCGCTACCACCACACCACCACCTCTTTGATGATAAACGACTGGGACTGGTTCACGAGCGGCCTGCGCACAGAGAACTTCTTTTACAATACCGTGCTTCCCCTGGCCAAGCAGGGCGGCTACGACATGCTGCTCATCGACGACGGCTGGAACAATGCTGCCGGAAACGGCACGAAGCTGCTGCAGGACGGCACATCGCGCGACCCCATCACGTCGAACACGCCCGGCATCCCCGACATGAAGGCCTTCTCCGAGCACGTGCGAGCCGAAGGGCTCAGGCTGGGACTGTGGTACAGCAACAGCGGTGGCGGGCACAACCGGGGCAACGACCTGGCAGACCCTGCCGTCATCGAGGCGAAACGACAGCTCATCGAGACCATGATAGAGGAGTACGGCCTGTCGCACCAGGCCGTGGACCTCACCGAGTATTGGCAGAACCTCGACGAGACGACGTATTCCTCGCCCTGCGACAACGTCTATCGGAAGGCCGTGCTTGCCCGGAACATGATGAACGACATCGTTTCCCAGCACCCTGAGTACGAAATAAAAGTGACGAGCGAAGTGGACATCTATCCCACGCAGGGCGACCGCAACACGGAACTGCTGCACCTGCCCTACAACGGATGGCTCACGACGACGGGCGCCGGCTCGAACCTCGAAGCCATCGGCATGAACTTCGGACACCTGCCGCTTTCGTCCATCTACTTCGGCGGCGAGCCGACCTCCACCACCGCCGTGCTCTATGCCATGCTGTGCGGCAGAAACGTGAAGTCGAAAACGCGGCCCGACAAATGGAAAGCAGAGGACCTGGGCCAGATGCGCCGCCTGAACGACTGGCGCCACAACCCGCGCGTGCAGCGGCTCACCGACGGCATGATGCGGCCCGTCTTTCTCGGCGAGGGATGGGACAGCGCGGACGCCTCGAAATGGAAAAGCGCGGAGGGTCCCTTCATGTGGATGTACGTCGATGATGACAGGACGTCGGCCTGGCTGATAGCGTCCAACGGCGACAAGACATCGACTGCTGGCCAGCGCTCCTACCCGCTGCGATGGCTCAGCCCCGACAAGCGGTATGCCGTCTGCGATGTGACGCTCGACGACAACAAAACCTTCACCTACGCCTTCAAGACCTGTGCCGAGGGCAGCGCTCTCAATACGCAGGGCCTCAGCATCAATCTCCTGGAGAATTCCTCCTCGGCCAAGGCTTTCTGGATTCAAGAAGTCGGCGAGGCACCGCTTCAAGTCGTCTTTGCCGACGACAAGGTGAAGCAGTGGAGCGAGCAGCTCCAGGACGGCAAGCTCCGCATAGAGGCCGACGGAGAGCCAGGCACGGAGGGACTCGTCATGGTCTATGGCACGGCGGAAGACGACGCGATGCACCTCGTGCTCTCTTTCGACGAGACGGGACACGCCGAGGCTGAGGTGGCGGAAGTCGTCAACAACGACATCGCCGCTCCCGGAGCCGCAAACGTCGTGCTGCGATACGAATTCGAGAACTACCACGAAGGGCTGGTGAAGTCGAATCCCGCCATCAAGGAGAACGCCTTCTTCAACGGCAACCCTGACTCCGAGGGAGGCTACAGCTCCGTAATGCAAATGACGGCCGTCGGCGACTACGTCATCTACACCTTCCCGCTGCCCATGACCGGACGCTATCAGGTCACGCTGAACTACAAGACATCGAAGTCGAGCCGCGGCGAAGCGGAGTTCTTCTTCCTGAATGCCGACGGCACCGAGACCTCCTTCGCGAGGATGAACCAATCGACCACGACGTCCGAGAAGATGGTGACGCTGAACGCCGGCACCTACGCCCTCACGGAAGAGGGCCGTCTGCGCGTCAAGATGCAGCTCGTCGGCGGCACCGGCAAACTCATCGGCGCAAACTACCTCAAGCTGCAACGCGTGCCGTAAGGCGAACTCTGCGTCGGCAAACTCTGCTAATATATTAAGGATTGCATGAAGCCGGCATGCTATTCCTTCTTTTGCTCACCTTTGCGCATGGGCTGGTGGTTCATACGCCAGACAGCGTGGAGCATGAGGTAGTGCGGCAGGGAGCGGTACCAGGTCTCGGTTCTGCCCTGGGCATTGACGATGTACTGTGTGGCGGAAAGCTGGTGCAGGAGGTCGAATCCTTCGAGGCGGAGGATGAGCTTGCCGCTCATGAAGGGCTGGCTGAGTGAGGCGTTGAGCACGAAGTCGTCAGTGTTCAAGGAAGTGCTGCCATAGCCGCGACGGCTGTACATGGTGGCATCGGCAGAAAGGGTCATGCCTCCCGCCTTCTTGCCCCAAAGGGCTGGCGTGGTGTAGCGGGCTTCAAGGCCGTAGTTGTAGTCGAAGGCATCAAGGGTAGAGAAGTCGTACATCTTGCCGTCACTGTGCCGCCAATTGAAGGAGCCGAGAGCACGGACATTAAGCGTCTTGTAATTGTAACGGATGTGGCCTCCGTTATTGATTGTAAGCGTGTTGACAGTGTTCTCATGGCTCTCGGTCTCGCCCGTCAGCATAGCATGATCCTTCGCATGATTCCAGTCGGCTCCTGCATTGACGTGCCACGACCAATAGCGTTTCTCGCCGATATTGCGGTCGGTGCTGAAGTCAACGCGAGCGTTGTATGCACCGCTGACGTTCATAGGCTTGTAGGTACGGACGCCTGTCGATGGGTCGTAAGTAAGGGACTGCGCCACGTCGCGGTGGTGGTAGTCGAAGGAGGCGGAAAGGTTGTACATTCCATTATTGCGTCCTGCCTTGTCGTAATAATCCAAGCCGACTCTCGTCTTCATCATGGGCTTCAAGTCAGGATTGCCAAGCTTCACAACGAGCGGTTGGCTGTCATCGCGGAAGGTGATGCGGTCGGTCAGCTCGGGAGCTGAGCGGCGGTGTTCGGCGTTCAGGCGGATGTCGTGACGGCCGTCGGAGCTCACATGGCGGAAACTTAAAGTAGGATTGAGGAAGAGGGTGCGCTGCACAGCCAACGTGTCAAGCATGCCGCGGCGGTAGTGGAGCCTCTCGTGGCGGATGGGCAAACCGAGGCCGAAGCTGAACTTCTGGTAGAGTAACCTGTATCCGTATTCACGGTCAAGGACACGGGCCTCTTTATATAAGGTGATGCCAGGCTCGTGGTCGATGGAGCGGAAATGGCTGTCGTAGGAGTTGTGCGGGTCGGTGAGGGCAGCGAGGGCGTCGAGTTGTGAGGCGAGCAGGAGTGTGTCGGGGTGGTAGAGGTAGTCGTGGCGTTGCACCGACATATAGGTCACGCCGTCGCCGACCATCAGGTGTAGGTCTCCAGTTAGTTCGAGGTCGTAGTTGACGTTTGCCATGACAGAGGTGGACCGATTCGATATGTTGTTTGTGTTATAACTGATGTCCTCCCTTCGCGACGTGGAGGGGGTAATGCCCTGTTCATACCGCGTGGCCTGTTCGACATCGTCCTTGCTGTGGTCGCCCATGACGTAGAATGTCAGGCGCCCTTTCTTGCCGACATTGACGGCACCCTGCACGTCAGCGTGTCCGTTCCAGGACGAGCCGCGGCTCATACCGAAGGAGCGGAGGGCGGCCGTCAGCGTGTCGTCCCACTGCTCGAAGGATGAACTTGCCGTGCCATCGCGATGGGTAGAGACGATGCTTGCCGTAGAGTATATCCATGTCGGCTTCTTTAGCATAAAGCCATTGAAGATTCTCAGCCGCCCGTTGCCCTGTCGGCTGAACGACTCGGTGAGCGACGTGGGTGTGCTGCCAGCGAAAAACTGCTCACGGCGCTGCGTCATGGTCTGTTCGTCCGTTGTGGAAGTGTATTCTGCACGGAATGTTTCCTTTAGCTTGTCACCCTTGGAGGAGTAGTCGATTTCCGCAGCTGCACTGCGCGTCGTGGTTAGCGAACGCGGCTGGCGAGCAGGACTCCATTGGTCGGACTGTCCGATGTGGCGGCTCTCGTTCACGTTGTTTACGTTGCCTAAGAGCGTGAAGCGCAAACGATCCGTGAAGCCAAGAAGGAAGGCGCGTCCCAACCACCGCTGCTCCGTTCCTCCTGCCGCTTCCACGTTGCCAATGTAACCGCGCTTGTACTCCTCCTTCAGGTTGACGTCCATGACGTACTTGCGCGGTTCGACGTCATAGCCCAGTGCCTCGCTCATGTCCGTCTGTTTCTCATAGACCTTCAGGTGCTTGACGGTGTAGTAGGGGAGGTTTTCCATCAGCACTTTCTTGTTGCCGCCAAAAAACGAGCGGGAGCCGAGGAGCAATTCATCCACCTTACGACCGTTGACAAAGATTTCGCCATCGGCATTCATCGTCACGCCAGGCAACTGACGAATAAGGTCATCGAGCATGGAGCCTTCAGGCATCTTAAAGGCTGTTGCATCATAGACGATGGTATCTCCTCGGTAGAACATCTTTATCTTGGTGGCGTTTATGGTTACTTCGCGCAGAGTCTTGGCTGGCGACTTGCGCATCTTCAACTTTGGCACTTCCACTCCTGTCTCCGGCAAAGGAAGGGGAATCGTCACATGTTGCCACGCGTCGTCGTAACCGTCCAAACTGGCTCGGACGAGGTATTCCCGCTCTGTGGCGTTGACATCGGCTCCGAACTGCGCTCTAACCATCCTCATGCCGCTTCCGTAGAAGACAAAAATTTGTGAAGAATCTACAACGACGCTGCTGTCTGTCCGCAGCACCGAGACCTTAGCATGGGGCAGCGGCATCTCTAAAAAGCCATCCTCCACAGCACCCGAGATGTGTACAGTTTTACCTGTGAAGTCCTTCTCCGGCTTGTACTGAATAAAGATGTTCTTGCCTTTCGTCTTCACTTTCACCGGCTGACCTTTGCAGGCCTTCTCCACAGCGTCCTTTAGCGTGAGGTTCTTGATGCGGGTCGAGACGTGCAGATGTTCGAGGTCGTTGTGGATAAAGGAAATGGAATAGTCGTCCTGCACAGCTGCCAATGTGTCGAGCACGACGGCGAGGGAAGCGTCACGAAAACTGAAAGAATAAAGATGCTGGGCTGTCAGCCTGCCGCAAAGGAGGAACAGCACGATGAGATAACACAGGCGCTTCATTATTCTTTCTCTGTTTCCACGGATTCCACAAACAATGTATCATGCTCCTCCTTCAGCTTCAAGCCGTCGAACTCACCCAACGAGCCGACGAATGTTGCCATTGGCTGCCGACGGTTCCAAGTGATGGTGAACCTCAACTCGCATGGTGCCTCGTCGCGGAAACAGACTTCGCGTCCGTAATGATTGCCTACGATACTGAGCATACTGTCCAAGCGGACATCGACAAAGCGGACGAGGGAGTCGGCGGCCATTGGACATTGACCATTGACCATTGACGTCCGTTGTCCATCGTCTGTTGTCCGTTGTCTGCTGTCCGTTGTCCAATAAAAAGCAAAGGACAAGCCTGCGATGAGGAGAATGCCTATGAAAGAAGCTGCGACTTTGAGCCAACCGCGTCTTGGCACTTGACGAGCAAAGTGCGTAGCGGCAAAACGCTGCCACTCGCCCGCTATCTCCTGTCCTGACATCGTGAACTCGTCGTGCTTCATGGCACGCTTCAACAGAGCCGTTGCTTCCATCAGCTCCTGTGCCTCGGTATCATGCAGCATCTGCTCCAGTTCCTGCTCTGAATAATGTTCGGGATGCTCCTGCATTTCAAGTAGCATCTTAATCCTTTCGTCTCTGTCCATAGTCATTACCTTATTATATATTCTCTGATTGTCTCCATCGCCTGCTTCAGGTGTTTATAGACCATCACACGACTGATGCCCAGCTCGCCCGCTATCTCCTGATACTTCATACCTTGCAGGTGTCGCATCCGGAACACCTTCAACGTTTGTTCCGTCAGATTCTGCTCAGCGAATGCCATCAGTCGCTTCAGTCTGTCATCATCGGTGGCAGGCAGGGATTCAGTCTTCATTTCTAACGTATATGCCCGTTCGAACTTCGCTCTGACGCTCTTGTGCTCCAGCAGATTCAGGCATCTGTTGCGTACGCTCGCCGACAGATAGCCTTCGATATTCTTAGGAGCGATATCAGCCCCCAGCAATGTGGCAAACACCTCGCTCACGACGTCACGTGCCTCCTCGACGTCGTAGAGCAGCGTCCTTGCCAGCCGCGTCATCGGGGCATAGTGCAGTCGGAACAATTGTTCGATTTCTTTTTGAGTCATACACTATTATAGACAGGAAGGGGATATAAAAAGCTAACCCCAAGCATCACTTTTTAACAAACAAAAAGCCATCGGCTCGAGGTTGAGCGATGGCCCTGTATGAGTGGTGTCATTTCGCCCCCCTAAGGCTCTGTCGAGAAAAGATCGAAGTCGGCATAGCCGCCCTCTGCGCTCTCTGCGCCTTCTGCGTGATGATAGCAGAAGAGGCCGAAGCGGGAGCCGACGAAGACGGTGAGGTTGAAC
>CAMJOE010000098.1:0-10777 GCA_946407485.1 uncultured Prevotellaceae bacterium | reverse complement strand
AAGGCGTTCAGGCTCAGACCATCAGCAACCTCTACATGGCCATCGACCACGACCTCGAAATCATCCCCGTCATCAACAAATGCGATATGCCGAATGCGATGCCCGAGGAGGTGGAGGACGAAATTGTGGACCTCATCGGCTGCAAACGCGAGGAAATTATCCGGGCAAGCGGCAAGACGGGCATGGGCGTGGAGGAGATTCTCAGAGCCGTCGTGGAACGTATTCCCTGTCCCAAAGGCGACGAGAAGGCGCCCCTGCAGGCCCTCATCTTCGACTCCGTCTTCAACTCCTTCCGCGGCATCATCGCTTACTTCAAAATCGTCAACGGCTCTATGCGGAGCGGCGACCAGGTGCAGTTCATCAATACGGGCAAGGAGTACAAGGCCGACGAGATTGGCGTGCTGAAGATGGATATGGTGCCCCGGCAGGTGCTGCATTGCGGCGACGTGGGCTACATCGTTTCGGGTATCAAGACGGCAACCGAGGTGAAGGTGGGCGACACGATTACTACAGTGGAGAACCCTTGCAAGGAAGCCATTTCGGGCTTCGAAGAGGTCAAGCCGATGGTCTTCGCCGGCATCTATCCCATCGAGACGGAGGACTTCGAGAACCTGCGCGCTTCGCTCGAGAAGCTGCAGCTCAACGATGCCAGTCTTACCTTCCAGCCCGAGAGCTCCGTGGCGCTGGGGTTCGGCTTCCGATGCGGCTTCCTCGGCCTCCTGCACATGGAAATCATTCAGGAGAGGCTCGACCGCGAGTTCAATATGGACGTCATCACCACCGTGCCAAACGTCTCCTACCTCGTTTACGACAAGCAAGGGCAGATGCAGGAGGTGCACAACCCCAGCGGAATGCCCGACCAGACGCTCATCGACCACATCGAGGAGCCATACATCCATGCTTCCGTCATCACGACGGCCAACTACATCGGGCCCATCATGACGCTCTGCCTGGGCAAGCGAGGCGAGCTTCTGAAGCAGGAATACATCAGCGGAAACCGAGTGGAACTGCAATATGCGATGCCTTTGGGCGAGATAGTCATCGACTTTTACGACAAGCTCAAGAGCATCTCGAAGGGCTACGCTTCCTTCGACTATCATCAGGCCGGCTACCGGCCCAGCAAGCTCGTCAAGATGGACATCCTGCTCAACGGAGAACCCGTCGATGCGCTCTCCACACTGACGCATTTCGACAACGCCGAGAGCTTTGGCCGCCGAATGTGCGAGAAGCTCAAGGAACTCCTGCCGCGCCAACAGTTCGACATCGCCATACAGGCCGCCATCGGTGCCAAAATCATCGCTCGCGAGACGGTGAAGCAGGTGCGCAAGGACGTGCTGGCAAAGTGCTACGGCGGTGACGTGAGCCGTAAGCGCAAACTCCTCGAAAAGCAGAAGAAAGGCAAGAAACGCATGAAGCAGATAGGCAACGTGCAAGTGCCGCAGAAAGCCTTCCTCGCCGTGCTCAAGCTGGACTAAACACAATTCATAATTCATAATTCACAATTCATAATTTAAGTAATTTACGATTTGACTATTTACGATTTACTATTTATTTACGATTTAGTAATTTAGCTATTTTACAGCACGGTAGCAAATTCTTCATAATTCATAGTTGTTAATTCATAATTCACAATTCATAATTCATAATTGAGCGCGGTAGCAAATTCTTCATTCTTCACTCTTCATTTATATATTCTTCACTCTTCATTTAAATCTCTTCACCAAAAATGGAAACACGGCTTCACATTGCACGGGAAATTGCCCGCATCTACTGTCCTCTGACGCCAAAAGGCATTGATATGCTGGCAGGCATCCTTATCCCCTTGAAGTTCCAGAAAGGCGACACCATTCTGGAGGAGGGGATGGTATGCAGTGCCCTTTATTTCGTCGATAAAGGAATGGTGCGGCAGTATTATTACAAGAATAATAAGGACGTCACGGAGCACTTCTCCTTCGAGGGGCGCATCGTCTTTTGCATCGAAAGCTTCCTCAAGCAGGAACCAAGTCGCCTCATTGTAGAGGCGCTCGAACCCACCGAACTGTTCGCCATCCCATATATCGAGCTCCACAAACTGATGGGGCGCAATCAGGAGATAGAAATGCTCTATCGAAAGATACTGGAGCACGTGGCCATCAGCAGTCAGGAACATGCCGACAGCCAGCGCTTCGAGAATGCTGCCGAACGCTATGAGAGGCTGCTCCGTGAGAAACGCGAAATCGTCCTCAGAGCTCCGATGGTGCACATCGCCAGCTTCCTGCAGATGACGCCCGAAACGCTCAGCAGAGTGAGAGGAGCAAGTGCTAACCCGAAATAATCACTATAGTTATGCAAAGAAGCAGAATCCTCAAGGTTAAAGACAAAACCTTTGCAATCAGCATCTCCGAGAGAACGATTAAGAGTCAGATAAGGCGCGTGGCTGAGAAAATCAATCGCGACTACGAAGGCAAAGAGCCAGTCTTCCTCGCTGTCCTCAATGGCTCCTTTATCTTTGCAGCCGACCTCCTTCGGGAGATAAACCTGCCTTGCGAGGTTTCCTTCGTCAAGCTGGCTTCCTACGAAGGCACAAACACGACGGGCAACATCCGCGAGGTGATTGGGCTCAACGTGGACATTACGGGCCGACCGGTCATTATCGTCGAGGACATCGTGGATACGGGTCTCACCATGGCTCACATGCTCGACACCCTCAAAGGGCAGAATCCTGAGAGCATCGACATCTGCACGCTCTTGCTCAAGCCAAGCAAACTGAAGGTGAAGCTCGACGTGCGCTACTGCTGCAAGCAGATTCCCGACGACTTCGTGGTGGGTTACGGCCTCGACTACGACGGCTTCGGACGAAACACGAAAGACATCTATACGATAATTCAAAATTAATAAATTCAAAATTCAAGATTAATCAATCCCCAATTGACAGATTTATAATTCAACATAAACAATGAAGAACATTATCATTTTCGGTGCCCCAGGTTCTGGTAAAGGCACTTACAGCGACGAGATTGTAAAACGTTATGGCATGGGTCACATCAGCACGGGCGACGTGCTTCGTGCCGAAATCAAGAACGGAACAGAGCTTGGCAAGATTGCTCAGGGGTATATCTCGAACGGCCAGCTCATCCCCGACGACCTCATGATTGAGATTCTTGCGAAGACCTACGACGCACAGCCAGCAGGCAAAGGCGTCATCTTCGACGGATTCCCTCGTACGATTGCTCAGGCAGAGGCCCTCAAGAAGATGCTTCAAGAGCGCGGACACGAGCTGGGCATCATGATAGAGCTGGTTGTCGAAGAGGACATCCTGATGTTCCGTCTGCTTCGTCGTGCCAAAGAACAAGGACGTGAGGACGACAACGAAGAGACCATCAAGAAGCGCTTCGAGGTTTATCAGAACCAGACTGCTCCCTTGATTGATTGGTTCGAGCGCGAAGGCATCCGCCACACCTTCCGCTGGGCAGACACGCCTAACAAGGAAGACATGATTGCCTCCATCTTCAAGTTCCTCGATACCGTGAAATGAACCCCTTGTCTCCTTTCAAGGAACAAATGGTAAATGGTAAATGATTAAATGGTAAATGTAAGGTGGCTGAAAGCAACTTCGTAGATTACGTCAAGATATGTTGCCGCTCGGGTAAGGGTGGCCGAGGCTCCATGCACATGCATCGCGCTAAGTATGTTCCCAATGGCGGACCAGATGGCGGCGACGGCGGGCGTGGAGGCCATGTCTATCTGCGAGGGAATCACAACTACTGGACTCTGCTGCATCTTCGCTTCGAGCGTCATGTCTTTGCAGGACATGGAGGCAACGGAGGTCCGAGCGGAAGCACGGGCGCAGATGGCGAGGACCGTTACATTGATGTCCCTTGCGGCACCGTCGTTTATGATGCCGAGACGGGCGAATACCTCTGCGACGTGACCGACGACGGGCAGGTCGTGATGCTCCTCAAGGGCGGTCGGGGCGGCATGGGCAACAAGCACTTCGCGACCTCTACCAATCAGGCTCCGCGCTATGCTCAGCCCGGCGAACCGATGGAGGAGCGAACCGTTATCTTGGAACTCAAGTTGCTTGCCGACGTGGGTCTCGTGGGCTTTCCCAATGCGGGAAAGAGCACGCTGCTCAGTTCCCTGTCGAGTGCGAGGCCGAAGATTGCAGGCTATCCCTTCACGACGATGGAACCCTCGCTCGGCATCGTGTCCTATCGCGACGGGCAATCCTTCGTGATGGCCGACATTCCGGGCATCATCGAGGGCGCTTCCGAGGGCCGAGGCTTGGGACTTCGCTTCCTTCGTCACATTGAGCGCAACTCCCTCTTGCTCTTCATGGTGCCTGGCGATACGGACGACATCAAGCATGAGTACGAGGTCTTGCTCGGCGAACTGCGCAACTTCAATCCCGAGATGCTCGACAAGCAAAGGGTTCTTGCCATCACGAAAAGCGACCTCCTCGACGACGAATTGCAGCAAATGCTCTCAGAGGACTTGCCAGACGACTTGCCGCACGTCTTCATCAGCGCAGTCACGGGCAGTGGCCTGAGCGAACTCAAAGACCTTCTCTGGACGGCTCTGAACAGCGAGAGCAACAAGATAACGGCCATCACACAGCAAGAGAGCATTGTCCATCGCAACAAAGACCTCGCCGCCTTCCATCAGGAACTGCTCGACGAGGGCGAAGACGAAGAGATAGAAATCCTGGATGACGACTTCATCGAGGATGTGGAAGAAGAGGAAGAAGAGAACTGGACCCCCTAACCCCCTTTAGGGGGAATAATTATGTCAGAGATGCCAAAATCCCAAAGTAATAAAGGTCTCCCCCTAAAGGGGGATGGGGGGTCTGTTGTTATGTACTCAACACCCTCCTGGGTCACAGCCTTCACGACGGGCAAGGGCTGTGGGGTAGAGGCGCTTGGGCTTCGTCTCGAGGACCTTGCTCTTCCTCGTCAGGTTCACTCGGATAACGTCCTGTGGATGCGGGAAGCTGGGCGTCCTGAAGCAACCGATGCGGTCATCACAGACAAGCCAGGTCTCTGTGTTTGCGTGAAGACGGCCGACTGCATCCCAGTCCTTCTTTATGATACAAGGCAGCGAATCGTGGCAGCTGTCCATGCGGGCTGGCGAGGTACTGTCAGTCGCATCGTGCAGAAGACCGTCGAGAAGATGCACCCCATCAATCCCCAAGACCTTCATGCCATCATAGGCCCTGGCATCTCGCTCGAGTGGTTCGAGGTCGGCAACGAGGTCTATGAGGCTTTCCGCTCAGCGGGTTTCCCGATGGAAAGGATTGCAAGGAAAGGACTCTCAAAGGGAGGTTTATTGTCCTCCTCCTTTAATGGGGAGTCAGAGAGGGCCTTCATCGACCTTTGGGAAGCAAACAAATGGCTTCTCGAGGAGATGGGCGTAAGCGACATATATATAGAAGGTACGTGCACGCGCGCGTCGGAGGACTTCTATAGTGCTCGCCGCGAGACTATCAACACAGGGCGAAACTACAACGGAATCTTCATAAAAGGTTAATGCTATGAAAGAAGACACTATCAAGTTTATTTGTTTTTGTCTTTTCACCTTTTCATCTTTTAACCTTTTACTGGCTCAAAACGAGCCAGTAGATATCGACGAGTGGCAGGTGATGAAGGTCGAAGCGGCTAAAGACCCTTTTGCCAATCGCGACCAGTTCACGATAAACTTCGCCAACTATACGGTCGAGGAGTGGTGCTATCCCTTGCCTGGAGCCAAGGTGAACAGTCCCTTCGGAGGCGAGCGGCATCATGGCGGGACCGACTTGCAGACCTTCGGCAACGATACCACCCGTGCTGCTTTTGCGGGAGAGGTAATTCTTTCAGGTCCCTTCTTTGCTTACGGAAACTGCGTCATCTTGCGTCACGCCAATGGTCTGGAGACGCTCTACAGTCACCATTCGCGCAATCTCGTCAAGGTAGGGCAGTGGTTGCAACCAGGCGACCCCGTCGGTCTCGAAGGTCAGACGGGCCGCGCAACTGGCATCCACTTGCATTTTGAAACCCGTGTCAACGGAATGCCATTCGATTCATCGCGCATCTTCGACCACGAAAACAATGCCCTCCGCCGTCAAATCTTTGTCGTCACGAAGCTGAAAAACGGCTCCATCAGGTTCACCTCAGCTAAAGTCGAGTGAACTATCCACGAGTAAATGCCAAACGACACGTTAGTAAATTGCGATTTACAAGTGTATAAATTGCCAACGACACGTTAGTAAATTGCCAACGACACGTTAGTAAATTGCCAACGACACGTTAGTAGTTTGCCAACGACACGTTAGTAGTTTGCTGGCGACACGTGGGAAGTATTTTTTTGCCACATTTGAGAAGAATATTTCGTGCAGTATTGCATCGCATTTGTTTTTTTTATAACTTTGCATCGCGAAGTGTATAGTATTTTAATAGAAAACAATCAATTACTAATATCACAAAGATATGAGTACAATGAACATGAAGCGCATCTTTTCTTGTATCCTGCTTGGCGCGAGTTATCTATTGGCCAACGCGCAGGGCTTAGTCATTTACAAGACTGATGGGTCGCAGATTAAGATACCCATCGAACAGCTGGAAAACATCTCATTCTATGATGAAGGGAACGGGCCCGACGTTCCGCCAGACACGAACGTGACGCCCATCACCGTGGAGAATCTGATAGCCTCGGAGTGGGAAGACGGCGGCTTGGACTTCAGCAACGGCTACACCATGACCTTTACGGCAGAGCAAGTGACCGTCATGCAAGGAGAAGAAGTAGCCTATCAAGGCAGCTATACCCTCGAAGACAACGTGGTCTCTTTCGTCTTGAACGGCACGACCTACAAGTCGTTTGCAGGCTTGGCAGGCGGCGGTTCGGTGTTGATAATGAAAGAGATATACGATGAAGGCCCTGAGAACCTGGGATTCGTCCTCGTGCAGAAAGGTAAGACCATCAGCACAAAGAAGGAAGACATACAGGGGCAATGGCTCTGGTGGGATGAGTATACTGATAATGAGGGCAATGATGTCAAGATTGTCAGGCTCAGCTATAAGTTCGAGGGCGACAACTTCGAGGTGATTATTACGCCTTGGGGCCAGCGATACACAGGCACATACACCTACGAGAACGGCATTGCCAAGCTCTCTTTCCAACAAGGCTATACCAGCCGCGAAGAAGGTACAGGCTATGGGGTTGGAGAAGGAGACTTAGACCCAGTTACGCTGGAATGCAATTGGAAGCCTCTGTATGAGGAGTATTGGCCAATGCAAGACATGGAGGGCCCGTTCTTTGTCGTTGGCGATGAAGCATGTGCCCTCCTCATGATGCCCAGCGTCTGCGTGAGGAAGAAATAGCAGCTCAGTATTTGATGTCCACGAGGAAGAGGGCTTTGCCTGGGACGCTTTCGCCAGCACTGCAACGGTCTTTGGCTTCGATGATGCGGCGAACGTCTTCAATGCTTGTCCTGCCTCGGCCGACTTCAACGAGAGTTCCTACGATGGCTCGAACCATGTTGCGAAGGAAGCGATTGGCGGTGATGGTGAAGCGCCATTGGTCTGGTGCGACTTCTTGCCAAAAGGCTTCCTTGATGTCGCAAAGGTTTGTCTTTGTGTCTGTGCCCACTTTCGAGAAGCTTGTGAAGTCCCTGTACTCAAGCAACACTTTAGCCGCCTCGTTCATTCGGGAGAAGTCGAGCTTGAAGGGGACTTGCCAGCTGTAAGCAAAAAGGAAAGGGTCTTTGCGCGTATGAATATAATAATGGTACGTGCGCGCGAGGGCGGAGAATCGTGCATGCATGTCGTCGCTGACCTGTCGAACTTCTTGTACGGCAATGTCTTGGGGAAGAAGTTTGTTGAGTTTGTAGGCAAGGTCCCTCTCGAAATCGTTATTAATGAAAGAGGACACAGGACGATTGGCTTCGCTTTTAATGGGAGATTCCGAAGGGTCAAAGTCGAAGTGCGCCACCATCATTTTGGCATGCACTCCAGTATCTGTTCTTCCTGCTCCAACGACCTCGATTGGTTGGCGAAGTAGGGTAGAGAGTGCTTCCTGCAATCGCCCTTGAATGCTGTCGCCATTAGGTTGTATCTGCCAGCCATGATAGCGCGTGCCGTCGTAGGAAAGGGTGATGAAGTATCTCATCTAGTAATTTACGATTTAACAAATAATTTACGATTTTACGATTTACTATTTACGATTTATTTACTATTTAACTATTTAGTAATTTATTCTCCCCTCCTTTGGAGGGGCTAGGGGAGGCTGTTATTTTTTTTTACTATTTATTCCCCTCTCCTCGGAGAGGGGTTAGGGGTGAGGCTGTCACTTGCGAATCTTCTTCTTGCCTTGCTCAATGATGACTGGACCTGCCGATTTGCGATTCACAATCTTGCGTCCGCTTAGGTCGAAGATGCCGTCTTTAAGGTCTTTAAGGTCTTTAAGGTCATTAAGGTCTTTAAGGTCATTAAAGTCTTTAAGGTCCTTAATGTCTTTAAGGAGGGTCGGGTCTTCCCAGTCGCTCATCTGCACGTTGTCGATGTTGACGCGCTTGTTGCCTGTGTTCTCGCTCTCGAACTTGAGGCGAATGTTGCCGTCTCGGTTTATCTTGTAGCCATAGCGTTGCATCTCTCCTATTGCGAGCGACGAGACAAACTTCATCCATGTCTTTCCGCCATCTGTGCTGTAGCTGACCGACATCTTCACTCCTGTATCGTTGCCATAGCTGCCAGCATAGAACCAAAGGCTGTCGCAGCCGTTCACCTTGTCTGTTGTCATCATGATATGGGCTGGAGTGGTGATGGTCGTGCCTGACTTGACATAGCCCTTCATGCGGACACATTTCTTGTCGAGTGCATTGTCGTCGGCAGCAAGCAGGGCATTGCTCATCTCCCAAGTGGCGGCATTGCAAGTGACTTCCGCCGCAGCATAAGCGCCCTTGCTGCCAGTCTCGAAGTCTTCGAAGAACGATTTCGTCTCATCGACATTGCAGCTGACTGAGATGACTTTGTCGTCCAGGCCTTCTGTGCTGACAATGACTTCGCCCTCATAGTCGCCTTCCTCGAAAGCACCTCCGAAGCGCACGAAGAATGACGGCCCTGTGCCTGTGAGCGTGAGTTGCTGCGACCATACTACGCCGTCGCTGCTGACTTCAAACGGAGCGCTTGTGCTGACGTCTGTTACATACCTGGGAACTGCCATTGCCGTGACAGAGACTTGTGCAGGAGCGCTTGGGTTGCCAGGTGTGGCAGTAAGGGCAATGTCTTCGGTGCTGACAGAGAAGACTGGGGCTACATCAGGCATTTCGACCTTCACTTCGTTGCTGCCCACGCGTTCTGAGCCGTCCTCGATGATGCTGACCCGATAGTAATAAGTGGTGTTGGGCGAGACGCTCTTGACCTGATAGGTTGTGTCGGTTGTGGTGTAGGTGCCGAAGGCTTTTGTCTGTCCGTCTGCATCTTTTGTATAGACGTTGAGGGTGTAGGTTGCGTCGGGCTCGTAGTTCATCCAGTTTGCATTGAAGCGTCGGCTGCTGACGGCACAGACGATATCTGTGGCTGGATAGGCTGGGATGCCGTCGATGAAGGATACCGTCAGAGGTGTATGCTGAATGTAGCCGCTGCCTTCGAGCAGTAGGAGTGTGGTGTAGGTGCCTTCTTCTGAGGGTGTTACGGAGATGCTGACGTCTGTGCCTTGATTGATTTCATCAGAAGAAAGAACAAATTGTGAGAGTGCAAAGCTTTCGTCGTCCACGGCAAGACTGGCTCCGTTGCTCAATCCTCTGCCTCGCACTTGCACTTTTGCCGAGAAGGGTCGCGAGAGTGGATGAAGTCCGAAGTCAATTTCCTCGCTTGCTGCTGGCACGAATATCTCGGCTCCATGTTCTTCTGTGCAATAGAACTGCTCTTCTGCTTTGTCGCCCCAGATGTAGTAGCAAAGTTCGGGATAATCGACGAAGGGATTGCGGTTGCCTTGTATCTCGCAGATGGCGTTGCATCGTTCCTGTTCTATCTCGTCGAGTGGGTCGGCTTCTGCCCATTCGAGCATGAGGTTATAGACCCAGGGCCGCATCAGGAGCGGACTGTCAGGGTCAACAGTCAGCAGGCCTTCTGTGGTGGTCCAGAGCGAAGTCATGTGGCTGTAGCAGGTGGCCATATAGAAATATGTACGCGCGAAGTCGCCTTTCCATTTGTCGGCAGGTTCCCAGACCGTAATAAGGCTGTCGGCACGATAGCTGCTGCTTTTGCCCACCTTAGTGACGCCGTTTGTGTAAGAGACGGTGCCGTCCACGATGCCTATGGGGTTGTTGCTCTTGCGTCCGTTTGCTGTGGCATCGGCGGGGTAGAGGTTGAAGAGGTCGCAGTAGGCGTTGTTCTTCTCATGTCCCCACCAGCTGTTGGCCCAGATGTGTTCGATGTTCATGTTGCTGACGGCGCTCATGTCGGGATTGAAGTATCGAACCGTATTGCTGTAGCGGTCGCGCACCTGCATGTCTTCCATCTGGTCGGTCGCATAGAAGCCGCTCCATGTCTTGCCTGCACCGCCGCCATAATCGAGCACATAGAGAGGCTGAATCAGGTTGTGCAGAGCCTCCTTGAGCTGTGTGCCACGCAACCCCTCAGCCTTGCGATAGTACTGCTCCTGAGCCAATGCCGTTGACCATTGACCATTGACCATTGAACATTGAACAAAGACCAAGAGCAGGCGAAGAACCTTTGACCTCATAACTGTGAATTAAGAATTAAGAAGAGAAGTTATAATGGGGAGTTATAATGGGGAGTTATAATGGGGAGTTATAATGGGGAGT
>CAMJOE010000097.1:0-10848 GCA_946407485.1 uncultured Prevotellaceae bacterium | reverse complement strand
GCAGCAGTATTAGACAATACAGCCACCATACTGCGCATTGCAACAAAGGCACGAGTTATCTTAATACTCATATCTATGGCAACATCACTTCTTAACACACTTGCAAGCATGAGTGCACCATGTTCTGTGAAGGCAAAGGGTAAGGCTGATTTAGGTCGTTTTAATCGTGATGTCATCACAAATTGTGATGAGATAAATGACCATTCTTCTGCCGTGAGTTGGAACATAAAATCAGTAGGAAAACGCTCTGCATTACGCTTTACTGCCTGATTAAGCACACGTGTTTCAACACTATACAACATAGCCAAGTCGAAGTCGAGCATCACGCGCTGACCTCGTATCTCGTATATCTTGTTTTGTATGGTTTGAACTTCGTTCATGCAACTGTGTTCTGTCTTTCGCGCTACAAAGTTAGTGATTTATTCCTTTTAATCAAAGAAAAAAGAAAGAAAAGAGTTTAAATCACCATCGAGAGCATGCTGAGGTCGGCTTCCTCGCCCACGACCCAGACGATGTCGTTTGGAGCGAACTGACGCTTGGCTTGGATGGTGTCGAGATGACCTTCCTGATTCTCCACCCCAAGCACCATGCAATGGTAACGCAGGCGGAAGTCGATATCTTGCAAAGTGTTACCGATGAGGGGACTGCTCTCGCTGAGTTTGATGGAGATGACGGTCAGGTTGTGCGTCTCCTTGTTTCGCTCGGGCAGAGGCAGCACTTCCTGTTCGCTTCTGGCACGCAAGGACTCGATGGCTTCGCTGCCAGCCACCACCTCCAGCTCGTCGCCGGGATAGATGCGATGGCTGCCGCCGGGAATGTTTATTCGGTGTCCCGCCCGCAGGATTGCCGCGATATGCACGCGGTCGTTTTTGCCGAAATGGAGCTGCGAAAGCGTCTTTCCGCCCCAACGGGAATGGGCAGGCACCTTCACCCGCGCTATTTGCAGGTCCTTTCCCCTGAGTTTTCTGCCGTAGCTCAAAGTGGCCTGTTGCTCCCTGAGTTGCAGGTTCTGCTTGAACGTGCGCTCCATCTTGATGCTCGTGTACTTGACAAATCGGCTCAGCACTATAAATACGAGGACTGCCAGACTGATAAGAACGTTCCAAAGCCACCAGAGCGGCGAAACGTACTCAACTACATCATATATTAATATAAGGCCCAAGAGAAACTTCGCAGACAGGACAAGCCGCACGAGAAAAGCATTCATTTTTCCCGATGAAATCAGGTATTTTACCTCGCGACTGTGCATTTTCTTGACGACAATAGGTCTGATGCAAGGCGACAGAAGCAGTAGGGTGATGATGCCGCAAACGAGCGTGCCGTACCACTCACCGATGAAGTGCTTGCACAGAGGAAGAACGGTCGCATAGCAGAACATGATGACAGCAATACTTATCGTGAGATAGGCGGCCGTATAAAACAACAAATCCCTGAACAGACGACGCCACGCATTTGCCGGCGAAAGCATGAGGCGCTGAGCTCGTTTATTGATAGACAGCGACTTACCACGATTGATGAGCGACAACAACTCGCTGCTCATGGATTTTTCTATGCGATTGGCGGCCTGCGGAGCGAGTTTGATGATGTAGGGCGTCAGGAAGGTCGTAATGATACTCACAGAGACGACGACGGGGTAAAGGAATTGGCTGGTGACGCCCAACTCTTGTCCCAAGCCCGCGATAATAAAAGCGAACTCGCCTATCTGCACCATCGAGAAGCCGCTTCTGACGGCGGTCTGCACGTTGCCACTCGTCGCAAAGAAGCTCAGACTGCCGAAGAACATCTGTCCGACCACGACGGCGAAAGTCAGGATAAGTATCGGAAGCCAGTATTCCTTCAATATCGAGGGCTCCACCATCATGCCGACCGACACGAAGAATACGGCGCCGAAGAGGTCTCTCAAAGAAGCGACGCTCTTCTCAATGTTTTCTGCCTCAAGGGTTTCAGCAAGGATGCTGCCCATCATGAAAGCACCGAAAGCAGGACTGTACCCGACCTCCGTGGCTATCACAGCCATCAAGAAGCACAAGCCGACGGAGACGACGAGCAGCGTTTCGCTGTTGATGTATTTTTTTGCCTTTCTCAAAATGATAGGCAACATGTAGATGCCGACCATGAACCACAGCAAGAGGAAGAAGCCGAGTTGCATCAGGCTCTTAATCAGCTCGAGTCCCTGGAAGGTGCGGCTCACGGCCAAAGCGCTGAGCATCACCATCAAGAGGATGCCCAGAATGTCTTCGATGATGAGAACAGAAATGACGCCGGAGGCAAAGCGCTTGCTTCGGAGGCCGAGGTCGTCGAAAGCCTTATAGATAATCGTCGTGGAGCTCATGCTGAGCATACCGCCCAGGAAGAGCCTGTCCATGTGGCTCCAGCCAAAGAACGACGCAATCATTCCGCCGACGCCTATCATGCAGAACATCACCATCACGGCAGTCAGGATGGGCTGCATGCCCATCTTCAGTATCTTCTTGAACGAGAACTCCAGTCCGAGTGTGAACATGAGGAAGATGACACCCAGTTTGCTCCACTCGTCGATGCCGTCCATGCTGGTCACGGAAGGCGTGTAGGGCATGTGCGGTCCAGCAAGGAAGCCGGCCACGATATAGCCCAGGACGAGCGGTTGCCGCAGTCGCTTGAAGATGATTGTCACGATGCTGGCAACAACAAGAATATAGGCGAGGTCAGTTATAAGCGAGGACACTTATTATATTGAAAATTGAAAATTGAATATTGAAAAAATAAAAAATAACAATTGTAAATTAGAGATTTAGGAGGCCGAAAGGTCGAGCATCCGGTTGATTGACTTCACGGCTTGCTCTGCCACCTGTCTGTCCACCTCTATCTCCGGCCATTCGTACTTGAGGCAATTGTAGAGCTTCTGCATCGTGATGAGCTTCATGTAGTTGCACTCGTTGCAGGCACAGGTGCTGTCGTCGGGTGGGGCAGGCAGGAAGACCTTTTGCGGGCAGGCTTGCTGCATTTTGTGGAGGATGCCGCTCTCTGTGGCGACGATGAACTCCGTTGCTTCGTCCTCCTGACTGAACTTGAGGAGAGCGGCCGTGCTGCCCACCTTGTCGGCCACCTTGACGATTGGCCCCTTGCATTCCGGATGGACAAGTATCTTGGCCTGAGGATGGGCGGCCTTCAACTCGAGGATACGCTCCAGGCTGAACTTCTCGTGAACATGGCAGGCGCCGTCCCAGAGGAGCATCTCTCGGCCAGTAATCGAGTTGATGTAGTTGCCGAGGTTGCGGTCGGGGCCAAAGATGATCTTCTCGTCCTTGGGCAGCGAGTTGACAATCTTCAGCGCGTTGCCGCTCGTCACGACTACGTCCGTGAGGGCCTTGATGGCAGCCGTCGTGTTCACATAGCTGATGACGGTATGCCCGGGATGAGCCTTCACAAACTCGCCGAACTCCTTCGGCGGACAGCTTTCTGCCAGCGAGCAAGTGGCATTGAGGTCAGGCACAAGCACCTTCTTGTCCGGGCAGAGAATCTTGTTCGTCTCGCCCATGAAGTGTACGCCGCACATCACGATGATGTCGGCATCCGTCTGCGCAGCCTGCTGAGCCAGCGCAAGACTGTCGCCCACGAAGTCCGCAATGTCCTGTATCTCACCCTGCGTGTAGTAATGCGCCATGATGACCGCATTCTTCTCCTTGCACATCCGGCGTATCTCAGCCTTCATGTCCACACCCTCCGGCACGTCTTCATTCACGAAGCCGGCAGTTTTCCACTTGTTTTCAACCATCTTAATTATATTATTTCTTTTATATTATTTTTAGATATTAAATATGATGACGATGATGATACGGTGTTGATATGTTGATAAGATTTTGTCCCATTTCATCGGGAAAAACGTTATGAACACTCCTTCAACATTTCCACATCAGTTTTCCACCGTTTCGCTTTTTTTCCTTTCTCTTTATATATAGTAGTTTGCTGCGCAGAGGGGTGCAGAGTTATCAACATATGCTAACAAGAGGCAAAGTTAATAATTTTCCTCGACATGCCGTCTTGATAAGTATCTTTTTTTGTGTTGAAGGGTGTTTTATAACTTATATTTGATGTGGATAACGGGTGTTGAGGCTTCGAAAAGCTGCAATTAGTGTGAATAACTACGGGTTTATCAACACAGTTATCCACAATATTTGTTAACTTTGTCCACATATTATTATATTGAGTAATGTAGAAAATCAGAGAATCGGGCATGAGAAAGTTGAAAGTGACGGAGATGGGCCGCATGAGTGTGGCTGAATACAGGGCGTCGGACAAGCAGCCGATAGTGGTGGTGCTGGACCATGTTCGCAGTCTTTACAATGTAGGCAGCGTGTTCCGCAGCAGCGATGCCTTCCGCATCGAGGGCGTCGTGTTGTGCGGCATCACGGCAAGGCCTCCTCATCCCGAAATACATAAGACGGCGCTCGGTGCTGAGGAAAGTGTCAGCTGGAAGTACTTCGAGCGGACCGAGGATGCTGTCGCGTGGCTGAAGGAACAGGGCTACATCGTCCTCGCCATTGAGCAATGCGAGGGCAGCACGATGCTTCAGGACTTCGAGCGAAAGGCCGGGAGGAAGTATGCCGTCGTGTTGGGCAACGAGGTGAAAGGCGTGCAGCAGCAGGTGGTCGATATGTGCGACGGCTGCCTCGAGATACCGCAGTACGGCACGAAACACAGTCTGAACGTCAGCGTGACGGCAGGCATTGTCCTCTGGCACTTGTCGGGGAAATAGTTCCCACGTGAGGGGACTGGAGTCCACACGTGTGAGGACTGGAGTCCCTACACGTAGGGACTGGACTTCCTACGTGAAGGAAAGCCAAACGCCACACGTGGAAAAGGCTTTTCCCACACGTGGCGTTTGCTGATGCTTCACGAAGCGTCCCGTTATCTCCTGATACCGTTGATGAGCATCTTCTTGGCCTGTTCCCTGACGTCTTTAGCTTTGGTGATGTCGTCCTTAGCCTGTTCGTTCTCTTCCTTCAGGTTGCCCATGTTCTTCTGAGTGGATTCAATCTCCTGCTTGAGGTTTTCGAGCTTCTGCTTCGACTTCTGCAGGTTCTGCTCAGCCTTCGACACGTCGTTTTCCGCCTTTGTTACCTTCGACTGCAGCTTCGAGAGTCTGTCGCTCTCCTTAGCGTGCTTCGACTGCAGCTTCACGGATTTGTCCTGAGCCTTGTCGAGGTTTTTTTCGCCGTTCCTTTCGAAGTCGGCAGCCTTCTTTGCCACTTTCAGGTTGGCCTGAGCCTTCTTCAGTTCGGCAGTCTTTTGGTTAATCTTGTCCTTGATGCTTGCATCGGGATTGATTTTCGCCTCTTTCTTCAGGATGCTGATTTCAGATTTGAGTTTGTCCACTTCGAGGTCGAACTCGTTTTCCCAATCTGCGCACGACTTGCCGTCGTACATGCTCTGTGCCATGGCAGGCAGTGAGATGACCAAAGCCATCAGAAATAAAATCTTTTTCATAATACGTTTCTTTTTAATTATTAAACTTCGATTCTTTCGTTGTGACGTTATGTCGTAGTGCGGTTGTTACCGTTTATCTGCAGAGCTCCTGGCAGACCTTGTCCTGGAAGGCGCGTCCCATGGCTGAGGAATTGATGCCCTGGTTGATGATGGCAAAGGCGAGGACGTGTCCGCTGGCCGTAGTGAGGTAGCCTGCCAGCGAGGAGATGCCCATCACGCTACCTGTCTTGGCGCGGACGTTTCCCTCGGCCTCGGTGCCTGTCATGCGCTTCTGCAGGGTGCCGTCATAGCCAGCCACGGGCAGCGACGGCAGCAAGTGTTGCCTGATGGATTCCGTTCGCCAGGCATAGCCGAGCAGTGCGACGAGCATTTCCGCCGAGGCGTAGTTGTAGAGCGAAAGGCCGCTGCCGTCCGCCACCTTGTAGGGAGAGGGGTCAACCCCTATCTTGTTGAGCAGCTCCTCTGTCCGCTGAGCCGTTTCCTTGTGGCCAGCCCCCTTCTTTCCCGTCGTGGCAGCCGTCTGGTAGAAAAGGCATTCGGCGAAGATGTTGTCGCTGTTCTTCATCATCGGCACCAGCAGGTCGTCGAGGTAGTGACGGATGGCATAGACGCTCTTCTGCTGTCGTCCTCCCCTCTTGTCCGCTCTGGAGGCGTTGTAGGAAACTTTTATGCCGGCTTTTGAGAGCGCATCCAGCCATTTGTTCTCGAAGTTGTCCTTGCCATCGACAAGCAGGGCCGAGAGCGGTCCGTAGTCATCGTCCCAGCACCACCCCCAGCCGAGCGGCGTGTTCTCGCGCATCGAGCAGTCGTAGATGATGTTGCCCGCGATGGTTCCTATGCCCTGCTGCTGCTTGATGGAGGCAGCGGCCTGGAGGAGTTCGTCGGCAGTGACGAGGGGGTCCATGCCGCCCACCACGATGAGGTCGCCATTGAGGACGCCGCCGCTCACCGTTCCCGCGATGCGGAAGTCCGTGGTGAGCTTGTAGTCTTCTTTGAGGAAGTTGAGGGCCGTCACGGCAGTCACTATCTTCTGGCACGAGGCGGGTCGCATCCGCTGAGCAGCGTTGATGGCATAGAGCGGCTGTCCGTCCGTCAGGTCGTACACGTAGAGCCCGAGTTGCGACGTCTCGAAGATGGGCGACTGACAGAGCTGGTCGAGGGCCTGCTGCTTTTCGTATTGCCAAGTCCCCTGCTGAGCACGGTGCACCTGTGAGATGAGCGGGCGGGCGCTCACCACAGGCTCTTCCGCCTCCGACTCCTCTTCCACGACGACCGGCGCAGGCACCTGAACCTGTACCGGCGCAGGCGGTGGCGTGTAGGTCTGGTAGCCATGGTGGCGCACAGCGCGTCGGGAGGCGCACGACGTCACCAAGAGAAGCAGGAGCAGATATTTCGTATATTTCATTTTCATATGTAGCGAGGGCAGAGCCGTCGTATTGTCTTTGGTTAGAATTTATATCCCAGCACCAGTCCGAAGGCTTGGTTGTAGATGCTGACATCAGGGGCGAGGGAGCGCAGTCCGCGACTGTATTCCGCTCCGAAGCTGAAGTGGTTGCGTTCGTATGCCAGGCCAGCATGGACGCCCATGTCGAAGCGTCGGATGCCGTCGAAGATGTCAACCTCGTAGCTCGACCAGAAGTCGGTGACGTTCACGCTGCTCCCCACCACTCCGTAGGCGAAGTAAGGGCCGGCTTTCAGCACGATGTTGCGGCCTTCGTTCAGTCGGAACTTATATGCCACGTGAGGCGTGCCCTGCACGTATGCCATGAGGATGGCCTTGTCCCTGGTGAAGTTGTTGACGTATTTAGGATTGAAGCCCTTCAGGTCGAAGTCGACCTCGGGGATGAGATACAGGTTGCCGAAGAGTTTCAAGTCGTAGGACAGGCCGGCCTTAGCAGCAACGAAAACCTTCGTGTCGGCATTCCTGCCCACCACCGACGACAGGCCGACGCCCAGCTTTGCGGTGAACTTGTAATCCCTCTGGGCACTCGTCTGCAACGCGACAAGCACGAGGGCTGCGATGGTTAAGAACCTTTTCATATTCGTTATATCCTGCGAAACGTGGTGCAAAGTTACGAATAAGTGAGCGAACCGCAAAAGAAAAAAGGAATTTTTTTGTTTTGCGGTCCCGAACGAGAGTAAGTTCGACGTCAGTCAAAGTTACGAATAAGTGAACGAACCGCAAAAGAAAAAAGGATTTTTTTTGTTCAAAACTTAAACATCACCCGCGGCGTTTCTTTTTCTGCCTGCAAGCGGGATTTATCGCCACAGTTTATACAATTGGTAGGAATTGCATAAACAATATTCCTTAAAACGAACGAATCAATAGCAAAAAGTCCTATATTTGCCATCGTTTATAGTCATATACATTATTATATATTATGAAAACCTTCAAATACATTCTTTCCGTCGGCATGGCTGTATGCCTGCTTGCGCTATCGGCTGCTGAGATAGACGGACTTTACTTTTGGAAAAACGGCACCTACACCAGGTTCGACGTGATGGATATCCTCTTCGCAGACGACAAGATAACCGTCGGCGATGCCACTTTCGATGTGAGCGAAGTGGACAGCATTACCTTCAGAAATCCCGATGAAATGGGCAAAATTGTGACCGACACGCTGTATGTCACCTACGACGGGGCAGAGGCGACGGTCAGTCCTGCGAACGTCGTCGGCATCACCAGCGAGGTGAGCGGCGCCGCGGTTACTTTGACGAACGACAACACCGACCGCGAGATGTGCTTCATCCTCAGCGGAGAGAGTGCGGCGGGCAGTTTCACGTACAACGGCGCCTACAAGGCCTGCATCCGGCTCTCCGGCCTGAACCTGAAGAGCACGACAGGGGCGGCGCTCGACATCAAGTGCGGCAAACGCATCGCCCTCGAGCTGCAAGAGGGGACGGACAACTATCTGGAGGACGCTCCCGACAGTCTCGGACAGAAGGCTGCCCTGTATTGCAAGGGACACCTCGAGGTCAGCAAGGGCGGCACATTGACCGTGAAAGGCAACTACACCCACGCAATCAAGACCAAGGAATACATGCTGGTGAAGAGCACCACGGGCGGCATCAGCGTCGTCGGTGCTGAGGGAGACGGCATCCATGCGGGTCAGTACTTCAAGATGAACGGCAGCACCGTGACGGTCAGCGGCGTGAAGGGCGACGGCATACAGGCCGAAGCGACCACGGAGGGCGATGACCTCGACGGACAGGTCATGCTGCGAGGCGGCACACTCAACGTCTCCGTCACCGAGCGCGACGTAGCCGCCATCAAGAGCGACAGCCTGATGAGCATCACGGGAGGCGTCATCACCCTCACTACGACAGGCGACGGCAACAAAGGCCTCAAGAGCAAATCGGACCTCAGCATCAGCGCGGGAGAGCTCTCTATCACCCAGAGCGGCAAGTACATCGTGGAGAACAACGACCCGGGCTACGTGGTCGGCATCAAGGCGAGCGGCGACCTCGACATCAGCGGCGGCTCAATCGTCATCAACAATACTGCCGAGGCGGGCAAGGGCATCAGTGCCGACGGCAACCTCAGCATCAGCGAAGGGGACGCCTCGCCCACCATCGACATCAAGGCCCTTGGCTCCGGCGCCGCTCTCGACCTCTCGAGAAACGTGGAGGTAAGTGACGACGGAGGCGGTGACGGCGGTGGCGGTGACGACGGCGACGAGGAGCCCGTCTATCGCATCTGTGTCGCACTCAGCAGCACAAGCAGCCAGTACTGGAAGAGCGTCGTCTATCTCTACACCGCGGACGGCACCAGAGTGGACCAGCTGACCAATACCATCACCGTGCAGGCCACGGGGCAGACCACGCGCACATTCTATTACTACGACTTCGACGAGGCTCCCGACCAGCAGTTCTACTTTGCGAGCGACGACTACACGCGTCAGGGCGGCGGCGGCCCGGGCGGTGGCGGCGGCGGACAGACCTATACAATCCGCACATCGTCAGTCGCCGGACCGACCGACACGAACCCTTCCGTCTATTATTATATCAATACAACGAACCCGCAGAGAAGCGGCACCGTCTATACGTTCACCGTGACCGACTACACTTCCCGCTATGCGGACGGCACCATCACGGGCAGCGGCTCCGTCACGCCTTCAAGCGGGAAGTTCGCCACTGCCGCAGGCATCAAGGGCGACGGCAACATCAGCATCGGCGGCGGTACTGTCATCATCAACAACTCCGGCGCTGCTGCGAAGGGCATCTCCTGCGACAAAGTGCTGCTGACGACGGGTGGCAACGTCACCATCACCAATAGCGGCGGCGGAACCGGCACTACCAGCAGCTACTCGACAGCCAAGGGCTTGACCTCCGACGGCAGTATCAACCTGCAGGGCGGCACCATCAGCATCAGCATGACAGGCGCTGGAGGCAAGGGCATCAAGAGCGACGGCACGCTCGTCGTCGGCGTGAGCGACACCGAGGGACCTGTCCTGACCGTCAGCACGACGGGTGCCAAGTACCTCAGCACCTCGTCGGCAAAGGCCATCAAAGCCACAGGCGCCATCACCGTCAACGGAGGCGAGACCGTCGTCACGACCGGCACTCAGGGAGCGGAAGGACTGGAGAGCAAACTCAAGTCGAATGCCTCGATAGTCTTTAACGGCGGCAAGCACTACTTCAAATGCTACGACGATTGCCTCAATGCGGCAGGCGCGATACGCTTCGACGGCGGCATCGTCGTCTGTCATGGCTACGGAAACGATGCCATCGACAGTAACTACGGACAGGCCGGCGCCATACAGATAGGCAACGGTGTCGTGCTGAGCTACTCCTCGAAAGGAGCGCCGGAGGAGGGCTTCGACTGCGACAACAACTCTTATATCCAGATAACGGGCTACGGCATCGGCATCAGCGGCGGCGCTAACCAAGGCGGTGGCGGCGGTTGGGGCGGTTGGGGTGGCTCCTCCAGCAGCATCGGAAGTGCCGTGCAGGGCTATTGCCTCAGCACTTCCAGCATCAGCTATGCGCCGAACCGTTACTATACGTTGGCCGACGCGAGCGGCAACAACCTCGTCACCTACGCCGTGGAAGCCAGCTTCAGCAGCAGCCTGTCGCTCTTCACCGCAACAGGCATGACGAAAGGCAGCAGCTACACAGTGAAGTACAGCACGGCAGCGCCCACCGACGCCACGACCGCGTGGCACGGCCTCTACCTCGGCAGCTCCGCCACGGGCACAAACCAAGTGACGAGTTTCACGGCACAGTAATCCCTCGACAACAGAGGATTATAAATAATCAGCCGTGTTCGGTCCACCAACTGAACACGGCTATTTTTTCGTCACCTCACGTTGTGTTTCTAAACGCGGCACGTGATGTTATCAATTTAGGCACGTGATGTTATCAATTTAGGCACGTGATGTT
>CAMJOE010000096.1:0-10863 GCA_946407485.1 uncultured Prevotellaceae bacterium | reverse complement strand
TGCCGTTCGGGTTGGCGGGATAGCCGTCGTAGCTGTACTTGAGCACGATGTTGTAATCTTCCTCCTTGCCGGGCAGGCTGAACTTGCCTTCTCCGTGAGCCACCCAGATGCCGAGCTTCGACCCGCTCAGGCTTTCGAGCAGGACGCTCTTATTGGGCTGAACGGTCAGGCCGACGAAGCCTGACTCGAACTTATGGCTGTCGTTGTGCAACATTCTTGCGGAATTCTTAATTCTTAATTCATAATTCATAATTGTTTCTGAGGTGTCTTCATTATGAATTGTGAATTGTGAATTATGAATTAACCCGAGTTCCACCATCAACTGGCACCCGTTGCAGACGCCGAGGGAGAGTGTGTCGGGACGGCTATAGAAGCGGTCGAGGGCCTCTTTCGCCTTGGGGTTGTAGAGGAAAGCACCTGCCCAACCCTTTGCCGAACCGAGTACGTCGCTGTTCGAGAAGCCGCCGCAGAAGACGATGAAGTTGATGTCGTCGAGCGTTTCGCGACCTGTAATGAGGTCGGTCATCATGACATCCTTCACGTCGAAGCCTGCCAAGTAGAGCATGTAGGCCATTTCCCGCTCGCCATTTGTGCCTTTTTCTCTAATAATTGCTGCTTTCGGAGATTGAAGATTGGAGATTGAAGATTGAAGACTACCGCCGTCTTTGTTTTCATTTTTCAATTTTGAATTTTCAATTTTCCAACGGTCCGGGTTCAGGTTATACTGGCTGAGTTTGCCCGTGAAGCCCTTCGGCATCTGCCACTTGAGCGGTTGCTTGCCCAGATTCTCGTAGCGTTCCTTGGCCTTTCCATTGAAGCTTTGCTTCTGGTCGAGCAGGTAAGATGTGCGGAACCACACATCGCGCAGCTGGTCGATGTCAAACAGCCACTGTGCCTCGTCCTTTTGGACGAGGATGCGGCGCTCGCCAGAAGGCCGGCCGAGGCTGACATAGCCGACGCCCGCAGCCTCAAGCAACTTCTTGACCTCCGTGCGGTTCTCGTCGGCAACCTGTATCACGATGCCCGGGTTCTCTGCAAAGAGGAGCTTCACCAGGTCGTCGCACTTCAGCTTGTCGAGGTTGATGTCGAGTCCGCCCTCAGTATTCGCGAAGCACATCTCCAGCAGACAGGTGATGAGACCGCCAGCCGAGATGTCGTGTCCGGCGAGGATGAGACCCTTCTTTATCAGGTCCTGAACGGCGTTGAAGGCATCGCGGAAGTACTCCGGATCGCGCACCGTCGGCACATCACTCCCGACCTTCCCAAGGCTTTGGGCAAAGGCGGAACCGCCCAGACGCAGTTGGTCGAACGAGAAGTCTATATGATACAATGTAGAGGGACGTTTCTGCAGGACTGGGCTGACGACCTTCTTGATGTCGCTCACCAGGCCGCCACTCGAGACGATGACTGTTCCGGGGGAGATAACCTTAGTTCCATCGGGGTATTTCTGCGTCATACTCAACGAATCTTTGCCCGTCGGAACGTTGATTTGAAGCGCGCAACAGAAGTCGCTCAACGCTTCAACTGCCTGATAGAGACGTGCGTCCTCGCCTTCCTGAGCACGGCACGGCCACATCCAGTTCGCGCTGAGGCTGACGCTGTCGAGTCCTTCTTCGAGCGGCGCCCAAAGGATATTTGTCAGAGATTCTGCAACAGAGAGGACGCTACCGGCAGCCGGGTCGGCAAGAGCGGCCTGTGGCGCATGACCGAGAGCCGTGGCGATGCCTTTCACGCCACGATAGTCGAGGGCAACCACGCCACAGTCCGAGAGCGGCAACTGCAGTTCGCCCTGACATTGCTGACGTGCCACCTTGCCCGTCACAGAACGGTCCACCTTGTTGGTCAGCCAGTCTTTGCAGGCCACGGCCTCAAGCTGAAGCACTCGCTCGAGAGCGACCTTAAGGTCTTTAGGGTCATTAAGGTCCTTAAGGACTTTAGGGTCGATGTCTGCGTACTTGTGCTCCACCGTCTTGTCTCGCATGATGGTCTTGGGGCTGTGGCCAAACATTTGAGCCACATCGAGGTCGAACGGGCGCTTCCCATCCCCTTGCTGGAAGGCAAAATGGGCATCGCCGGTGGTCTCGCCGACCACATAAAGCGGAGCGCGCTCCCTTTCTGCAATCTTGCGGACATGCTCGATGTGTTTCTCGTCGATGAGCAGTCCCATGCGTTCCTGGCTTTCGTTGGCGATGATTTCCTTAGCCGAAAGTGTTGGGTCGCCAATAGGAAGCTTCGTCATATCAATGAGTCCGCCGCACTCTTCCACAAGCTCGGAGAGGCAGTTGACGTGTCCTGCGCTTCCATGATCGTGGATGCTGACGACGGGATTCACTTCCTCTTCGCAAAGTGCACGCACCAGATTGTTGGCTCGCTTCTGCATTTCGGGGTTGGCGCGCTGTACTGCATTCAGTTCGATGCCACTCGAATAGCGACCCGTCTCCACGCTGGAAACGCTACCGCCACCAAGTCCGATGCGATAGTTATCACCTCCCACGACCACAATCTTATTGCCTTTCTGAGGTTTTTTCTTCAAGCAATCGCGCTTCGTGCCATATCCCACGCCACCAGCCAACATGATGACTTTGTCGTAGGCATAGAGCCTCTCCCCCGACCCCTCTCCGAGGAGAGGGGCGTCCTTTGCTGAGTTGGCGACTCCCTTTTCTCCCCTCTCCTCGGAGAGGGGCTGGGGGTGAGGCTTCTCCTGATGCTCGAACGTGAGGACAGATCCCGTGATGAGCGGCTGTCCGAACTTGTTTCCGAAGTCGGAAGCACCATTCGAAGCCTTGATGAGGATCTGCTCAGGAGTCTGGTAGAGCCACTTGCGGGGAGGCAGCCCCCCTCCAACCTCCCCCCGAGGAGGGAGGCTTTCTGATGCCGGACTGCCAGTTCTCCCCTCCTCCTCGGGGGAGGGGTTGGGGGAGGGGGCTGTCCTTGGATAGGCCGTCATATACACCGCAGTACCTGCGATGGGCCATGAACCTGTGCCGCCTCCCATGCGGTCGCGTATCTCGCCGCCTGTGCCGGTCGATGCCCCGTTGAAAGGCTCGACCGTAGTCGGGAAGTTGTGCGTCTCGGCCTTGAGGCTGATAACGCTCTCGATGTCACGCACTTCGAAGTAATCGCTCGTGCTGTGGTCCTTCGGGGCAAACTGCTCGACGACCGGTCCCTCAGCAAACGCCACATTATCCTTATAGGCAGAAATGATGTGATGGGGGTTCTCCTGAGTCGTTTTCTTTATCATCTGGAAGAGAGACGACTCTTTCTCCTCGCCATCGATAATAAATGTGCCGCCGAATATCTTGTGCCGGCAATGCTCACTATTGATTTGAGCGAAGCCAAAGACCTCGCTGTCAGTGAGTTTCCTGCCGAGCTGACCTTCCACTTTATGCAGGTATTCAATCTCTTCGGGCGACAGCGCAAGGCCTTCCTGCTCGTTGTATTCCTCCAGATTCTCGATGCTGATGATGGGCTCGGGCTGCTTGTGGATGGTGAAGATGTCCTGATTCAGGCCGTGATACAGGCGCTGAAGCATGGGGTCGAAAAGCCCCCCTCCAACCTCCCCCCGAGGAGGGAGGCTTTCAGACGCCGTGCTCCCCTCCTCCTCGGGGGAGGGGTCGGGGGAGGGGGCTGGGTAGTATTCCTCTATCCTCGTAATGCCCTGGATGGCCATGTTCTGTGTGATTTCCACCGCGTTAGTGCTCCACGGCGTAATCATCTCGCGGCGAGGACCGATGAAGTCACCCGTCAGGTTCTCCTCTTTTTCTATTTCTGCTCCGCCATACAGCCAGCAGAGTTTCTTGATTTCAGCAGCCGTGAGAGCCTGCTTGCTCTCAGTCGCGATGATGCTCCGCTGCGGTGTCTTGAAGAAAGTTATCGTCATACCTTTGCTTGTTACTTTTTTCGCGTGCAAAGATACGACAATTTCCTGAGAATTCCTTCGTGTTGGCTCTGATTTTTTCCTGTTATAATAAAAATAATGTGCGCAGGAGAAAAAGGAAACGACACGCGCTTAGTTTGGCAACTTAACAAGCGTAATTGCCAGACTTGGCACGTGTCGCCGTAAAACTTGACAGGCGTAGTTGATTGCTTTGTCGCGATGCAGCAATTGAAAGTACATGAACTTGCAATTGCATGTACATGATGTTGCAAAGAATGCAACATGAAGCGTTGGCTGTTTTATGCAGAGAAGTCGTGCGAGATGTGCTGGTCAATCTGGCCGGCTATCTCGCCAGCCAGGGCGCCGTCATAGCCCACGCGGAGCTGGATGGAGGGATGAAGCGGGTCTTTCGTCGCGATAACAACGGCATATTCGTCTATCGTATAGGGCGTCGCCATGTTCTTCGACATCACGCCCTCCAAGTCGCTCAGCCTCATCTCCTCGCCACAGACAATCACCTTGTCCTGCGCCTTGTAGAAGAGCATCAGGGCTTGCAGCTCGTTGGCCCTCGTCGCACTAAGCACCACAGCATCGTCCGGCTGCCCGTACTTCGCTTCGACCTCCTCGATACTGGCATATGTAACCCGCTTCGGAGCAGCCTTTTCAAGCCGATCTATGAAGAAATAAGCGATGGGGATGACTATCAAAAGCAGCAACAGATAAGGTCCCACAAAGGTGGCCAACAGGATGATTGCAACGGCTGGAAGTATAATAGCTCGCTTCATGGTGCTTGGGAAAATTAAGAATGAAGAGTTAAGAATTAAGAATTAAATCGCGGTACAAAGGTACGAAATATTTCTCAATTCTTCTTTCTTAATCCTTAATTTTTAATTTATTTTTGTTTCGTCAGTCAGAGGCAAAGCGTCTGCCTCGTGACTCTCCACTTGCTTGATGCTGTCGGAGGCGCGTTCGGAAGATATCACGCTGTGTCCCAAGCGGCGTTCCATCGTTCTGCGGGCATCGCGGGCCACTTCGCCGCCTTCCTTCGCAATACGCTCATTCTCAGCCATCGACTGCGGATTCGACTGACGGGAATACTCCGTGGTGGCAACCTCGGCGAGCGTGTTCAGGGCAAGCTCAATGTTGGTCATGTTGTCGCGAAGGTTCTGCTTGGTCAGGCCCTTGTGGCGTTTGTACTCGCCCGTCGTCATTCCGCTCCAGGCTTTGGTCAGGATGTTGGTCAGGATGGCGAAATCTTTCGGCTCGTGAATGCCGGAGCGATGCCATTCGTCGGTCAGCTCCTTGCGCATCTCGATGGAACGCATACGCTCGTTTATCCATTTGTCGCTGTATCCCTGGCGGCGGTAGTCCTCCACAGCCATTTGGAACGTCAGTTCGGGGTCAATCATCTGATCGATGCGCTGGGCGCCTACCTCGGCCAACCAAGCCTTTACCGGCTCCGCTTTCTTCGAGGGAATGGACTGAATGAGGCGAAACGTTTGCTCTAAATCAGCCACATCCGTCAGGCGTCGCTTGCCGTCGGCAGCAGGCATTTTCAAAGCGTGACAATTTGTCACGGTTTCATTTCCCTCCGCTTTCAGCCTTTGCTTCAGCTTTCGCCAATACGCAGTCGCATCAAGGCTCTCAGTTAAAACTTGTACTATATCCACGATGGCAAAGTAGTACTTCTCTGCTTCTTCGTCCCACACGAAGCGGACTTTCTTTCCTTCAAACAGTTGTATGGCAAAGTTCTCGTTCATAATGTTTCCTTTTTCCGCCTGCAAAGTTACGAAATAAAACTGAAAAAAAAAAAGAATATGAAAAGGGAAAAATGAAAGTTGAAAAGGTGAAAAGTTGAAATGAATCAAGCAAGAAAGACTTTTCACCCTCTTACTTTTTCAACTTTTCACCTTTTCAACTTTTACATCCAAGTAGCTCTTCAGGGCCTCGACATAGGCCGTGAAAGCCTTCTGTCCCTTTGCCGTGATGCGACAAATCGTGCAAGGTCGCTTGCCCTTGAACGTCTTCTTGACCTTGATGTAACCCGCCGAAGACAGTTTATCTATTTGAACACTCAGGTTGCCTGCCGTCGCTCCCGTCTGCTCCTTGATATAAGGGAACTCGGCCTCCACGTCGGCGATGAGCAGAGACATCACGGCAAGTCGCAACTCAGCGTGCAACAACGGGTCTAATGGTTGGAAAACCATAGTTATTTACCATTTAATCATTTACAATTTACCATTTATTTTCTCCCCCTTTAATGGGGAGTTAGAGGGGGTCCTCCCTTTTAAGCATCCAGCCGGGGAGCATCAGGCCGACAAGGGCAAAGAGGAATATAAGCTCGCAAGGCCGGACGAGACTCAACTTGGTCAACGCCGTAGGTGGCAAGACACGACTTATTATAACCGAGAATAAGCCGAAACGTAATATCACGAAGGACAGCAATCCGAACCATACCAACGCGCTTTTCTTCAGGATCAGGCCTGTCATGCTGACCGCAACAGCCAGCAAGGTGAGGATAGTAGGCGTTATGTGCATCCCAGCATGAAGAAAGACTTCGGGACTCTCATAGTGTTGCAAAACGATATTCCATACAGTAGCAATAACGACATAAACAAGGGCAAAGACCAAGGTGGTGTACCAAGTCTTCCTGACCAACGTGCCTACAAAGCTCTCAGGGACAGGCACACGGTTTCTGTTGATGCGCTTCATCACCAGCCAGATAACGACAGGTAAGGCGAACCAAAGCAAATGAAAAAGAGGAGTCCAAGTAAGATAGTTGGCACATGCCACGATAACAGACATTATCATCGCTATCAAACCCGTTACGAAAAGCCACTGCCCCGTATCTTTCGACACAGCTCGGCGACTCTTTTCAATCTGTTCGGTAATAATCTCAAGACTGCGCTCAGCAGTCAGCTCCATGTTCTCTTCCATAGTTTCTTGTGTTAAGTGGTTATTATTAAAGTGTTTCGATGTGTTTCATAACGTTTGACGCTGCAAAGGTAAATTAGTTTACGTTATAAACCAAACGTTTTACAAGAAATCTTTCGATTTGTTGCATCTTTTAACATTTCAATTTTCAATTTTCAATTATATTTCGTATCTTTGCAGACGCAAAACTATATAAATATAATAAGGTATGGGAAAGTTTAGTTTGATGGCATTGCCCTACGAGGCAGATGCCCTGCAGCCAGTCATCAGTAAAGACACGATTGGCTTCCATCACGGCAAGCATCTTGCCGCCTACGTCAATAACCTCAACGCACTTCTGCCTGGCAGCGGATTCGAGGAGGCGAGCCTCGAGGAGATTGTCTGCAAGGCAAGTGGCGGCATCCTCAACAATGCGGGACAAATCTTGAACCACGAACTCTACTTCCGTCAGTTTAAGGGGAAGGAAGCCTCCCCTTTAAAGGGAGGTTTGGTAGGGTCTGCTATTAAGCGCGACTTCGGTTCGTTCGAGGCTTTCAAGGACGAGTTCCAGAAGAAGGGAGCGACTCTCTTCGGCTCGGGTTGGGTGTGGCTCTCAGCAGATAAGGACGGCAAACTCGTCATCACGCAAGAGGTGAACGCCGCCAATCCCGTGCAGAAAGGCCTCAAGCCCCTGCTGACCTTCGACGTTTGGGAACATGCCTACTACCTCGACTACCAGAATCGTCGGCCCGATCATCTTGCTGCGCTTTGGCAGATTATTGACTGGAACGTTATAGAGGAAAGGTTGAAAAAGTAAAAAAGTGAAAAGGTAAAAAGGTAAAAGACCAATGAAAGAAGTCAAGATATATCATTCTCTCTGGCGGATGCTGCTGCTGTTTTTGGGAAGCATCCTCTTCGTCCTTGCCGGCATCTTCATCCTTCATATGCACAAGAACGTGTATCATCTGGTTGTAGGATGGGTCACTATCGTGTTCTTCGGCTGCGGCAGCATCGTGTTGCTCTGGTCGTTCCTGAAGGAAAGGCTCTTCGACCAGCCTCACCTGACCATCAACGACGAGGGATTCTCCTACCGAGGAATGAAGACGTGGCACGTCCGCTTTGCCGACGTCGCGTCCTTCGAGGTCAGGAGACTTGGGGATAACAACTTCGTAGCCATCAACTACAAGCCAGGCGTGGAACGGCAAAAGATGGAGGACGCCAGCATCTTCGGCCGCCTCCTCCGTTCCATGAACAAGCACCTCATCAATGCCCAAGAGTCTATCTCCGTTGTTGACATCAGCATGACGGCCGACGAGTTGTGCCATTTGTTGAACCAAAGGTTAAAACGAATTTGACAATGATTAAAGATTAAGGATTAAAGATTACGGCTGATACCATTAAAGATTAAAGTTTGGTTGTTTTGCTGCCAACCATCACTATCAGCCTTAATCCGTAATCTTTAATCTTTAATCTCCAATATTAAAATGCAACAAAACAGCGAACTGCGTACGGCATGGGACTTCGTCGAGAATACCGGGCGAAGCATCTTCCTGACAGGCAAGGCGGGGACGGGCAAGACGACGTTCCTCAAGGCCGTCATAGAGCGCTCACGCAAGCGGCCTATTGTGGTCGCTCCGACTGGCGTGGCAGCCATCAACGCAGGCGGCGTCACCATTCATTCCTTCTTCCAACTGCCCCTCTCGCCTTACGTGCCTGGTGCCAAGGTGGAGAGCAAGTTCGACTTCAGCAAGGAGAAACGTAAGATTATCGCTTCGATGGACTTGCTCATCATTGATGAAATCTCCATGGTACGCGCGGACTTGCTCGATGCCATCGATGCCGTGCTGCGTCGTTTCCGCGAGCATGGCGAACCTTTTGGCGGGGTGCAACTCCTCATGATTGGTGACTTGGCACAGCTCACGCCCGTCGTCACGCCCGAAGACGAGCAGATACTCAAACCCTTCTACGACACGCCGTACTTCTTCGGCTCGAAGGCCTTGCAGCAAATCGACTACGTAACCATCCAACTGAGCCACATCTACCGTCAGCAGGACGAAGCCTTCATCGCACTCCTCAGCGAGGTGCGAAGCGGACATCCCTCGGCAGAAGCACTCGCGAAACTCAACACGCGATACGATTCGACATTCGTCCCCAGCCCGAAAGAGCCATACATCCGCCTCACAACCCACAACAACATCGCCAACAACTACAACGAGTCGGAGCTGCAGAAACTGCCTGGCTTTGCTTATACATACAAAGCGGAAATCAAGGGCACATTCCCCGATTACTCCTATCCCACGGCCGAGACGCTCGTCCTGAAGGAAGGGGCGCAAGTGATGTTCGTGAAGAACGACCCGACCGGCGAGCATCGCTACTACAACGGACGCATCGGACGGGTTCAGGAGGCGAGCGACAGGCAACTGAGCGTCTATTGTGAGGGCGACTCGGAAGCCATCGAGGTTGAGCCTTTGGAGTGGGAGAACACGCGCTACACCTTGAACGAAAAGACGAGGGAAATTGAGTCGGAGGTGCAGGGAACGTTCCGCCAGTTGCCCTTGCGCCTGGCTTGGGCCATCACCATCCACAAGAGTCAGGGCCTCACCTTCGACCGCGCCATCATCGACGCCAACCAAAGCTTTGCCCCAGGGCAGGTTTATGTTGCCCTGAGCCGCTGCCGCACGCTCGAAGGACTGGTGCTGGCCAAGCCTCTCGACGCGCGAGCCGTCATGAGCGACCAGCGCGTCGATAGCTACATCGCACGTCAAGAGAGCGAGGCAGAAAGGAGCATTCAGCAGCTGCCCCTGCTCAAGCAGGAATACGAGCGCTACCTCCTTCTGCAACTCTTCGACTTCCGCTCCATCCTTTATCTTGAAGAGTCGATGATGCGCCTCTTCAACGAGTTCTTCTATCACAACCACTCCGCACTTACGGGGAAGCACAACGAGGCGCTCTCGCTGCTCCGCGAACGTGTCGGAGGCGTGGCTGACAAGTGGCGGCAACTGATCCAGTCAATGCCCATCGAAGCCCTGCACGGCAAGGACTTCCTGGAGCGCGTGAAGCGCAGCGCCGACTACTTTGCGCACCAACTGCACGACATCCTTGCTGTTCCCATTGAGCTCAGCGAAAAGGTCGAGACAAACAACAAGCAGGCGGCTCGTCGCTTGGGCAACACACTACCCGACTTGCGACAAACTTGCCTTGCTCGCCAGTATCTGCTCACGAAGATTGCAGAGAAAGGCTTCAGCGTCGACACTTATCTTCACGAGAAGCAGATGTCGATGCTCGACGCCTTTCCGACAGATTCGTCCAGAAAGCCAAGACGCAAGACAAAGAAGCAAGACAAGGATGTCGACGAAATCCGCTCCATTGTGGCACGAATACTAAAGAAGAGGAAATGACGGCAAAGGACATCATCGCTTATATGGAGTCGCTCCGCGACGAGAAGCAAAGGGAAATCCTGATGCGTTTCTTCAAGACCGGCAAAGGCGAATACGGCGAGGGCGACGAGTTTCTCGGCCTGAAAGTGCCGCAGACGAGGGAGGTCGTCAAAGCCGTCTGGAAGGACTTTCCCTTGGAGGAAGTGCCGGAGCAGCGAGAGCCATCAAGCTCGCTTGAATGGCCGAGTCGCGACGAAACTCGACGAAGTCAAGTGCCCGAACTGCTGATGAACCGTTGGCACGAGGTACGCCTTTGCGGCTTTCTTATCCTTGTTGCCAAGTTCGAGAGCCTTGCGACAAAACGTCTCATAAACGACGAGGATGCCATTCGTGCCCGTGATAATATATTAATAATGTATCTCGAGTATGCCGAGCAAGCGAACAACTGGGACCTCGTTGACCTCTCTGTCCACAAGATATTGGGCGCTTGGTTGATGCTGCCCTCAAGCCTCGGCGACAGGGATTACAAGATAGCGCTCCACGACAGCCTCGCCAAAAGCGATAACCTTTGGAAACAACGCATGAGCATGGTCTGCACATGGAAGACGACGCAACTGGGCGACCCGTTCTGGTGCCTGCGTTATGCCGAGATGCACCTCCACCATCCGCACGACCTCATGCACAAAGCAGTCGGCT
>CAMJOE010000095.1:0-11070 GCA_946407485.1 uncultured Prevotellaceae bacterium | reverse complement strand
CATCCCCAGCCTTCACGGCATCTCCCTCCTTGACCACCACCTTAGGTTTCACGCCATAGAAGTCGTCTGGCACGAGTGCGTACTCGCCCGGACACTTCACGCTGGCTGTCTCCTTCGTGGCTTTGCCCTTGAGGTTGACGTCGAGGCCTTTGCGTAACTTAATTACTTTTGCCATATCTGGGTTAATAAAAAAATGTTTATTTTCTCTCTTATATCTTTTGACGACTCATTGAGTCTTAAGGTTTCATGTCGTTGAACATGGCCGCTTCTTCGTCGAAGACTGCAAGTATCTCCTCCAGCTGAGGATTGCTGCGCTGGACTATGAGAGCCACATATTCAGTCCGTCCTTCTTCGCCTCGCACTTCAACAGAACGTGCCACATAATGCTTTTGCTGCTCAGCTCCGTTGAACCAGCGAAGGAAGAGACGGGCACGCTGTGCCTGCTTGCCACCTTCGGTGCTGCACATATAGAGGAGGATGTCCGGATTCTGGCGAAAGAACTCTTCGATGATACAGATGACGGTCTGGGCAATCTTCTTGTCGCTTGGTGAAGGTTTGCCTGTAAGGTTCGTCAGATTCAGCCAATACGCCTTGAAGTAAGGGTTGGAGTCTTCGTCAAAATCAACGGCATACTTAATGCCATTATCTGTGGTAAAGGTCAAAGCATCCCCGTCATATTCCGTCCAATACGGAGAATGTATGTTGAGTTGCCAGGAGTTGAGCTTAACCATAGTCTACACCCATTCCAAATCATAGTAGCCAGATTCGGCTGCTTCCTTGCGTAGACGATCTCTTTCAGCAAACTCAGCTCTAACTTTTTCCTGCCAAGCCGCCTTGCGCTGACGGGCTGCGTCCAGCCACGCAAGGATTTCTTCGCGAGTTCGTTTCTTTCTTGTTACAGTTGCTTCCATCGTCCTGATTCTTTATTTCGCGCCGCAAAAGTACAAAAAAAATGCGAGAAAACCATATATTACACGAGTTTTTCCTTGAAAAGGAATGTTTTCCGATGATTTTCCTTTGGGAGAGTTGGCAAAAAGGACGCTTTTACGTACCTTTTCATCAGAAATGAAGGCAATCCTTTCTGATAGTATGGACGCAAACGAAGCACTTGTAAAGATTCTGAAGAAGAGCCACGAACAGGTGATGAATGGTGACGCTGCCAAGATGGACAAACTTGAGCGCTTCATCAATTCCTGCCCGAAAAATGTTCAGCTATCCGACGAAGAAATTCAAGAAAAGGTAAACGCTGTTAGGAAAGTGCTATAATGATTCCCTCCGAATCGTAAGTTGTTTGTCAGGATTTCTGCAGAAAATGACGCTTGGAGAGTGGCGTGTTTGCGAGCGAGATGAGTGAGGGGTGAATAGAATTGATTCTCGGAGCGCATAGGGTTTGCTTTATAATCAGTAACTTAAGTAGGGGAGTGGGTGAATATGACTGCATAAAGTGGGTAAGTTGACGTGTTATATGCAGGAATTTGACGTGAGGAAATGCCTGATGCGACGTGTTGCGAGGGCAAACGCCACGTGTTGAGTTGGCGGTTGCGACGTGTTGCGTTGGAATTTGCCTCGTTTTGAGGCAGGAAATGCGACATTTCAGAAAAATCTTTACAACATTTTGTGTCGTTTCTTGGATGCTGGAAAAGCCGTTTTTGTAAAAGGTTTTTCTTGTAATAGAGAAACGTTGTCTTTGTGGTTTGATGCTATAATCGAGAGAATTGCGACGCGTTTTGGCGTGCAATTGGAGATTTTTCGTTCATCAACTCTTAATTTTTCACTTTTCACTTCTTACTTTTCACTTATTCTTCGTATCTTTGCAAATTGAAACGCATAACACAGCCCGCTCATCAAAGCACTTAAATACATATTCCGCATCCTCGTTGGTCTGCTGGCAAGCATTTACTTGGCCTTGCTGATTCTGACGTCCTTACCCGCCTTCCAGAAGTGGGGAGCAGGTGTCGCGTCGCAGCTTCTGGAGGACAAAATCAAGAGCAAGGTGAGCATCGGCAACGTGCGGATGAACCTGCTGGGGCGCGTGGTCCTGGACAACGTCCACCTTTACGACCGCCGCGACACCCTGATGCTCCGGGCCTCGCGAATCGCCGCGAAAGTCGATTTCATGCCTTTGATAGAGAGGAAGATACGGATAAGCGGGGCGCAGCTCATCGGCGCGAAGGCCAAGATATACAAGGACGGCGACGAGCCCTTCAATTTCCAGTTCATCGTGGATGCCTTCTCGAAGAAAGACACGACATCCTCCCCGCTCGACCTCGCCATCGGAGCCTTGGTGGTGAGACGCGGCGAAGTGCGTTTCGACAAGACCCTCTCCAGTTCTCCCTTAAAGGGTGAGAGCAAAGGTGAAAACATCTCGGAGCAGGATGTCTCCCTTTTAAGAGGAGATTTTGAGGGGTCTTTCGACCCTCATCACCTGCATGTCAAGAACTTAAGCTTGACGGCCCGAGTGCATTTCATCAAGCCGGACTCACTCTCGCTCGACCTCCGCAACCTCTCTTTCACGGAACAAAGCGGCTTCAAGCTCAAGCATCTTTCCCTCGAAGCAGAGGTGGGAAAGACCGTCGCGACCGTTCGAGACTTCAAGGTCGAACTGCCGAATACTATAGTGAAGAGTGAAGAGTTAAGAGTGAAGAATAAAAGCAACAACTTCTCTGCGGTTGCGTACGACAAGGGAGCTAATGATAATTCTTCACTCTTAACTCTTCACTCTTCACTCATTGAGGGTTCCCTCTGTCCGCGCGACCTGTCGTGCTTCGTGCCGAAACTGGCGAACTTTGGCGACATCATCAATCTCTCGACCGAAGCACACCTGTCGGATGGGACGCTGCGACTGCCAAACATCTCTGTTTCAGACAATCATGGCAACCTGTCCCTGCTTTGCGATGCCACGATTCAAGACGTCTGGAACGCGCCCGCCATCTTTGCCGACATCAAGGAACTGCGGACGGGAGCGGCGCTTCAGCAGTTCCTGACGGAGAATCTGCGAGGTCTGGTCTCCCCTGGTTCCTCCAAGAAAGAGGGGAATGGACACGGCAGTTCGCCCCTCCATTGGAGCGGATGGGAACGGCTCGGAAGCACGAAGACGAGCGGTTCGATAGCTTGGCAGAACAAGCGTTTGCAGACAAACTTGCAGACGGAAAGCGAGCAGGGAAGCGTCGCGATTGAGGGGACGCTCCAGGACATGCAGGAGATTGACGCCAAAGTTGCTGCCACGGACCTCCAGTTGGGCAATCTGCTCAATCTTCCCGGCGAAAGAAAAAACACGACACTTTCTGTCGAGACGACCATCTCGGGCAGTTTGCCGGGCAAAGGCAGGCAACCAAAACTTGCGGCGACCGGCGTGCTTAACAGCCTCACCTTCAATGGCTACGAGCATCGCAACATTCCCTTCACGGCAGCGCTCGACGGCGAATCGATTAGCGGAGAAGTAAACGTGGACGAGCCCAACGGCAAGGCAATGGTCATTGGTCAATCATCAATGGCAAACGGAAAACGTACGCTCACGTGCCAAGCGCAGTTGGAGGACTTCGCGCCGCACAAGATGGGGCTCACGAAGAAGTATGAGGGCGAACGGTTCAGCGGCACTCTCGATGCGAATCTCGACGACATCGACCTCAACAACCTGCAGGGCAAGCTCATTCTCAGCGACTTGGAAATCGACTCGGAAGACAAGGGGACGCTCCGCATCGGCGATGTCGAGCTGGAAAGCAGCAGGTCGGAGAGCGGTCAGCACCTCGTCCTGCAGAGCGACTTCCTTAATATAAAGGCCGACGGCAACGTCAACTGGAAGACGCTGCCTGCCTCCTTCTCGCACCCCGTCAAGCAGAACCTGCCCAGCCTCTTCGCGACGAGCGAGAGCCGCCGCCAGCCCGAAGGCAACGACTTCCGCTTCCTCGTCCAGGTGCAGGACACGGTGCTCGCCGACAGGCTGCTCGGCACGAGTCTCCTCCTGCCCGCACAAAGCACCCTGGAAGGCACGATACGCGACGCCATCGGACAGATTGCGCTCCAGATGCACATACCCCGGCTGGAGTTTGCCGGGCAGGAGCTGCAGAACATCGAATGCCGCGCTGAGAGCAACGCCGCCGCCATCCAGGCCAGCCTCCAAGGCGAGCGTCTCATCAAGGGAAAGCCCGTCGACATCAACCTCGACGCTTACGCGAAGGACGACAAAGTGACGTCGCGCCTGCGCTGGGACAATAAGGGCACCATCGCGAACACGGGCGACATCAGCCTGACCGGCAACGTCCGTCGCGACCTTGCAGGCAAACCCGCCATCGATGCCCGAATCAACAAGTCGAGCATCGTGATTGGCGACTCGATTTGGGCCATCAAGCCCGCCAGCATCAGGTATCACGACAATGTAGTCGATGTGGAGAACCTCTCCATCAGTCAGGCCGAGAAGCACATCAACATAGGCGGCCGCGTCTCGAGCCTCGCGTCGGACACGCTCAGGGCCGAGCTGAAAGACATCGACATCTCCTACATCATGGACCTCGTGAACTTCCACAAAGTCGATTTCGACGGGCTTGCGACGGGCAGCATCTACGCCACCTCACTCATGAAGAAGCCCTATGCCGACGCTTTCCTGCAGGTCAGGAAGTTCACGTTCAACGCCGCCGACATGGGCGACATGAGCCTCTACGGCAACTGGGGCAAGCAGGAGCGCGCCGTCCTGCTCGAGGCGGACATGAAGGGACCGCTACCCGAGCACCGCACACAAGTGCTGGGCACCATCATCCCGGGTAAGGGGATGGACGACGGACTGAATCTCAACATACAGACAAACAAGATAGACCTGGCCTTCCTCAACAAGTTCACGAAGGGCATCTTCCGTGATTTGCAGGGACGCGCCTCGGGACGGGCACGCATCTTCGGGCCTTTCAAGTTTGTCAACCTTGAGGGCGACATGCTCATCGACGAGCTGAATGTGGACGTCATGGCTGTCGGAGCGGAGTATCACCTTGCAGGCGACAGCGTCGTTCTCCGCCCGGACAACATCTGGCTGCGCGGCGCCCGCCTCTACGACTACTTGGGGATGCCCGGCATGAGCGAGCATACGGCGACGGTGGATGCGCATTTCATGCACAACGCCTTCAAGAACCTGCGATTCGACGTCAGCATAGATGCCCACAACATGCTCGGCTACAACTTCCCCAACCAAGGCAGCATGAGCTTCTACGGCACGGTCTATGCCGACGCGCAAGTGCACATGAACGGCGTGCCGGGCAACGTCACCATCGATGTTGCTGCGACGCCCATGCCCGGCACCGTCATCAACTACAATACCGCGACATCGGGAACGGTGGCAGAAGCCGAGTTTGTGACGTACGTAGATAAGAGTGAAGAACTAAGAGTGAAGAATAACAGCAACCTGTCAGGCGAGGGAAGTAACTCAGATTCTTCACTCTCCACTCTTCATTCTTCACTCCCCGAGGGGTCTTCTGACCTTCGCATCAACTTCGACATCAACGCCAATCCGAACGCCCAGATACGCATCCTGATGGACCCTCGCACGGGGGACAACATCTCGCTCTTCGGCAACGGACGTCTCCGAGCCAATTACTACAACAAAGGTCGCTTTCAGCTCTTCGGCACCTATCGCGTCGAGGAGGGCAACTACCGCATGTCCATCCGCGACGTCATCCGCAAAGACTTCACCTTCCTGCCCGACGGAACCATCGTCTTCGGCGGCGACGCGATGCAGGCGGCGCTTAATCTGACGGCGAAGCACACGGTGCCCAACGTCTCGCTCGACGACCTCTCGACCACCGGCCTCGGTCTCTCCAACACACGCGTCGATTGCATCATGAACATCGGAGGCATGGCCCGCGAGCCCGTCATCAGTTTCGACTTCGACATCCCCAATGCCAACGAGGACGAGAAACAGATGGTGCGCTCCATGCTGAGCAGCGAGGAGGAGCGCGACATGCAGGCCATCTACCTGCTCGGCATCGGCAGGTTCTACAGCTACGGCAGCTTCATCGACAAGAAGCAAACGCAGGGCGGAATGGCGATGAACTCCGTCCTGAGCAGCGCCCTCAGCTCGCGTTTCAATCAAATCATGTCGCAAGCCCTCGGAGGAACGGGATGGTCGTTCGGCACGAACCTTCGGACGGGCGAAGAGGGCTGGCAGGAGCTGGACGCAGAGGCCCTCGTGAGCGGCAAGATGCTGAGCGGCAGGCTGCAGTTCAACGGCAACTTCGGCTATCGCGAGAACAAGTACAAGATGGGCAGCAACAATTTCATCGGCGACTTCGACATCCAGTACCGCCTCTCGCCGCGCAGCCCCTTCTCCCTGAAAGCCTACAACCAGACCAACGACCGCTATTTCACCCAGTCGTCGCTCACCACGCAAGGCATCGGCATCAAGTTCCAGCGCGACTTCGACCGCTTCCGCGAACTCTTCCTCCGAACGAAGAAGAAAGGGAAGAAGGAATAAATAAGGTTTCAGGATTGAGCAGCCCGATACTTCGTATTCTCAATTATTTTTCGTATCTTTGCAGGACATAACGCTTAAAGTTCGATAATCTATGCTCAACATTCATTGCTTCGAAGGCTTGGTTTGCGGGATGGCGACGCTGGCTGTCGTGGTCTTCGTCAGCCTTTACTTCGTGACGGCAGGCTACGGGCAGTTTCGCACGAAGCGGTGGGGATGGAGCATCAACAACAAGTTGGGCTGGGTGCTAATGGAACTTCCTGTCTTCCTTATCATGTTTGCGATATGGAGCCTCTCGCCCCTGAAGTGGCACCTGCCGCAAATGGCACTCTTCGGACTCTTTGAGCTGCATTACTTCCAGCGCAGTCTCGTCTTCCCCTTTCTGCTGAAAGGACAGAGCAAGATGCCAGTCGTCATCATGCTCATGGGCATCCTCTTTAACGTCATCAACGGCGTGATTCAGGGCGGAGGGCTTTACTGGTTCCCCAATCCCGACTTTGAGCAAGGCGCTTCCTACTTGCTCCGATGGAACGCGATGGCAGGCATCTTGCTCTTCCTCATAGGGATGGCCATCAATCTCCACTCGGACCATGTGATTCGTCACCTTCGCAAGCCGGGCGACACGCGGCATTATCTCCCTCAGAAAGGCATGTATCGCTACGTGACATCGGCCAATTACCTTGGCGAAATCATGGAGTGGACGGGCTTTGCCATCGCGGCAGCTACGCCGGCAGCTTGGGTCTTCCCGCTTTGGACGGCAGCCAACCTCGTGCCTCGCGCGCACGCTATATATAATAGGTATAGGGAGGAGTTCGGCGAGGAAGCGTTACGAAAGCGTAAACGAATCATACCGTTTCTTTATTGACCATTGACTATTGACCATTTATGGAAGTGAACAAGATATTCGAGCCGGCACACATCGGGCCGCTTACCTTAAGGAACAGAACCATCAGGAGCGCGGCCTTCGAAAGCATGTGCCCCGGGCACGAGCCAAGCGAGATGCTCTTCGACTACCACACGAGCGTGGCTCGGGGCGGCGTGGGAATGACGACCGTGGCTTATGCTGCCGTGACGGAGAGCGGCTTGAGTTTCGACCGCCAACTCGTGATGAAGAAGGAGATTGTGCCTGGTCTGCGTCGTCTCACCGACGGCATTCACCAGGAGGGAGCTGCAGCAGGCATTCAGTTGGGACATTGTGGCAACATGAGCCACAAGGCCATCTGCGGCTGCATTCCCGTGGGAGCTTGCAACGGATTCAATCTCTACAGCCCTACCATAGTTCGCGGACTGCGTCGTGACGAGCTGCCAGAACTGGCAAGAAAGTTCGGCGAAGCAGTCAACTTGGCTCGCGAGGCAGGCTTCGACGAGGTGGAAATACATTGCGGACACGGTTATCTCATCGACCAGTTCCTCAATCCTTTCTTCAATCATCGCAAGGATGAGTACGGTGGTTCGCTTGAGAACAGGATGCGCTTCATGACGCTTTGTGTGGAGGAAGTCATGAAGGCGGCAAGGGACGATATAGCCGTCGTCTGCAAGATGAACATGCGAGACGGCCTGAAGCATGGCATCTCGCTCGAGAATCACAGCATCCCCGTTGCCCGTCGCCTGCAGGAGCTTGGCGTCCATGCCATCGTGTTGAGTGGCGGACTGGTGAGTGCCACGCCGATGTACGTGATGCGAGGCGAACTGCCTCTGCAGACCATGACACACTACATGACTGACCCTTGGCTCAAGTACAGCATCCGTTCGTGCAAACCACTCGTCAGGAACATCATGACAAAGCCTGTCCCTTACAAGGAAGCCTTCTTCCTTGAAGATGCCTTGAAGTTTCGCGAGGCCTTGCCCGACATGAAGTTCATCTATGTAGGCGGTTTGGTGTGTGGCGACAAGATAAGCGAAGTGCTGGCTCATGGCTTTGAGGCTGTGCAGATGGCACGCAGTCTTCTCAACGAGCCCGACTTCGTGAACCGACTCAAAGAAGACCCCCATCATCGTTGTGGCTGCAGGCATAGCAACTACTGCATCGGCAGGATGTACACTTTGGAGATGGCGTGTCATCAGCATCTTCGCGAGCAACTTCCGCAAGACCTGCTGAAAGAAATCGAACGTATAGAAAGGGAGCAGAACCAATGAAGTTAGCCATCATAACCGGAGCAGGCACAGGCATGGGCTTTGAGGAAGCGAAGGCCGTGGCTGGCAAAGGCTTTCATACTATCATGGCGTGCCATCATCCTGAAGCAGCAGAAGAAAGGCAACAGACTATTGTCAAGGCGACGGGCAACGAGCATGTAGAGGTCGTTGGCATCGACCTTGCAAACCTTAGTTCAGTCCGTCGTTTTGCGGACCAGATAAAGGTGCGTTTCCAGCACCTCGACCTCCTGATGAATAATGCCGGAACACTCGAAACGGGACTCCACATCACACAAGACAACATGGAACGTACCGTGCAGGTCAACTATGTAGGTCCTTACCTACTTACCCGCCTTTTGCTGCCGTTGATGGGAGAGGGAAGCCGCATCGTGAATATGGTATCGTTGACTTATAGGGTAGGGAGCCTCGACTTTCCCGACTTCTTCCGTCGTGGCAGGAAAGGAAGTTTTTGGCGTATTCCCATCTACAGCAATTCAAAACTGGCGCTGACCCTCTTCACCTTCGACCTTGCAGAACGTCTCAGAGACAAAGGCATCACGGTCAATGCTGCCGACCCGGGCATCGTCTCGACCGACATCATCCGTATGCACAACTTCATCGACCCGCTGACCGACATCTTCTTCCGGCCCTTCATCCGCACTCCCCGACAAGGAGCCGACACGGCTATCCGCCTCTTATTGGACGAGGACAAAGCCACACAGACAGGCACCTTCAATCGCTCCGGCCGTATTATCGACGTTGGCGACAAGTTCGTCCATCACAAGCAGATGCACGAGCTATGGGAGAAGACCGATGCCATCGTTCGTAAATACCTGTAAAGATGCAAAGTTATTGCCTGAATCATTAACCTTATAATATGTTGTACTATGAAATTGAGATTGTTTTTCCTTGTCATGTTTCTTGTTGGAGCCGTGACGGGTCATGCTCGAAAAGAGGATGACGGAACCTTGAGCTTGCTTTATTGGAACATACAAAACGGCATGTGGGACGGCCAGACCGACGACTACAAGCGCTTTACAGACTGGGTGTCGGCACAGAAGCCCGATATATGTGTGTGGTGCGAGGCGCAGAAGTTGTACGTGACGAACTCCGACAAGAGCGAAAAGGAAACGGAGGAGGAGTGCCTGGCTCGTTGGCGCAGGTTGGCCGAACGTTATGGCCACGGCTACGTCTACTTGAGTGCTCATCCCGACAACTACCCGCAACTCATTACCTCGCGCTATCCGATGGAGGCAGAGAAGCTTATCACGGGAAATGCCGACACAATCGTATGTCATGGTGCGTCGTGGTATAAGGTCAGGCTGGGCAAGAAGCAGAAGACACTCAACCTTGTGACGCTCCACACTTGGCCTATGGCGTATGGGTACAAAGTGCCGACAGATAAACGTGAAGAAAGCAAGGCCAGGGGTGAAGGCGATGTATTCCGACGCAAGGAGATGGAACTCATTTGCAAGAATACCGTGTTGTCCCACCAAGATTCAAAGCGCGAGTTATGGGCGATGATGGGTGACTTCAATTCCGTCTCGCGTGTAGATAACGCGACCTATCAGTACCCGGACAGCACAACGAAGTTTCTGGTGCACGATTACATCTGTAGCAAAACGCCCTACATCGACCTCATCAAGAGTCTTTATCCGCAGGAGTTCATCGGTTCAACAGGCAGCAATCGCCGTATCGACTTCATTTACGTCACTCCGGCATTACGCAAGAAAGTGCGTGAAGCCGCCATCGTGAAAGACAGCTACACGACTCCCGTACGCAATCCTCAGAACATCTCAAACTTCTGGCACCCTTCCGACCACTTGCCCATATTGATGAGGTTTAAGATGTAGGCGAGTCTAATTGCGAAACTAGACGTGCCTAACTTCCAAACTTAACGTGCTTAGTTTGCAAACTTGACGTGCTTAGTTTGCAAACTTGACGTGTTAAGTTGCCAACTTAACATGGATAAATAAAGAACACCGCAGGCGAAGATGAGTGTCTCAACCTGCGGCGTTATTATGTCCTCCTAGGAGAATTGATTGCTTATACCTTTGGCAATTTGTCGAGGGCGGCTTTGATTTCCTCGTCGGTGGGAATGTAGTCGCTCATCGTGCCGTCGTTGAAGGCTTTGTAGGCATAGAGGTCGAAGTAGCCGGTGCCTGAAAGGTTGAAGACGATTACCTTCTCTTCGCCTGTTTCCTTGCACTTGAGGGCTTCGTCGATGGCTGCGCGGATGGCGTGGCTGCTCTCGGGAGCGGGCAATGTTCCTTCAGCGCGGGCAAAGATTTCTGCTGCCTCGAAGACGGAGGTCTGCTCGTAAGCGCGGGCCTCGAAGAGGCCTTCGTCGTAGAGCTCGGACAGGATGGGGCTCATGCCGTGGAAGCGAAGTCCGCCTGCATGGTTGGCAGAGGGAATGAACTGGCTGCCAATGGTGTACATCTTTGCCAAGGGGCAGATGCAACCCGTGTCGCAGAAGTCGTAGG
>CAMJOE010000094.1:0-11083 GCA_946407485.1 uncultured Prevotellaceae bacterium | reverse complement strand
TGACGTCGCCAATGACGGTGAAGCAGCCGCCGCAGTTCGTGGCAATCACGATGATGGTGCCCAAGAGCATCCTTTGCCTGTGATTGACAACAAGTTGGTTCATCACCATCAGCATCACGACAGCAGAAGTCAGGTTGTCGAGGTTGGCGCTCAGACCGAAACTGCAAAGGGCGAGCATCGTGACGACGACCCAAGTGTTGCGGCTTCGGCAGAGCTTCGTGACGAGGTCGAAGCATCCGTTGTTTGCCAGGACGTCCACTATCGCCATCGTCGTCAGCAGATACATCACGACGCTGGTAAGCTGGGCGATGTGGCTCTCGAATACTTTCTCGTGGATGAACTCGTTGACAGCCTTGATGCTATAGTCCTCGCCGCCAAGGAATTCCTGGAATCCTGCGTCGTGAAGCGTTTCGATATAGTAGGGACCTACGCAGACGTAGAGCACCCAACCCCAGACCCCACAGAAGAGCGCCACGGTGGCCTTGTTGATGCGGGTAATGTGTTCGGTGCAGATGAGCAGATAGCCGAGCAACATCAGAGTGACAATAGCAATAGTCATGGCCGTTGTTTTTTATTGGATATTGAATATTGAATAATGAAAGCACAGCATCCTCTTCAATTTCCAATTCTCAATTTTCAATTGTTTGACGTGCAAAGTTAGTTAAAAATCCTCAAAACGACAAGCGATTCATTGTTATTTCTCGCAAAACATGTAATTTTGTAGTGAAAAATGAACCGACGATAAATAAACGAGACATTATATCAGGACCACGAATTGCACGAATTGCACGAATTCTTATGGCAAGTTGAGTGTGAAGTCAATTCGTGTGATTCGTGCAATTCGTGGCCGAAATAAATCCTAATTACGAACGTCAGATTATGAAGTATATCACAAGTTTTTGCCTCTTATTACTCTTTGTGTTGCATGTCAAGGCGCAGAAAGTTGAGATTTCCGTCGCTGGAAATTGGGCGGAGATACCTGTCCAGCAGACTCAGAGCGAGTTGAAGCCGGGCTGGAAGATTGTGGATTATCAGATGAAGGGCAAGCTGACGCACTATCTTTCGGGCGGTCACGCCTCGCAATTGGCCGAGGGGAACCGGCCTGTTTTTCGTGTGACACCGGGCGAAAAAGAAGTACTCGTCGATTATGTCCTCGTCCGCCTGAAAGCCTCGAAACACTATCGGAAAATGTTCAAGCCGTTGCTGATTGAGTGCAATTATACGCGATTGGAACCCAGCTGTTTCGATATAAAGGCCGAAAGCGACAGTTTCATCTGCCAACCTAAGCAGCCGCTCGCCCCGGGAGAATACATTCTGGCATATCTTTCGCAGAGTCCAATCGGCGAACTTCAAGACCTCCTCGTCTATCCATTCTGTGTAGGAAAAGAGTAGTCAGGCAGTCAAGTCGTTCAACTTGACACGTCAAAATGCCCAACTTGACACGTCAAAATGCCCAACTTGACACGTCAAAATGCCCAACTTGACACGTCAAAATGCTCAACATGACACGTCATAATTGCTAACTACACACGTGAACTTTTCCCTCTTCACTTTAGCGGGCATTATCTTATTATAGACTTATGCTATCCCTAAATTGATAAAGTAGGCAATTTAACCTAAAAAATTAGACTGATTGTTTCGTAATGTGGAAACAAATCATTACCTTTGCATCGAGATTATAAGAATTAAGTCTTATGCATAGGAACTGTCCCAAGGTCGTTTACATGGAGGAAGCTCTCACCTTTATCGAGAGCTTGCCAAGGGCGGCAGGTGATAAATTGCTCGAAATAGTTCACCGAGTTGAGCGAGGCGAGCGTAATGCTCAACTGTTCAAAAAGCTTGTTGGGAGCGAGATATGGGAGTTTCGAGCCCTCTCCGACAGAATGGCATACAGATTGTTTGCCTTTTGGGATACAGAAGAGGAAACGTTGGTGATTGCCACTCACGGCATTATCAAGAAGACACAAAAGACACCTTCGAAGGAGATTGCCAAGGCTGAGAGAGTAAGACAAGAGTATTTCAAATCTAAAGCAAGTGAGAAATGAAGCGAGTAGGAAAGTTTAAGATGTACAGTTCGGATGAAGTGCTTGACAAGCATTTCGGCAAAGTGGGAACTCCTCGCCGTGATGAGTTTGAGCGGAGCGTAGCAGTATCGGTTCATGCTTATGAGTTAGGCGAGGCAATTAAAAAGGCAAGATTGCAGCAGAACCTCACTCAAGAGGAGCTGGGTGAGCGCGTCGGTGTGAAGAGAGCACAGATTTCCCGATTGGAGAAGGGTTACAGCATCAGCATTCCCACCATGAGCAGAGTGTTCCAAGCACTTGGTGTGGCCTCCGCATCCCTCGATCTTGGAGCGATTGGTAAAGTATCTCTTTGGTAATACAACATCTTTTGCAAACCAAATAAGCAAGAAATGGAAGTCAACATACCTGAAATAAAACTCCAAGATGCTGCGAGTCAGGGCACAGATGCTTTCTTGAAGGTCGTTCACGATGCCATTCTCGAGGCGGTTGGTGGCGAGGTGAATGCGGAAACTTTGCCGCTCTTGAATGGCGAGCAGACGACGCTGCTGGCCTACTTCATCCTGCGGGAAGAGGTGATGGACGGCGGTTTCATCCAGCTCATTCACAATGGCTACGGCCCCTTCATCTTCCTCAATCCCTTCGCGAAAGCCATGAGACTGTGGGGCGCTCACGCGTTCAGCAAGCTCGTTTACAAGGGAAGGAAACTCTTCGAACTGCACGAAAAAGCCCTCACAACTGATTGTAGCGACGAGGAATTCATGGCGCTCTTCGAGAAGTATCCTGAATTCGACGACCTCGACGACGAGTTCATCGAGATGGAGGAAGAGGTGACGGACCTCATCGCTCACTATGTGGACGAGCATCTCGAGCAGTTTTGCTCAATTCATAATTCATAATTCATAGTTCACAATTGCTTGGGCGGTAGCAAATTCTTCACTTTTCATTCTTCATTCTTCACTTTATATATATGGCAAAGACGCTGATTCCCAACAAGGGTAAAGACATAAACATCAAGAACAAACGAGCAGAGTTCGACTATCTGCTCATGGATAAGTACACGGCAGGTATCGTTCTGACGGGCACTGAGATAAAGAGCATCCGCAAGGGCAAAGCGAGCCTGGTGGATACTTATTGCTACGTGATAGGCGGCGAGGTGTGGGTCAAGAACATGTATATCGCGCACTATGAGCAAGGTTCCTACAACAACCACATGGAGCGGCGCGACCGCAAGCTCCTGCTCAACCGCAAAGAGATTCGCAAGATACAGCAGGCGGTCAAGTCGCCAGGCTTCAGCATCGTGCCGACACTCCTGTTTGTCGATGAGAAAGGACTTGCCAAACTCGACATCCACATAGCCCGAGGCAAGAAAGAATACGATAAGCGCGAGACACTCAAAGAGAAAGAGGACCGCCGCAACATTGACCGGCAATTCAAGAAGAACTATTAGAGTCAGGTTTCCTCATTAACTCCCATAACTCCCATAACTCCCATAATTCCCATAAAACTGATTTGATGCGCGACCGATACAAACAGATAAGGAACGGAGATGAGCTGGCAGAATTGCTTGCTCAACCAGAAGAAGAGCTGAGGCGAATAGCCTTTCAGAATGTTGACCTCACGACGCTTTCGGAGCTCGCACTCGCTCATGTTTACCGCGAATGCCTTTTCCTGAGCTGTCGTTTGCCGATGGGACTGAAGCGTCAGTCAAGGGATTGCCTCTTCCTGCCCAATATGGGCGAGGAGTTTGGCTTTCCCAATCACCTCTATTCGCCTGAGGAACTCTATGATGGTTTCAATCCCGATGAGCCGGATAGCTATGAGAAATGCTACGACGGGCGTGTCTATCGGCATTTCCTCAAGAAAGGAAAATATGCGACCGACATTAAGGAAACGTTGGCGCGAACCTTGCACGACCACTCCATAAGCGACTGCCTGCAGGACTTCCTCTCGCGTTTCGACGAGCATAAACGCGTGGGAGTGATGGGCGGACACGGACTTTCGCGTCTTGATATCGCTTATAAACAAGTGGTTCTACTGAGCAAACGACTTGCCGAATTGGGTTTCCTGATGATTTCTGGCGGCGGGCCTGGGGCGATGGAAGCAACACATTTGGGTGCTTGGATGGCAGGCAGAAGCGAAGAAGAACTGCAGGAAGCGTTCTCCATTATGAGCGTCGCACCTCTTTTCACAGATAAACTCTGGCTCTCAACCGCGTGGGAAGTGCACAATCGCTTCCCCAACCTTGGCTACGAGAGCCTTGGCATCCCCACTTGGCTCTATGGTCACGAGCCCTCCACACCGCTTGCCACGCACATCGCAAAGTATTTCGACAACAGTATTCGCGAGGATGGAATCCTCACGATATCAAAAGGCGGTGTCATTTACACGCCCGGCTCGGCCGGCACCTTGCAGGAAATCTTCCAGGAAGCCGTGCAGAACCATTACCTCACCTTTGGTTACGCATCGCCCATGATCTTTATGGGAAAGAAGTATTGGACAGAGGAAGTGCCCGTTTGGCCATTAATAATGCACCTTGTAGACACGGGAAGATACAAGAACCTTATCCTTTGCCTGACGGACGAGGTAGGTGATGCGGAGCAAGTCTTGCAAGGAAAATAAAAGGGCGCACTGGTGATGTGATGAAACTCCGAAAAACAGGTTTTGAGGGTTCGCTGCCTTTGTAATCCATCTAACCATAATGGGATGGCACGCCATTAGCATACGAAACATTTCTCGGTAATAAAATGTAAATTGATGAGTATCCCGATCTAACCAGTACGCCCGTATGATGTCTGCGTCTTAACCACTGTAAGACCATTTCGGACTTCAATGATAATGCAAATTTAGACGTTTTTGTCTTATTATGCAAACATTTTAACAATTTTCTTTCTCTTAGTTTGTCATTTTCTTTATTTCTTCTTAATTTTGTTAAGAAAAACGCAGAAAAAGCACTTATGACTCTTAATTTTTCGATAGAATACAGGACAGAGTGGGGACAAAATGTGGAGGTCGAGCTTTGCTTCCTCTCTTCTGAGGGCAAAACGCACTGGCAGCGCATCCCGCTCGAAACAGATGACGGCCTGATTTGGAAAGGTTTATACATACTGAAAGCAAGGAGCAGACAGTTCCGATATACGTATATAATAACGTCTTCTTCCAAATCCACACCCGAAGGAGACGGGATTGTGCGCCGAGAATGGGATGTCGTGCCCCGGATTTTCCCTGCCGACGATGCCCGCACCTACTTCTTCATCGACCATTGGCGCGATGTGCCGGAGGCGTCTTATTGCTATACGGACGCCTTCAAGGTAGCAAACGGACTCGACAGGATACCGTTTGCCTCGGTGGCGCTCTTCCCTCGGACGTTCCTTTTCCGCATTCAGGCGCCTCAAATCGCACAGGGAGAACGGGTCGCGCTTATTGGCGACCAGCCTGCCCTGGGCAATTGGGATGTGGAGCGAGCCCTGCCGATGATTCCCTCCAACAACGGCGATTGGCTCCTGTCCATCAGCGGCGATGGCCTTCGCCTCCCGTTCCAATATAAATATATAATGGTAAAGACCCCCCAACCCCCTTTAGGGGGAGAAACTGCCAAAGTTCGCTGGGAGGAAGGCCCCAACAGGCAGAGTCCTCAGCTCCCCTTTAAGGGGGATGGGGGGACTTGTGTCGTGGCCCTTTCCGACGGCCAGATCCGTCTCGAAGCACCGCATTGGAAGGTCGCCGGCCTTGTAGTCCCGCTCTTTTCTCTCAGGTCGGAAGGCAGCCAGGGGGTAGGGGACTTCGGCGACCTCAAACAGATGGCCGACTGGGTTGCCTCGGTGGGAATGCACGCCATTCAGCTTCTCCCCATCTATGATACGATTCAAGAGGGCAAGGAAACCGACAGTTATCCCTACAATGCTATCAGCGTACACGCCCTTCATCCCATTTATATCGACCTCCGCCAGCTGCCTCTCCGGGACAAAGAAAAGCTTGCGTCCTTCCGGGAGCGCTGGCAAAAGCTGAATGCCCTCCCGGCTCTCGACTATGTGGAGGTCATTAAGATGAAGCAGGAATACTTGCATCTTCTCTATGAAGAAGAGTGTCAGTTTCCGATGTTCAATGTTCAATTTTCAATTTTCAATAAACAAAATGCCGAGTGGCTGCAGCCGTATTGTGTCTTCTGCCATTTGCGAGACACTTACGGCACACCTCAGTTCTCGAAGTGGAAGAAGCTGTCCGGCTACAATCGAAGTGCCGTGACGAAGTACATCGACAGTCATTCCGCGGAAGTCGGCTACTATGCTTTCGTGCAGTATCTCTTGCACAAGCAGCTTTCGGAAGCAGCCGAGTATGCTCACAGCCGCCGAGTCTTCCTCAAGGGCGACTTGCCGATTGGCGTCAGTCCCTGCAGCGTCGAGGCTTGGCACGAGCCGCACCTCTTCCACATGGACATGTCGGCAGGTGCTCCGCCTGATGATTTCTCTCGAACCGGGCAGAATTGGGGCTTCCCGACCTACGACTGGGAGCGAATGGCGGCAGATGGCTATCTCTGGTGGAAGCAGCGTCTCGGCGGCATGGCTCAGTACTTCAGCGCCTACCGCATTGACCACATCCTCGGTTTCTTCCGCATTTGGCAGATACCGAAAGGCAGTCCGACGGCCCTCCTCGGACAGTTCTCGCCCGCTCTCCCCATGAGTGTCGGGGAGATAGAATCCTATGGGATGCCCCTCGTGCCTGAACTGTTCGTGGCAGATGCCAGGCAGCCCGAGCTTTACCATCCGCGTATCGGAGTCATCGGGGAGAGTGTCTGGCGCTCGCTTCCCAAGTATGAGCAGGACGCGTTTATCCGTCTCTACGAGGACTTCTACTTCCGCAGGCACAATGACTTCTGGGCGTCGCAGGCCATGAAAAAGCTGCCGGCGCTCATCGACGCCAGCAACATGCTGGTTTGCGGCGAGGACCTCGGCATGGTGCCGGCTTGCGTGGGGCCCGTCATGAAGCAACTGGGCATCCTCAGCCTCGAGATACAGGCCATGCCGAAGGCTTACGGAGTGCCCTTCGCCAAACTTCATGAGAACCCTTATCGAAGCGTCGACACCATCTTCACACACGATATGCCGACCCTCCGGCTCTGGTGGAAGGAGAATCCGGAACGCACCCTATTATATTATAATAATGTATTGGAGCACGACGGCAAAGCGCCGGAGGAGCCCTCGGGATGGCTCTGCGAGGAGATTGTGGCGCATCACCTCAACTCCCCCTCCATGCTCTGCCTCATCAGCCTGCAGGATTGGCTTTCGATTGACGAGGGTCTGAGGAACCCGAATCTCGAGGCGGAACGCATCAACGTACCTGCCAACCCGAAGAACTATTGGTGCTACAGGATGCATCTCCCCATCTCGACACTCCAGGAGGCAAAGGCTCTGAACGAGCGTCTGAGGCGGCTCATCGAGCGCTCCGAAAGGGCATGAAGTCCAAGTTGACACGCCGTAAGACTCCTCCCGACACTTCGCGTCGCTCAACTTGACACGTCGGATAGTTTGCAAGTACATGTAGTTGCAATTGCAAGTTCATGTACTTGCAATTGCTGATACGCGATAAAGCAAACAACTATGCGTGCTAAGTCGGGCTTATGGGCGTGTCAAGTCGGGCTTATGGGCGTGTCAAGTCGGGCTTATGGGCGTGTCAAGTCGGGCTTATGGGCGTGTCAAGTCGGGCTACTTGGCGTGCTAAGTCGGGCTTGCCAGGCTTTCGTCTTGGTAATGATATAGCAGTTCGCACAATGGAAGCCTGAAAGGCTGGAAAGACTACAGGCGGGGGTGTAACCCCCGTAACAGGTGCGAGCGGTAAACGGAACCCTGAAGGGGTGGAGAGATTCCTGATATTCTGTCGTGCTTTCAGCACTTAGTTGTTGCGATGTCTTCTTTACGGGGGTTTCACCCCCGCCTATGTTCTTATCAGGCTTACAGCCTTCATCCTCCCCCGACAAAGCTCTTTCACCCATCCGAAATGTGTGCCAACTGCTATATTATTGCTTTCGTCTTTTACCTTATCCCGCGTTCGTTCAGGGCTCTAATGTAGCGGCGGGCGTTCGCGTAATGCTCCGAAAGCGTCCGCGCAAAATTGTGCGTGCCCGAGAAGTCCTCTTTCGCACACATATACAGATACGGATGCTCCACAGGGTTCAGCACGGCATCAAGGCCAGCGATGGTGGGGATGCGGATAGGTCCTGGCGGCAGGCCGTAGATGCGATACGTGTTGTAGGGACTCTCGGTCAGCAGGTGCTTGCCCAGGATGCGGCGAAGCGTGAAGTCACCTGTCGCGAACTTCACCGTCGGGTCGGCTTGCAACTTCATCCCCAGACGCAGACGATTGAGGTAGAGACCCGCAATCATCGGCTTCTCCCCATTGTTCGCCGTCTCCTCATCGACGATGCTCGCCAGCGTCGCAACCTCTTCGCGAGTCAGACCGACTGCCTCTGCCTTAGCCTTCCTGTCAGCCGTCCAGAAGTGGTCGTTCTCGCGCTCCATGCGCTCCACAAGCTTGTCCACCGAGATGTCCCAATAGACCTCGTAAGTGTTCGGAATGAAGAGGGCAGGGATGGTGGCAGTCGTGTAGCCGTGCGTTTCGCAGTAAGAGCTGTCAGTCAGCGCCCCGGCAATCTCCGCGGAATCAACCATCAGGCTCTGCGAAAGCGCAGAAGCCAGCCTGTCCATCGTGCGGGAATTCGGGATGACAAGGTTCATCGGCTCCTGCGTGCCGTTCCTCAGCAAACGGAACAACTGCAGGCAAGTCATCTCTTTCGTGGCACGATAGCGACCCGTATGAGGATGGAAACTCATCACCTTGCTGTATAAATCCCAGCGCCAACCAAGTTCGGACTTCGCCTTGACGCTATCCATCGAGTCGTCTCGGTCAATGAAAATCAATCTGCCTTCAGCCTCATCTCCGCTTGGCGCCTTTGCCGACACAGAATAGAACACGAAGAAAGTAACCCCTGCCACCAGGACTGCCAGCCCCGAAATGAGCCAAATAAACCTCTTATTCATCGTCATTAATGCTTATCTGGGTGCAAAAATACACATTTTCTCGTAGAAAACCAATAATTTTGAATTTTGAATTTTGAATTTTGAATAATATGTTGTACCTTTGCACCCGCGTTTCGCCACTATGGCTCAGTTGGTAGAGCAACGCATTCGTAATGCGTGGGTCCGGGGTTCGAGTCCCCGTAGTGGCTCAGAAAAAGCGTCGAGAGAGCAATCTTATCCTTTATTAATGAGAGATTGCTCTCTTTCTTTTTACCCCTCGATTCATTGCATTTTAATTATTTAAGTTTCTGGAGTTAATGAAGTTAAAGAAGTTATAGAAGTTAAAGGACGATACCATATTAATTCATAATTCATAATTCTTAATTCTTAATTCTTAATTCAGCGCGGTAGCAAATTCTTCATTCTTCATTCTACACTCTTCATTCCTTTTGCCCGGATTTGGCTGCAAAAAGCTATTGTCCTTTAACTTCCCCCAAGCGAGCAAAGCGAGCTAACTTCATTAACTTCTTTAACTTCCATAAAAATCATAACATCAGAAACTTCAGTTAATTATATATTAATTACACGACATTTATAATTAATTACACGGTATTATGAAGAAATAAACAGATAAAACTATGTCTATTCGAGCAGTCTTAAAGAAAAAATCCGTATCTTTGTCACCAGTTAACTTAGCATTAGCAACTGATATTATGAAAAACATACGTTCATCCTTGTCAAAACTCATTTGTGGATTGCTTATCTTCACCACAGGAATCTGTTCGGCGCAGACTGTGCCTGACTTCGTGATGCCTCAGGCTGAGGAAGCGTTTATGCGCTACCTCAACTGGAAAGGCGGTGAGGAAACGCTTGTTTTCCCAATTCTCACGGATGTGCACACCGGATGGTATAGCGACAGAGGTGAAGCCTACAGACACCTCGGCTATATGGCTGCTACGGACCGGCTCTTCGGGTACGACTTCATGGCTAATCTTGGCGACATCGGCTTGAATGGAGGAGACGCCCACAAGTCTTCGGAAGCCGCAGACAAGGTTGTCATGCAGACTCGCCAGCAGATGGGATTGTTCCCCGGCGTATGGATTTACACACCAGGCAACCATGATTGGGACGGAGGAGCCGGACGGCACTACTCAAGCCAGTTCCTTTCGGACGCTTTCCAAAAGCCAAGCGAGCGATATTCCAACGGCAACCTGCATATCGCAGAAGGCAAGGCTTACGGCTATTATGACCTCCCCGAAAAGCACGTCCGCATCATCTTCCTGAACAGCCAGGGGACAGAGACACTGGGCGAGAACTACTACACCTTCGCAGGCGAGCAGCTGGAGTGGCTGATTGGTGTATTGAAGAGTACAAGCAAAGGTACAGACATCTTGACATTCTCTCACTACATGCCCCATCCCATAGGGCGCTGGATGAGTGTGAAGGATGCCAAGCGGCCAACATGTGAAGTGCTTTGCCATTTGCTTGCCGACTTCGTGAATCGCCGAAAGGGCGGCGAGCTGGGATTGGAATGGAACTTCAAGCGCAGCAAGGGCCGACTTGTAGGCCTCCTATGTGGCGACACCCATTGCAATCGGCACATCAATGATGATGGCGTAAACTACTACATCACTCAGGGGCTGGGCTTTGTGGACCCTGCTCAGATGCTTCCCGGTCAGACACATGCCAACTACGACCTGAATGCATCCCTGTGTTTCGATGTGATAGCCTTGAAACTGAAGAGCAAGCAGGTGCATTCCTTCCGAGTGGGAGCAGGAGGCAAGGATTACGATTTGGAGTTCACGTATTGATTCTTTTCAGTGGACCGCAATATCTTGAAACCTTTATTGCGATGTGCATTCACAGCCCAAGCAGCTACAACAATAATAGCGAGAACGACTGCGAGAATGATTTTCGTATTCATCATATATTATCCTTAAAACGGCTGCAAAGGTACGACAATTATTTAGATAAATTGGAATTTATAAATCTATAATAGACTGTATCATTTGTTCATAGTCAGCCCTTATTAAAAAGACCTTTTCTCCT
>CAMJOE010000093.1:0-11187 GCA_946407485.1 uncultured Prevotellaceae bacterium | reverse complement strand
CCGCCCAAGCTCTTCATCTCGGGGCATAGCCACATCCTGAAGGTGCAGTATGACGAGCGCCTGGGACTGCTTCACATCAATCCCGGAGCAGCAGGCCTGCAAGGTTGGCACCAGGTCCGCACGCTCGTTCGATTCACCGTGGACAACGGGACATTCAGCGACCTCGAGATCATCGAAATGCCGCGATAAACACTTTTTCTTGCACTTTTTTACCAAAATACTTGCATAGTTTGATACTTTTTCATTACTTTGCAGCGGATTTTTAACGCTTTTGCGACAAACACAATGAAAAAGTACATCGCCCTTATCACTTCATCCCTCCTCCTTATTCCTTATTATATATTACTCTTCTCCAGTTGCACGGAGGACATCGACACGTCTGCCCGCTATGTTTTCAAGGACGAAACGATACTCAGCTACCTTCAGAAACACGACGACTACAGCGAATATGTCGAGCTCCTAAAGCAGGTACCCATCAGTCCTCGCAGCGGGAGCACCGTCTTCCAACTGCTGAGCGCGCGCGGTCACTACACTTGTTTTGCGCCGACCAACGAGGCGATTGCGCTCTTCCTGCAGGACCAAGTCGAGGCCGGCTTCATTGACGAGCCCTCCTGGGACAGCTTCACCTCCGACAGGCTACGCGACAGCCTCATGCGCGTCGTTGTTCACAACAGCATTATCGACGGGGGCGACGAGGAATTCTACGAGACGAAAGACTTCCCGCAAAACGCGAACGGCGAGTTCGGACGCGCCAACATGAACGACATCCGCCTGAGCGTCTATCGCCCGAAAAACCCCGACAGCATCTACATCAACCGTATCTATCCCATCAGCATCAACAACCGCGACATTCCCGCCATCAATGGCGTCATCCATCAAATGGAGAAAGTCATTGCTCCGAGAGTAGTGACGCTCAAGACCATCCTGCAGGAACAGCTCGAGGGAAAGGAGACGGGCTTCGTCGTCATGGCTCGCATGCTGCAGGCCTGCGGGTTGATGGACACGCTCTCAAAGGTGAGGGACGAGGTTTACGAACAACTCTACCTGACCGGCATGATTGCGGAGAGGACACCCGCCAACGGTCTTGCCACGATGGACGGCGGCTTCTCCTATGCTCCGGAACACAGGAAGTACGGCTTCACCATCTTTGCCGAGAGCGACGACTTCTGGCAGAAAGCCATCGGCAAGCCCGCCGAAGACATCACCCCGACAGATGTGCAGGCGTGGGTCGAAGCGGAACACTTCTACCCCGATGCAGTCGCCAGCGAGGACTTCAAGCGTCCCGACAACCTACTCTACCAGTGGACCACCTACCACGTACTGCCTTTCAAGCTCTCGCCCGACCGTCTCGTCTTCCATTACAACGAGAAAGGCTACGACTACGTCGGCTCGCCGGGCCGCCTCTCCATTCCTGTGATGGAGTATTACGTCACGATGGGCAAGCGACGCCTGCTCAAGATCTTTGAGAGCGCGGAGTCGCAAGGCATCTACCTCAACCGCTTTCCTATGCTCGACAACGACAGGCACGGCACGGGGCACGAGCTGAGCTGCGACCCGAACAAAGTGGGGGCGAGAGTCATGCGCGAAGCAGACGAGCTCGACAAGCAAACGGCCCTCAACGGCTATCTCTACGAAATCGACGCCCCGATTGCATACGACGAGGAGACACGCAACAACCTGGCCCGCACCCGCATACGTATGGACTGCATGAGCTTCTTCCCTGAAGTGATGAACAACGACATTCGACGAGTCGCGCTGACGGACGCGCGGCACCAATGGGTACACTTTCCCGACGACGCGGAGTACAAGTACATCGGCAACCTCAGCATCAACGAAGGCTCCACCTTTGTGTATTACAACGCCTACAACTACAAGTTCGGCAGCCTTTGCGGCGACGAGGTGAAGTGCGTGGGACGCTGGGAACTGGTGTTCACCCTGCCGCCCGTGCCGAAACGGGGAACGTATGAGGTGCGCTACCGCATCCTGACGAACAGCGACCGCGGCGTTGCACAGTTCTATTTCGGCGACCGCCTGGACGGCATGCCAGCCGCAGGGATTCCCGTCAACCTGACGCTCGGAGGAGCCGACCCCATTACGGGTTGGATAGAAGATACCGGCACGGACGACGATGCGGATGCTGAGGCCGACAAACAGATGCGCAATTGCGGCTTCATGAAGGGCGAGGAAAGCATCCTCATTCTTAAGCAGCCGGGCACCACGGCACGGGCAAACGTCAACCGCAACATCGTGCGCCGCATCGTCACCCGACAAACCCTCGACCCCGACAAGACGTATTACCTGAAGATTAAATCCGTGCTCGACACCGAGACGGCTGAATTCTACATGGACCACATCGAGTATTGTCCGAAGGAAATCTACGACAACCCAGAGATTCCCGAAGATATCTGGTAACGCCACGCGACGTGACGCAAGCAATTTAGCAACGTGATGTTGGCTGCTTAGCAACGTGATGCGGGCTGCTTTGCAACGTGATGCGGGCGACTTAGCAACGTGATGCGGGCGACTTAGCAACGTGATGTTGGCTGCTTAGCAACGTGATGCTGGACGACAATCCTCGCGAACGCTTTTCTCCCCTATTATGTCGGTTAAATCTGCAATATTGTTCGCAGAAGTATGTTACTCAACATGTTTTTGAACTTTTCTTGAATAAAACCACAACTTTTTCCTTGAAAAGTTTGCAGGAATGACAGAAAAACCCTATCTTTGCATCGGATTATATAAAGAATGAAGAAGTTTTATATCATATTACTCACGTTGGCGATGGCATTCGCTCCCATTTCCATGCTGGCAGAAATACCTTCCGACGGCATCGAGATGAGCGTTTCCGGCATCTCCTTGAGCATTAATGGCGGCAACGTCCACATTGTCGGCGCCAACGGGGAAGTGATGGAAGTCTTCAATCTTACAGGCACCAAGGTTGCTACCATCCGCATCGATAGCAACGACAAGACCTTTGCGCTGAACCTCACGAAAGGTTGCTACCTCATCAAGGTCGGCAAGATCGTGCGCAAGATTTCTGTGCAGTAAAACGCTTTGACAATTAGGCAATTTGCATTTGTGCAATGACTTGTTTAATTGTAAAATTGCGAAATCCGTTAAACCTTATCTTATTGTGCGTGTCTAAAGAAAAGGGCAATAGGCATCGGACTGCTCGTAGCAGTCGATAGGTAGTGTTTTGCCGGTTGCCGAAACAAAGCGATGATAGACGAGAAAGCACTCATCCAGCAACTTAGCAAGCCTTCTTCCAAGGAAGCGGCCTTCACGCAACTGGTGCGCGAATATCAGGAGCCGCTCTATTGGCAGATACGCCGCATGGTGCTCGTGCACGATGATGCTGACGACGTACTGCAAAACACGTTCATCAAGGCCTGGACAGCCATCGACAGCTTCCGCGGCGAGTCACGCCTGCAAACGTGGCTCTTCCGCATCGCCATCAATGAGTCGCTCAATCACCTCTCGAAGAAAAAACAAACGCTTAGTCTCGACGAACCCGAGAACAGCCCTGCCGCATCGCTTGCCAGCGACAGCTATTTCGACGGCGACGAGTTGCAGCAGCAGTTCCAGACTGCCATCAGCGCCCTGCCTGAGAAACAGCGACTTGTCTTCAACCTGAAGTACTTCGACGAGATGAAGTACGAAGACATGAGCGACATGCTTGGCACCAGCATCGGGGCGCTGAAAGCGTCGTATCATCATGCCGTCAAAAAAATATTAGCTTTTTTTGAGAACAACGATTAAACCTTTTACATTATATAACATCAAATAAGTAAATGAAGACAACAGACTATAGACAACGGACAACGGAAGAGCTGGAAGCACAGCTCGTTTCGCAATTTGGCACCGAGTCCCACTTCACGGTTCCCGCAGGCTACTTCGATGGCTTGACCGACAAAGTGATGGGCCGCGTCGCTCAAAGGAAACGTCGTCGCTTGGTTATGCGGTGGGCAGCAGCAGCTATGCTTGCGGGCAGCGTTATCGCTGGAGGTCTGCTCCTCGAAAGGCACAATTCAGTGCAGACGGCGAATGCAGAGGACATACAGTACATCGAAGATGCGCTCGACTACTCGATGATAGACAACATGTCTATCGCTTCTTACTTGACTGAGGCTGATTTAAATTAGGAGGAAGAAGATGAAGAGAAGCATTATCATAATCGTCTGCATGCTGGTGTCGGTTTGCACAGCAGTGGCTCAGCAAGGTCGCGGCAAGTTCAACCCGCAGGAATTCAAGGCAAAACTCGAAAGCTACATTACCAAGGAGGTTGGCTTCACTCAGAGCGAGGCACAGGCTTTCTACCCCATCTACTTCGAGATGAAAGGCAAGCAGCGAGGCCTGCAGAGAAAGATATTCCAGATAAAGAAGGACGCCGAGACTGCCAACGCAAGCGACAACGACTACGCCGCTACGATTCAGAAGATAAAAGACCTGAACGTGGAGATGGCTCAGCTTGAAGTGACATATTACAAGAAATTGTGTCAGGCCGTGTCACCGCAGAAGGTATATAAGGCCATGTGCGCAGAAGACAAGTTCCATAGGCAGATGCTTGAGAACTTCGACGGAGGCGGTGGCAGACACGACGGGAAACAAGGACCGAAACTAAATAACAGGCTTTAAGGTAAGAAGAAGTTTCGGTGGAAGAGTAGGCATGTCGCAAGACATTGTTCTACTCTTCTTTTTTGTATCATTGGCGTCCGGTAGAAAAGCACCAAAGGTGCGACAGAACACAGACGAGGGTGTCAAACCCCGGGTTAGTTCCATTCAGGGTATCAAAGCCCTGGAAGGGCGGCAGAATATATAATTTGTCTGATTTCAGATTGCTTAGGGTTCTTTCGCATTTCGAGACTTTAGCCGGCTAACGCATCAGCTCGTCGTAACAGACGTCCTCACGAATGATGCGGGGCCGGCTCTCGTCGTATTCGGGCGAGAGGATGTCGAGCTCGGGCCTGTAGTCTGCATGGCCGATGCCTGCCAGATGGAAGAGCACGAAGGGCATCATCGTGGCAATGAATGGCTTATGCCGCGCCGCGACTATCTCTTCGTAGAGCGCGGGATGCTTGGCCTTGAACGTGTCCGAGACGTAGAAAAGCAACGGAATCTCGTACTGATAGCGTGCTATCTCGGGCGTCATGTAGTCGCTGTTGGTCCGGTAACACGAGTTGCGCCAGTCGTAAATCTCTTCCCCGTGGTCGGACAGGTAGATGGCCACGACGTCCTGTCCTGAATACTTGTCGAGCAGGTGCTGAACCACGGCATCGTTGTAGAGCGTTGCATTGTCGTATTCTGCTACAATCTGGCGGCCTTTCTCGTCGGTGAAGTCGTTCCGGATACTGTCGGCCGTGAAGTGACTATACGACTCGGGATAGCGTTCGCGATAATCCTCGTGCTGCCCTATCATGTGGAAAATGAGGAGCGACGGCTGGGCGGCAAGCGTGTCGGCAGGCGGCAGCTGGGAGAGCAGCTCCATGTCGTAGCGCGCGGCTTCGGTGTTCATGTGCGTGAACTGCAGTCGGCGGAGCTCGCTCTGGTTGAAGATGGTGCCGCCCACATGGTCGTGATGGTCCTTGTTGTTCTCTTCGCCGGCAAACTGGTTGGTGATGAACCAGACCTTGTAACCTGCCTTGCGGAAGACGGCAGGGAAAAGCGTGCAGTCCACCCACTTGTGGCCGCAACCCGGATAGTACGTCGAGAACATGAAGCGAAGCGTCTTGCTCGTGACATTATACGGCGAGACGGCGTCGTCGAAAACGATGAGGTTGCCCTCCCGCTCCATACGGCAGAGGCCGGGCGTCGTCTGGCGGGCCTTGGGGTTATAGAGCGGAGAATGATGTTTGTTGTATGACTCGCCGATGAGCAGCACGATGCTGGGGCTGCGGAACGTGCAGCTATCCACCTCGGTGCGCTCCACGGTCTTCACAAGCTCCGCCAGTTCCTTGGTGCTCACCACGTTGAGAGCGTGTCCGTAGAAGAATCGGACGAACGGACTGTTGCGCAGAGGCATGTATTTGTTCTCGGAGACGGTGGTCGTCACGTCGGCCACGTAGGTCTGATACAGGCGGAAGTAGGAATAGCCCTGACAGGAAGCGGAGAGGAGGATGAGCGCAGCCCCGGCCAGGCGCCCCCAGCGGGAAACCTTGCGGCGGGCAAAGGCCCGTGCCACCAGATGGCTTATCCCCATCACAGCCAACGTGATGCCCGTCGACAATGCCAGCTGGCCAGCGACGCCGTGACCCCTCAAGAACTCGGTCGCCTCGCGAGTGTTCGTCTCGAGTATGAGCTGCAGCACGGTCATCGAATACGGCGACTGGTAGCACAGCATACAGAACACCTCGCCGCCCAACAGCAGGATGCCGGCTATCCAGACGAGCCAGGAGAGGCGGATTCGCCTGAGCCAGGAGGCCAAAAGCGTCAACAAATAGCAGTCGAAGATGGCTGGAGCGAAGACGAACGGCTTAGGGAAAGCCCCTGTGACATAGCACATTACGGGTATCACGACGCACGACATCAGTATGAGGAACACGAAGAGCGCCTTTTGTTCCCATATCGGGCGAAAGAGGATATCACAGAAACGCTTCATTCTCTATTTGACAGTACGACAATTTCACAATTTGACATTTGGGCAGTCCTTCTGGAGTGCAAAGATACGAAAAAGCACCCACAACTCAAAATTACAGCGAGGAAAAATCATCTTCGCGCATCGGGTTTGCCAACGCCACAGCAAGGAAAGCCTGACGCCACAGCAAGGAAAGCCTGACGCCACAGCAAGGAAAAGCCAACGCTACAGCAAGGAAAGCCTGACGCCACAGCAAGGAAAAGCCGACGCTACAGCAAGGAGATTGGCAATGATATAGCAGTTGGCACGATGAAAGCCTGAAAGGCTGGAAAGACTACAGGCGGGGGTGTAACCCCCGTAACAGATGCGAGCGGTAAACGGAACCCTGAAAGGGTGGAGAGATTTCTGATGTTCTGTCGTGCTTTCAGCACTTAGTTGTTGCGATGTCCTCTTTACGGGGGTTTCACCCCCGCCTATATTCTTATCAGGCTTTCAGCCTTTATATTCCCTCGACTAAGCTTTCACAACCACCCGAAAAGCGTGCCAACGACTATATCATTACCAGGAGATTTCCGCGACAAATGAAAAGCCCCCTGCACCATCGCGCAGGGGGCTTAACGCTCATTTCTTTATTTTCTCATTCTTACATTATCCTCTACTGCTGGTCAGCCATGATGTTGAGGATGTACGTAGCATCGGCCACGTCGACCTCGTCGTCGCCATTGACGTCGCCACGAGGATCAAACTGCTCGTCGGCCATGAGGTTCAGCACGTACGTGTAGTCAGCCACATCGACTTCACCGTCGCCGTTGGCATCGCCCTCCACTCCGCCATTGACAACCACCGTGTTGTGGTTCATGTCGAATGTGATGAGGAACTTCTGTGTGTCGCCTTCCTTCGTCTCGTCCCAGTTCATGTACCACTTGCGGTCAGAGCCACGGATGAGGTCGCCTGTGACAACGCCGTCCTCGAGCACGAGCTTGTTCTCCTCGCTGCCATAGCGGCCTTCGTTCCATCCGCTGCGAGTAGCCAGCGAGTGCTCGATGCTGCCGGTGTTGGAGCGGCAAGAGAAGATGGTGAAGTTGGGATAATAGTTCTCCAAAGAGTCCTTGTAGAAGGTTACTTCGCCTTCATAGACGCCGTCGCCCTTATGAGCCAGAGGAGCCATCTCGTCGTTCTTCCAGCGATGCTTCTCGCCGTTGATGTCGATGATGGAACCTACGACGTAGCAGTTGTCGTGCCAAGGATATTCGCCGATGAGGTCGAAGGTGATGGTGCTGTCAGCAGGATTGAAGGTCACCTTGTACTGACCGCCGACCGTCTGGAAGTCGTTGTGGTTGTCGTTGTCGTCGAGAATCATCTTGAACTTGTTGACGGCAGGCGTGATGAAGCGACGTGATGAGCTTGTGCACTCATAGCGCTCGTCCATGCGGCTCAGATATATACCGGCACGCGCATCAGCACTTGCCAGGTTCGAACGGTTCTGCACGAATACACTGGCTGCAACGAATGTACCGTCGTCCTGCAACGTCATGGGATAGACAGTGTTATTCTGTCCGTAGGTGAGACGGTTGCCTTCGGGATCAGTGAGGTCACCCTGCACGTAGTAGCCGCCACCCAGTGCGGGATTGTTCAGGATCTGCTCGCGATATGCGCGTGCTTCCTCATCGGAGAGGTCGCCGCTCGTGTAGTGACCGTCAATCTCGTCAGCTGCCTGTGCAAAGGCTTCGCTCATCTCGGGATTGCTCTCAAGATATTCGTCGGCCTTGCCGCTGCAATAGTCATACAGACTTCCCAGCACGGCGTATGCGTCGTAACTGTCGAGGATGGTGTTGAACTCGTCATTGATCTGCTTGATCAAGGCCAGCTTCTCACCCGCTGCTGCTTCGTTGGCAGCTGCGATAAGTTCTTCGAGCTTGTCGATATGGCTCTGGCTGTAGAACATGATCCACTGTTCGTCGCGAGCCCACTTGAGAGCATCGAGGCGCTTCTGGAAATTGTTCATCATGCCCTCGATGGCTTCATCGCTGTTGCCACGATAGATAAGCTTGAACTTGCCCCACATCGTCATGCCGCCCTCGTACCAGGGCTTGCCGGTGTTGCGGATACCGAGACGAAGCTCGCCGCCCTGAACGATGCCATATACATTATTAATATAGCGGCCTCCACCGAATGCGAAGCTGACTGCCTGGCGCTGCTCGGGCACATAGCCGTCGCCCGTATCGTAGTCCTCAGAGGAAGTGTTCTCACCGTTGTGAGGAGCGTCGGGGTCGTTGCTTGCATCGTAGCGGCAGTTCACACCGTTGATGGCATCTGCATAGAGCACACGGCCTGCGTAGATGTTCATGATGGGCGTGTAGAAGTCATTGATAAAGAGGTCGGCAGGCACGTAGTCCGTACCCATCATGTCGCCCTGACCATTGCCGCCGGGACGATAGAAGGCAGGAGCCTCAAGCTCGTAGATGCCGTCGGGAATGTCGGCAATGATGTACTGCGAAACGGTGAAAGCAGTGTTCCAAGTGCCGGCCACGGGATAGATGTCCGTGAAGCCAGTGTTGGAGCTGAAGTTGCTGCCAGCCGAGCCTTGGAATGTAATCTCAGTCTCCCAGTCCTTGAAGTTGCCGTCTTCACTGAAAGCAGCGTTCTTGATGAGGTGACTGACGTCGGAACCCTCGTTGATGCTGGTCATGATGGCATTCTCGTAGAGTGCTCTTGCGAACTCAATCTCAGCTGCCAGCTCTTCTTCGCTAAGCGTGCGGCTGTCGATGATGTTGATGTAGGAACCGTTGGGCAGCTCTTCGCTTGCCTCTTCGTCTTCCTCAAGATACTTGTCGAGGAGGTCCTTGGCAGCGCCGTTGAGGTCGTCGCGAGCCTCAACCTCTTCCCTCAGGGCCTCGATGGCTGCCTTGTAGTTCTCGTATGCGAGGTGGCTGCGACGGATGAGGTTAGGCGTGCTGGCCAGTACGTCGCTGGCATTCATAATCTCCTCGAGAGTCGTAGCATTCACGACGGCATTCTTTGCCTCGCTATATGCTTCCATGAGGGAATGCTGAGGTTCGAGCGTGACAATGTCTTCCTGGAAGGATGCAATCTGCTGGTTGCGGATGAGCTCCATGTCGCCTGCCGTCAGCTTGTCGAGGCGCCAGCTGTCCCATACTGTCCAGTTGCCATAGAGATAGAGACTGTTCTCGACGCCGACGTTGACGCTGTCCTCTGCGCTTTCAACAACGAAGTAGAGAGGTTCGTTCCAATAGAGGCCGCGACCGAAGTACTTCATGCAGGCCGTGCGTGAGTTGGGAACCCATGCACCCGTGTACTCGCTGAAGTTCTCTGTCTCGCCGACGCGCTCTTCCTGGCGACCTTCGGCGATGTCCATGAAGCGGTGGGCAATCTTCTTGCCGTTGACTTGCACGAAGTACTGGCTGCTGTGGTAGAGAGGAGCGTATTCGTCGCTCAGCACACCCATTTCGTAGGCATTATACTCCGCATTGCCCCATTGAGCCACACGGCTAAGGCCTTGTACGCGAAGGCGATAAACGCCGGGTTCAAGGCTCTGGAGCGTCTGGTAGCTTTCGAACCAAGATGAGTTCCAGTGCTCTACGACGCTGCTCTCGAAGCCGAGGTTGCTGCCGTCGCCGCCGTTATTGGTCGTGTAACCCGTGGTCACGTCGTGGTCAGCATTGGGGAATACGTCGAGGAACGGGAAGTCGGGGTCTTGCTGATGGCAGACTGTGCAGAAGCCGTCCACAAACTTATGGTCGGGAATGCCGGCACCAGGCGTGTTGGAGTAGGTTGCATCGAGCGGGTCGAACCATCCGTCGCAACGCATCTCAGCAACAGCATAAACCTGCTGATGGCCGGGCATGAAGGTCGGGAACTCGTCATCACCAAGTGTCTGATACCATGCGATAGTCTCCTGGTCGCCATTGAGCTTGTAGCAGAGCTTGCCGCTTTCCATGTCCTCATACTCGAAGAGAGTGGCCTGGAGCGGTGTGCCGTTGAGGCTGTAGCAATTGTTGAAGACGGCGTTGTCGAAACGAGCAAGGTACTTCTCGTCGTTCTGCACGCCGTTTACGGTAGCACTCGACCAGCAGTTCGTGATGACTGCACCGCCGCTGCCGAGCCATGCGCTCAGGGCGCCGTTCTCGTTGACAGAAATATCCTGACCGGTGATGGTGCCAGTCGAATAGCAATTGGTCATGATGATATGTGCCTGAGAACCGGTGTTGCAGCCAATGATACCGCCTGCACCAGCTCTTGTACAAGTGACGTCACCTTCGAAAGCGAGGTTCTCGAGGAAGATGTCGCCAGCTGCCGTCGAGCCACCAATGAGGCCGGCATTGCCGTGAGCAGTGATGGAGCAGGAAGCGTCGCCGCGCAGGTTCTTGACTGTAGCGCCGCCATTCAGGAAGTTGAAGAAGCCAAACCAATCCTCGTCGGGACGGTCGATGACCAGATTGCTGATGGTGTGGAAGCCGCCGTCGAAGATACCCTTGAAGCCGTGGTCGCGGTCGCCGATACCAGCGAAGTCAGGACAGAGCGAGAAGTCAAGGTCGTTGTTCAGCTTGGCATTCACCTCGACATTGCCTGCCTTTACAAATTCGGCAAACCAGTAG
>CAMJOE010000092.1:0-11394 GCA_946407485.1 uncultured Prevotellaceae bacterium | reverse complement strand
GGGTGAAAGAGCTTAGTCGGGGGAAGATGAAGGCTGAACCGAAGGTCGACGGCCGCTCCGCCTGCGCCTGACCGGAGGGAAGAAGGGAAAGTCAAAGCCTGATAAGAACATAGGGTCAACATGTTTAGAATAGGCATGTCCGTTGTCATCTTCGAATAATTCAACAAAACGATAAACAAAGTTTTTATTAACCATCGTAATGTAACCATATTTGCCATTACTCCAACCTCTATAATGAATATTTATCCCTGCAAACAAATAGCAATAAAATACATATCAAATTTGCAATGTCTTGCTTTTTAGGTTAATATTACATGCAAATCCTTTTGCTGCATTGATAATTCTTCCTGCTTTTGCACTCAGGACCTCGAAATCGCTTCGGTCTTTTCTCTATTCCTACGTCACTTTGTTCAGAAAAAAAAACATGTTTCGCTTTGCGGTTCTCGAAAAAAGCATTATCTTTGCAGAGTTTTTAAAACATATTCCAACAAACAACAACCAATAACTAATAAAATCAACAAGCATTATGAAGATTTCACGCATCGAACATCTGGGCATCGCCGTGCAGAGCATCGACGAGGTTCTGCCCTATTTCCAAGACGTACTCGGACTGGAAGTGTACAAAACAGAAGTTGTAGAAGACCAGAAGGTGAAGACTGCCTTCCTGAAGGTCGGCGAAGTGAAGCTTGAGCTGCTGGAGCCCACGTGCCCCGAGAGCACCGTGCAGAAGTACCTCGACAATGGTGGCCGCGGCGTTCACCACGTTGCCTTCAAGGTGGAAGACGGTGTGAGCGAAGCACTCGCCATGTGCGACAGCAAGGGCATCCGCCTCATCGACAAGGCTCCCAGAAAGGGCGCCGACGGCCTGCACATCGCTTTCCTGCACCCGAAGAGCACTTGCGGCATCTTGACCGAGCTGTGCGAGGAATAGACAGCGATTCAATTCAAAATTCAAAATTAATAAATTCTAATCTGTTTCCTTCGCCAAGGCTCTAGGCGCAGTTCAGTTTTGAATTTTGAATCTATACAATTTTAATTAGGAATTATATTTATCACGACTGCGAATTCCTCGAATTGCACTTATTCTTATTTGCCTGGAAACAGGATGGGGAGACCAGTGTGATTCGCGGAATTCGTGGTTTTATCTAAAGCTTAAGACTATGAAATTCAAACATATCATACCAGTTCTCCTGTTCCTTGCCATGCCTTTCAGAGGTGAAGCGAGCGGGTACCTCACTCCCGAGAATCAAGTCATCTACCTGCGTCACATCGTCGAGCAGACCAACGACATGGGCGAGCGCAACGCTGCCCTGAAGCTGATGGCAAAGACGGGAACCTACCAGGCGCTGACGTTCGCCACTTCTCAGCTCCAGTACGAAGAGACGGCCTATACCGCCGCTCAAACCATCTGGACGATTCTCTCTGCTCATCCCGAATATAACGGCACCGAGACGCGCCAGACGCTCTCTGCCATCATGCCTATGCTCAGCCTGAGGCAGCGTAACGAGGCTAAGGCTTGGCTCAAAGCGGCCAACCAGAACGAGAAGGGCTTCGTCTGTCTCTTCAACGGCAAAGACCTCGAAGGCTGGAAGGGCCTCGTGGAGAACCCGATTAAACGTGCCAAGATGAGCAGCGAAGATCTCGCCACGGCTCAAGCAAAGGCCGACGAGCTGATGAAGAAGGACTGGATTGTGGAGAACGGCGAACTCGTCTATATCGGTCACGGCTGGGACAACATCTGCACGGTGAACGACTATGCCGACTTCGAACTGCTCGTCGACTGGCGTCTCGACCCGAACGGCAATGAGCCCGATGCAGGCGTTTATCTGCGCGGCGCGCCACAAGTTCAGATTTGGGACATCCGTCGCACTAACGTGGGCGCTCAGGTGGGCTCCGGCGGACTATACAACAATCAGAAGAACCCCTCGACGCCGACAAGCGTGGAGGACAACAAGCTGGGCGAATGGAACACCTTCCGCATCATCATGAAGGGCGAGAAGGTGACGGTTTGGCTCAACGGCGTCAAGGTGGTGGACGACGTCGTCCTCGAGAACTACTGGGACCGCAAACTGCCCATCTTCCCCCGCGAACAGATTGAGATGCAGGCCCATGGCAGCCGCTGCTACTTCAGGAACATCTACGTGAAAGAACTCTAATATAAGTGAAGAGTGAAGAACGAAGAGTGAAGAATTAAAGCAACATTTGTTGCACAAGGAGGATGGTAAATCTTATTCTTCACTCTTCACTTAAAAAGATAAAGAGAAATGAGAATAGTCTTCATGGGTACGCCCGACTTCGCTGTGCAGTCGCTCAAGCGGCTCATCGAGGAGGGCTGCAACGTGGTGGGCGTCGTCACGATGCCCGACAAAGCCATCGGCAGGCATCACGATGTGCTGCAAAGCAGTCCCGTCAAGAAGTTTGCCCTCGAGAAAGGCATCCCCGTCCTGCAACCCGAGAAGCTTCGCGACGAGGCTTTCCTCGCAGAGCTCAAGGCCTTGAAGCCCGACCTGCAGATAGTCGTCGCCTTCCGTATGCTGCCCGAAGTGGTGTGGAGCCTGCCGCCCCTCGGCACCTTCAACCTCCACGCCGCCCTTCTTCCTCAGTATCGCGGCGCAGCCCCCATCAACTGGGCCATCATCAACGGCGACAAGGAGACGGGCATCACGACGTTCTTCCTCGACGAACAGATCGACACGGGGCGCATCATCCTGCAGGAACGCACACCCATTGCCGAGGACGACTGCGCCGAGGACGTGCACGACAAGCTCATGATGCAAGGTGCCGAGCTGGTCATCAAGACGGTCCGGCTCATCGAAAGCGGAGAGGCGAAAGCCACCGACCAAAGCCAGTTCATGACGGACGACCCGCTCCGACCCGCTCCGAAGATATTCAAGGACACGTGCCAAATCCATTGGCAGGAGCACACGCTCGAGAGCGCCTACAACTTCATCCGCGGCCTCAGTCCCTACCCTGCCGCCTGGACGCCAGTCATCGCCAACGGCAAAGCGACAGAGATGAAGGTATTCAAGGCCTCACCCGTCCCATCCAAAGGAGGGGGGAATGGCGGCGACAAGCTGCTCATTCCTCTGCCCGGAGGCACACTCAGCCTCGACGAAGTGCAGCTCGCTGGCAAGAAACGCATGCCCATCGCAGACCTCTTAAGAGGCACAAAGATTGAGATAATTAGAGAATAAGACATTAAGAAAACAAAAAGATGAAGTACTTAACCTCTTACCTATTACTTCTTACATCTATCCTCCTTCGGGCACAAACGCCCATTTACCTTGACCCCACGAAGGACATCGAGGCGCGCGTGGAAGATGGGCTCAGCCGCATGACGCTGGCCGAGAAGATTGACGTCATCCATGCGCAAAGCAAGTTCTCGAGTGCCGGCGTGAAGCGTCTCGGCATGCCCGACTTCTGGACCGACGACGGACCTCATGGCGTTCGGCCTGATGTGCTTTGGGACGAATGGGAACAGGCCGGCCAGACCAACGACTCCTGCGTGGCTTTCCCTGCCCTCACCTGCCTCGCAGCATCTTGGAATCCCGAGGCTGCCAGAGCATACGGACACGCTTTGGGCGAGGAGGCTCTGTATCGGGGCAAAGGCATGATACTGGGCCCGGGCGTGAACATCTACCGTACGCCTCTCGGAGGGCGCAACTTCGAGTACATGGGCGAAGACCCTTATCTGACGTCTCAAATGGTGGCGCCATACGTTCAGGGCCTGCAGAGCTGTGGCGTGGCAAGTTGCGTGAAGCATTATTGCCTCAACAACGACGAAGAATATCGCCATCAGGTGAACGTGATTGTCAGCGACAGAGCCCTCCACGAAATCTATCTGCCCGGCTTCGAGGCTGCCGTGAAGGAAGGCAAGGCGTGGGGCGTGATGGGTGCCTACAACCTCTACAAGGACGAGCACAACTGCCACAACCAGTACACGCTCAATAAGATACTGAAGAAGGACTGGGGCTTCGACGGCGTGCTTGTCAGCGACTGGGGCGGCGTGCACGACTTCGACCAAGCTGTCAGGAACGGCCTCGACATGGAGTTCGGCACCTGGACGGACGGACTGACCATGGGCGCTACGAATGCCTACGACCAGTACTACCTCTCGAAGCGTTACCAGAAAGCCATCGTGGAAGGCAAGTACACGACAAAGGAGCTCGACGAAAAGGTGCGCCGAGTGCTTCGTCTCTTCTTCCGCACCACGATGAACAAGCAGAAGCCCTACGGATTCCTTTGCAGCGAAAGCCATTACGAGGTGGCGCAACAGGTAGCGGCAGAGGGCATCGTGCTCCTGAAAAATGACGGAAACGTCCTGCCCATCAAGCCCGAAGGCAAGAAGATTCTTGTCGTCGGCGAGAACGCCATCAAGATGATGACGGTGGGCGGCGGCTCAAGCTCGCTCAAGGCACAGCACGAAATCAGTCCGCTCGAAGGCCTGAAGATGAGAATCGGAGCCTCCACCGACCCATCCCAAGGAGGGGTGAACGGCAGCGACAAAGCGATGGCTGGGGTGACGCTCGACTATGCCCGAGGCTATGTGGGTGACGTGAGCGGCAACTACAACGGCGTCACGACGGGTCAGGATCTCAAGGACGACCGCGCACCGGAAGTCCTTATCGCAGAGGCAGTCGAGAAGGCAAAGACGGCAGATTACGTCATCATCTTTGGCGGTCTGAACAAGAGCGACTATCAGGACTGCGAGGGGCACGACCGCAAGACGATGGACCTGCCCTACAATCAGGACAAGCTCATCACAGCCCTTGCTGCCGTCAATAAGAACACCATCTACGTCAACATCAGCGGCAACGCCGTCAGCATGCCTTGGCGAGGACAAGTGCCCGCCATCGTGCAGGGTTGGTTCCTCGGTAGCGAAGCAGGCATCGGGCTGGCCGACGTGCTACTCGGAAGGACGAACCCAAGCGGACATCTGCCCTTCACGTGGTACGAGAACCTCGGCCAGGTCGGCGCTCACAGCTTTGGCGAGGCAGCCTTCCCCGGCATTTGGCGCGAGGACAAGAAGATTATCGACGAGGAATACAAGGAAGGCATTTATGTCGGCTATCGCTGGACGGACAAGCAGAAACTCAAGCCCGCCTTTGCCTTTGGCCACGGACTGAGCTACACGACGTTCAAGGTCAGCAACCTGAAGGTTCAGACATTCAACACCCTCCCCTCTGGCAAAGGTTTGGAGAAGCCTATGACCTTTACCGTCGACGTCACGAACACTGGAAACGTCGAGGGAAGCGATGTCGTACAGCTCTACATCAGCGATACGAAGTGCAGCGTGGACCGTCCTGTCAAGGAACTGAAAGCCTTCCAGAAAGTCAGTCTGAAGCCAGGCGAAACGAAGACCGTCACCCTGACGACCGACCAGCGAGCCCTCTCCTTCTGGGACGAAGCAAGCGATGACTGGAAAGCCGAACCGGGCGAGTTCGTCGCTCAAGCAGGCGATGCCAGCGACCGCCTGACATGTAAGGTAAAGTTCGTGCTTAAGTGAGCGAATAGCCAAATCTTCTTGAGCTTTTCCGAGCATGAACGAACTCGCCGAGGTTACGTCCGTGCTTAAGAATATATCGTGATGCATTCGCGATTCCCACGTGTAGGAAGAGCCATTCCTACATGTGGGAAGAGCCGTTCCCTCGTGTAGGAAATTCTGGACAGACTTTATAAACACAATAAGAGAGGCCTTCACAGGACTCTCTTAAAGCACTTATTTCGTTATGAAAAATGGATTGGCCGGGGCCTATCCTTTTGCTTAAAAGCGGATTGACTTCGTCTATCCTTCTGCTTAAAAGCGGATTGACTTCGTCTATCCTTCTGCTTAAAAGCGGATTGACTTCGTCTATCCTTTTGCTTAAAAGCGGATTGACTTCGTCTATCCTTGAGCCTCTTGTCGGATTCGAACCAACGACCCCGAGATTACAAATCACGTGCTCTGGCCAACTGAGCTAAAGAGGCGGGTGGGAAAGCTTGCTATATCGCGCCGCTACAACCTACTGCCCTTGCTGCGGTCAAGCCCTGGGGGATTCATAGGGAGCATGCCGTATAGGACTTTCCCATGTTTTGCGGCTGCAAAGGTACAACATTTATGTGAAAAGTGAAAAGTGAAAAGTGAAAAATTATTTCCTTTTGTGTTTTTTTTATCTCTTCATACATTATTTATATTAATATTTCGTACCTTTGCCTGCTAAATATAGTCATGAAGTAATGAATGAGAAGCCAACCTTGATGGATGCTGCCGGCTGGATGGCTCTGCCAATCGGGCTGATGTGGTCGGCAAGTTTCCTCTGCACGATGTACGGAGCCGAGCGTCCGATGCTCTCGATGCTCGGTACGGCGCTGGGCATCATCAGCATCTACACGCTCTACAAGCAGCTGACGAACTACCGCAAGCTCTATCCCTCGGTCAGCTGGCTGCACACCTTTCGCCTCTCGCTGGTCACGTGCCTGCTGGCGGGTCTGCTGACTGATGCCGTACAATACCTCTATTTCCTCTTTCTCGACAACGGGCGTCTGCTCTCCGTGATGGGCAATGCCTTCCAAAGCGAGGAATATCGCGAGGCGTGGAAGCAGATGATGCCGGATGTGAACCTGGACGAGATGCAGAAGATGATACAGTCCCTGAGCGTGCGAGACATCATGCTGCAACTCGTATTCTCGAACATCGTGCTGGCTCTGCCCATCTCCCTGCTTGCTGCCCTGCCTGTAAGGGCGCCTCAACCGCAAAAGGGAGAGAAAGACAAATCGTAAACAAACAAATAGTAAATAGTAAATAGTTAAATAGTAAATGAGCAAGGTGGATATAAGTGTTGTCGTTCCTCTTTACAACGAAGACGAGTCGCTGCCCGAGCTGTTCAGCTGGATTAAGCGAGTGATGGAGAGTCACGGCTTCAGCTACGAAGTCATTTTCGTCAGCGACGGCAGTACGGACCGCTCGTGGGACGTCATCGAAGAGCTCAAGGCCGAGAATCCCGAGACGGTCCACGGCATCAAGTTCCGTCGCAACTATGGCAAGAGCCCTGCCCTCTATTGCGGCTTCGGGGCAGCACAAGGCGATGTGGTCATCACGATGGATGCCGACCTGCAGGACTCGCCCGACGAGATTCCTGAGCTTTACCGCATGATTACGCAGGAGGGCTATGACCTCGTGAGCGGCTACAAGATGAACCGCAGCAAGGGCGACCCGCTCTCGAAGACCATTCCGACAAAGCTGTTCAACGCGACGGCAAGACAAGTGAGCGGCATACACAACCTGCACGACTTCAATTGCGGCCTGAAGGCGTATCGCAAAGACGTGGTGAAGAACATCGAGGTCTATGGCGAGATGCATCGCTACATTCCCTATCTGGCCAAGAACGCAGGCTTCGACAAGATTGGCGAGAAGAGGGTGCACCATCAGGCACGCAAGTTCGGCAAATCGAAGTTCATGGGGCTCAACCGCTTCGTCAACGGCTACCTCGACCTCCTGTCGCTCTGGTTCCTGAACAACTTCGGGCTCAAGCCGATGCATGTCTTCGGCTTCATCGGCACCCTGATGTTCCTGATAGGTTTCCTCGCAGTCTGTGTGGTGGGCGGCACGAAGCTCTACTGCCTCATGAAGGGCATCCCCCACCCGCTCGTGACACGAAGCCCGTACTTCTATATCGCGCTCACCATGATGATACTGGGCACGCAGCTCTTCGTGGCAGGCTTCCTCGGAGAGCTCATCAGCCGTAACGCTCCCGAACGCAACAACTATCAGATTGAGAAAGAAATATGAGTCGAAGGCTTCTGCTCATAGCGACAAGTGTCCTGCTGCTCGCAGCCTGCGAGTCGTACGACTGCACGCTCAACAACCATGTGGGGATGTATGGCGCGTTCGACCGCGATGGAGTGGCTGTGCAGATTAAAGACACGCTGACCATCACCTCCGGCAAGAACGGCCCCACCCTGCTCAACAGGTCTGTGAATACCGCAAGCCTCAACCTTCCCTTGAGCTATTGGCAGGCTGAAGACACGCTTGTGTTCACAGTAGAAGGCGCGGACTACATCCTGAAGGATACCGTCTGGATAACGAAGACCAACCAGGTGCATTACGAGTCGCCGGACTGTCCGACGACACTCTTCCACGAGATACAAAGCGTACGCTCTACTAACGAATTCATCAAATCCATTACCGTCACACGCTCCTCGGTAAACTATGAACTCACCAACAACCTGCAGATACATTTGCTCTCTGCTGATTAGCTTGCTTTGCCTCTCTTTGCAAGCTCAAGAGCCTCAGCAGAGTCAAGGGCCGACCCCTACTGCCACGCCTGCTTCCGACCAAAAGGACGCCGGGAAAGGCAAGAAGGAGAAGGCGCCCCTGCTGAGCGGTGTTGCGGTCAGCGCCGACCTTGTCGGATTTGCCATGAAGGCTGTGGGCGCTAAGTTCGCGAACATGGAGGTGGGAGCGCGCATCAACATCCTCGACAAGTACTTCCCCGTTGCCGAGCTGGGCATCGGCGACTGCCATCGGGAAGGGGCAGAGACGGGCAACACGTTCTCCACCACCTCGCCCTACATGCGCTTCGGCCTGGACTACAACTTCAACAAGAAGCACAACGGCAACCGCCTCTTCGGCCTCGTGCGCTATGGCTTCAGCAGCTTCAAGTACGACATCGGAAACGAGTCATTTACCGACCCCTACTATCACACGACGGGGCCTCTCAAGCTCAATGGCGAGAAAGCCACGGCACAATGGCTGGAGTTTGGTGTCGCCGTCGAGACAAAGATATGGAGCTTCATCCGTCTTGGCTGGAGCATGCGCTACAAGTTCCGGCTCGCCCTAAGTCATCCCGACGAAGGAGAGCCCTATTTCCTTCCCGGCTATGGCAAGAACGACGGTAACGCTTGGGGCGGAACGGTAAACGTCATCTTCGACGTCGGCCAGAAACCAGGCTCGAAGATAGCCAACATCTTCAAGAAGAAGCAAAAGAAGGAGGACAACAAATGACACGCCGTAAGCTCCTCATAACCATTCTTGCAGCGATTGCCATCGTATGCCTGCTCTTGTCGCGACATTCAATGAGCAAGGCGGAATGCTCAATGATTCATAACGAAGGTACCGTCTTCGGCACGCTCTATCATGCCAAGTATCTCTACGATAAGGACCTCAAATCAGAGCTTGAAGCAGAACTTCAGAAGGTTGACGCCTCGCTCTCGATGTTCAATCCGCAGAGCACTATCAGCAAAATCAACCGAAACGAGACGGACGAAGTGGATGAGATGCTGAGCGAAGTGCTGAACTTGTCATTCACCATCTACAAAGCCACCGATGGGGCCTTCGACCCAACTGTAGCGCCCCTGGTCAATGCCTGGGGGTTCGGCTTCAAGAACGGACAACTGCCTGACAGCACACAGGTGGACAGCCTTCTCGCTCTCGTCGGCCTTGCCCACATACACCTCGAAGGGAACAAGCTCAAGAAGGACAATCCGCTCTCCATCCTCGACTTCAGCGCCATAGCGAAAGGGTATGGAGTGGACAGGGCCGCACAAGTCCTGCGGAGCCACGACATCAGGAACTTCATGGTAGAGATTGGAGGCGAGATAGTTACGGAGGGCGTCAACGAGAAAGGCGAGCCCTGGCGCATCGGCATCAACAAGCCCGACGACGACTCCACCTCGACCAACACCGAGCTGCAGGACGTCATAGAGCTTTCAGGCAAGGCCATAGCCACGAGCGGCAACTATCGCAACTACTACATCAAGGACGGACGGAAGATAGCCCACACCATCAATCCCAAGACGGGCTATCCCGCTCAGCAGGACATCCTTTCGAGCACGGTCATCGCTCCCACTTGTGCAGAAGCAGATGCCTTCGCTACAGCTTTCATGGTATTGGGAACAGAAGGAGCAAACAGGGTGCTCGAGAAGCAGCCGCAACTGGAGACCTATTTCATCACAAATACTCAATAGTCAAATCGAAAATTGTACATAAATCGTAAATTGTACATTGTCAAATTGTAAATTGTACATAAATTGTAAATTGTACATTGTCAAATTGTAAATGATAAATGACTACGCTCTCCTGACCCGCCTGCCCCTGCTACAAGGTATCGGCAGCACGGAACTGCTCCACCTCGAGGATGTCCTGCGGCTCGACATCGACGAGCTGCCAGCTTCCAAGTTGCCCATCATCCGTCAAGGCGACACATGCACCCAGTTGCTTTGGCTTGTAGAAGGAGAGCTGACGAGAGAGCATCAGTCAGCCCATGGTATTTATGTTACACGCTCAGCCCTCCAGGCACCGGCAGTCATCGAACTGGACAGGCTTTTTGGCCTTCACACCACCTACGAGTACACCTATCGGGCAAAGACCGACGTCAAGATGCTGAGCATAAGGAAGAGCCTCATGGGCAGCCACCTGATGAAGAGCGAAGTGTTCCGCCTCAACCTGCTTAATGCCCTTTCTGCCATCAGCCAAAAGCGGGCGATAGCACTCCTTCCGCGCCAATTCGACACAGCAGAAGAAAGATTGCGGCACTTCATAGCCACGCTCTTTCCCGAATGCAAAGGCGAGGTCGAGCTCGTCATCAAGATGAGAGAGCTTGCCCACTATATTGGCGAACGGCGTCTCACCGTTTCCGACATCCTCAACAAATGGGACGAAGCCGGCAGCATCCGCCTCGGCAGAGGACACTTCACCATTCCCGACATCAGAGCACTCCTGACTACTTAACTACTAACTACTTAACCACTTACTACTCAACTACACCCGAAACTTGGATGTTCAGAAAGTCGGTGGCGCGAGCCAATTCGACACGTTGAAGTGACTAAAAAGACAACGGACAACGGACAACAGACAACGGACAACAGACCTCCGCGACTATAATCGCGCCTCGGTGCTAGAGCATCCGAGAACGGACAACAGACAACGGACAACGGACCTCCGCGACTATAATCGCGCCTCGGTGCTAGAGCATCCGAGAACGGACAACAGACAACGGACAACAGTAAAATGCCCCCCTCTGACTTTTGCCCTCCCCAATTGCTCCGCTACCAACGGGCAATTGCCCTCTAGGGGAGAAAAAATGGTCAATGGTCAATGGTCAATTTATTAAACAAGTTATTCAAGTTTCGGGAGTTAATGAAGTTAAAGAAGTTAAAGAAGTTAAAGAAGTTAAAGGACGATACCTTGGGATGCGGTTTGCATTCAGCCCCGTATTCGGCTGCAAAAGCTATTGTCCTTTCTCCGCGCATTAAAAGCGCGCCTTACTGCTAGAGCATGTGAGAACTTCCCCATGCGAGCAAAGCTCGCTAACTTCTTTAACTCCCATAAAAACATAACATCCGAAACTTAAACAAGTTATATATTCTGTCGCCCCTTGACTATCGTCGACCTTTGGTTCGGGGCTTATTATTGTC
>CAMJOE010000091.1:0-11446 GCA_946407485.1 uncultured Prevotellaceae bacterium | reverse complement strand
CGACAAGAAGCAGTCGTTCGACCCGACGATGATAGAAGGCTGCGTGACCAGGAAATTATATATCAACGGAGTAGAAAAGTAACGAACCATGAAGAAGACAAAGGCTATCATCCTGCTGACGTGGGTGCTCTCAGTCGTCGGCATCCTGAGCGTATCATCCCAAAGCATCAACTTGAGCGGCAAATGGCAGTTCCGTTCCGAACGCGAGCAAGGCACGGTGACGCTGCCGGGCTCTATGCTGACCAACGGCAAGGGCGACCCCCTGAGCGTCAACACCCGATGGACCTGCTCGCTCTACGACTCCAGCTTCTTCTTCAATCCCTACATGGAGAAATACCGCGTGGAGGGGAAGATGAAGTACCCCTTCTTCCTGACTCCCGAGCGCCACTACGTGGGCAATGCCTGGTACGAGCGCACGGTGGACATTCCTGCGTCGTGGACCGGTCGGCCAGTGACCCTCTACCTCGAACGCCCGCATATCGAGACGACAGTGACGCTGAACGGACATGAGGTGGGGCACCAGATGTCGCTCTCCGTACCACATCAGTTCGATCTCACACCTTATATAAAATATGGTGCCCAGAACACGCTGAGCATCAAGGTGTACAACGGCATCGAGAATGTCAGCGTGGGGCAGGACTCCCACTCCGTGACTGACCAGACGCAGGGCAACTGGAACGGCATAGTAGGCAGGATAGAGCTGCAGGCGGGGCCGGCCATCTGGCGCAAGCGCGTGCTTCCCCACATCGAGGATGGCACGATAGACATCATCATCAACGACTCCACCTACCGCCTCGCCTTAGGCGACGACACCCTGCGCTGGGACGAGTTTCATCCGCAGCTCTACACGCGAACGGTCACTTATCAAGGCGTGCCCGTCAGCGTGACTTTCGGACTGCGTGAGATACGTGTCCGTGGACAGCAACTCTACATCAACGGACGTCCGCTCTTCCTGCGTGGCACGGTGGGCAACTGCACGTTCCCCGAGACGGGCTATCCGCCTACAGACGAAGCGTCGTGGGAGAGAGTGCTCCGCAAGTGCAAGGAGTACGGCCTCAACCACATTCGCTTCCATTCCTATTGCCCGCCGGAAGCGGCTTTCTGCGTGGCCGACCGGCTGGGTCTCTACCTGCAGCCCGAAGGTCCCTCCTGGCCTAACCACGGCGTGAGGCTGCGCAGAGGGATGCCCATCGACCAGTATCTTCTGGACGAAGGACTGAGAATCATCGATGCCTACGGACATCATCCGTCGTTTTGCATGATGGCGGCAGGCAACGAACCTGCCGGAGACTGGATGCCCTATTGCCAGAACTGGGTGAAGACGATGCGGGAGTACGACCCCAACCGCATCTACTGCGCTGCCTGCGTGGGCGGTGGCTGGGCTTGGGAAGAGGGGTCGGACTATCATGTCAAGTCCGGAGCAAGAGGCCTGGACTGGGATAAGCGAGCGCCGCACAGCGATGATGATTACTATCAGCTGCTGCAGTATCCCGTCAACTACAAGAAGGAAGAGCCCAACACGGACCCGGTCGTGGCTCATGAAGTGGGACAATGGTGCGTCTTCCCCGACTTCAAGGAGATACCGCAGTACACGGGCGTCTATAAGGCACGCAACTTCGAGATTTTCCAGGACCTGCTGCGCGACAATGGTATGGCCGCGCAGGCAGAGCGCTTCCTCATGGCCAGTGGACACCTGCAGGTGCTTTGCTACAAGTACGACATAGAACGCAACCTGCGCACCAAGGACTACAGCGGCTTCCAGCTGCTCGGTCTGAACGACTACAGCGGACAGGGTACGGCGCTCGTTGGGCCGCTGAATGTGCATTGGCGCGAGAAGGGCTACTGCACCAAGGAGGACTGGACGGAGTTCTGCTCGCCCATCGTGCCTCTGGCCAAGTTCCCTCGCTTTGTTTTTACCAACGACGAGACGCTGCGCGTTCCCATCGAGGTCTATAATGCTTCGGAGAGAGCAATCACGGATGCCAAGGCCGTCTGGCACATTGCTGAGGCCTCTGGCTCTCTGTCCGCTACGACCATCCCCGTCGGCAAGAACACCGAGCTGGGCACCGTGGAGTTTCCATTGACACAATACACGAAGCCTACCAAGCTGACGCTGACGGTCAGCCTCTCCGACAAAGCCAAAAACCATTGGGACTTCTGGGTCTATCCCAAGCAACTGCCCGAACTCTCCGCCCTCAGCGCTCAGACTTCTTTCTACGAGACCGACACGCTGGACGCCAAGGCGCTGCAAGTGTTGAAGCAGGGCGGCGATGTGCTGCTGACGGCGGCTGGAAAGATTCGCTACGGCAACGACGTCGTCCACAGCTTCCTGCCTGTCTTTTGGAACACGTCGTGGTTCAAGATGCGTCCGCCGCATACCACAGGTGCCTACATACAGAGCAAGCACCCCGTGTTCCGCGAGTTCCCCACCGACGACTGGCAGAACCTGAACTGGTGGGAGCTGGTCAACCGCACGCAGGCCATCAACCTGAAGGAGTTCCCCGCAGAGTTCCAGCCCATCGTGCAGCCTATCGACACATGGCACGTGTCGCGCAAGCTGGGAATGCTGCTTGAGGTGAAGGTGCTGAAGGGGCGACTGCTGCTGACCACGTTGCCCATCGGACGCGACACGCCCGTCTGCCGACAGCTGCGCTACTCCATCCTGAAGTACATGCTGAGCAAGGACTTCAAGCCCGCCACGAAGGTTGAGCCTGAGGTCATCCGCCACCTCTTCGAGCGCGAGGCACCGCCCGTGAACATGTTTACAAAGGATGCCCCCGACGAGCTCAAAGGCAAGACGAAGGGCAGCTAAGAGGGTGTCAAATCACTTGTTGAGGGTCCAGGAGAAGCCGTCCTTCGTGTCCTTCACCTCGAAGCCGAGGGCAGCGAGGTCGTCGCGTATCTTGTCGCTCAGCGCCCAGTTCTTTTCCGCCTTTGCTGCCTGCCGTTGCTCCAAGAGCATGTTGACGACGGCTCCGAAGGCCTCCTCGCGCGCCTTGTTGCTGACGCCGGTGTCCTGCCGGAGGCCGAGGATGTCGGTCGTGAACGTCTCCATGAGTTTGAGCAGGGCCTGAGCCACGTCCGCCGTGATGCTCGCCTTCTTGTCCGTCAGCGTGTTGATGACGCGGCAGGCGTCGAAGAGGTGGCTGATGACGATGGGCGAGTTCAGGTCGTCGTTCATGGCGTCGTAGAGCTGTTGCGATAACATCGCAACATACGAGGACTCGACCTGCGGCTGGCCCTTCACCTTTTGGCCGTCCTGGAGGCGGCGCAGGTTCTTCAGGCCGTCCATGAGGCGGGCCAGTCCCTTCTCGGCGGCTTGCAGAGCTTCGTTGCCGAAATCGACGGTCGAGCGGTAGTGTGCCTGCAGGATGAAGAAGCGGATGGTCATCGGCGTGTAGGCCTGGGAGAGCAGCGGATGGTCGCCCGTGAAGAACTGCGGCAGGGTGATGAAGTTGTTGTAGGACTTGCCCATCTTCTTGCCGTCGATGGTAATCATATTGTTGTGCATCCAGTAGTGCACCATCTGGCTGCCTTGGCTGGCTACGGCCTGCGCTATCTCGCACTCGTGGTGCGGGAAGATGAGGTCCATGCCGCCTCCGTGGATGTCGAAGTGGTCGCCAAGATACTTGCGTCCCATGGCCGTGCACTCGCAGTGCCAGCCCGGGAAGCCGTCGCTCCATGGGCTTGGCCAGCGCATGATGTGCTCGGGCTGGGCAGCTTTCCAGAGGGCAAAGTCCGCCTGGTTCTTCTTCTCTCCCACGCCGGCCAGTTCACGACTTGCGTCCTTCACGTTCTCAAGGTCTCTGCCCGAGAGGATGCCCCAGCGGTGGTCCTTGTTGTACTTCTCTATGTCGAAGTAGATGCTGCCGTTGCTCTCGTAGGCATAGCCATTGTCGAGTATCTGGCGCACGAGCTGCTGCTGCTCGATGATGTGGCCAGTGGCGTGCGGCTCGATGCTTGGCGGCAGACAGCCCAGGGCGTCCATCGCCTCGTGGAAGCGGTTGGTGTAGTATTGTGCCACCTCCATCGGCTCGAGCTGTTCCAGCCGTGCCTTCTTGGCAATCTTGTCCTCGCCCTCGTCGGCATCATGCTCCAGGTGCCCCACGTCCGTGATGTTGCGCACGTAGCGCACCTTATATCCGATGTGCTGGAGGTAGCGGAAGAGGAGGTCGAAGGTAATGGCAGGCCTGGCGTGTCCGAGGTGCGCATCGCCATAGACTGTCGGGCCGCAGACGTACATGCCTACGCGCCCCGGGTTGAGCGGCTTGAAGCGTTCCTTCTGCCGGCTCAACGTGTTATAAATAAGAAGGGGTTGTTCCATTGCTGAATGTTCTTAATTAATTTTGCGTCTCTCCGTATTCCAGTTCGCCATCCACCACCCAGCGAAGGTCCTCGGGGTCGAAGTCGCCCATCTTGTCCTTCTTGGCCTGTTTGGCAACGTACTTAGCCACCTCCTCCACGTCGATGTCGATGTCTTCGTCGCCGCTGTGCTTGTCGAGGAGGTCGACGTAGTACTCGCCGATGACGTCGATGAAGTAGTAGAGCTCGTCTTCCGTGAAGCGGTCCTTGAGGTCCTGCGGCAGGTAGTTCTTGATGTACTCGACCGTCTTGCGGTCATCCTCAGCATCGAGGAGGAGGTCTTCTTCAAAAGTTCCCATAGTTTATAACAGTGCTTTGATTTTCTCTTCAAGTACAGGGCGTGGTACAAGACCGACGCAGCGATCCACCTCTTTGCCGTCTTTCAGAAAGACTACAGTAGGGATGTTTCGGACGCCAAAGCGCATAGCAAGGTCTTCGTCCTCTTCCACGTCGCACTTGCCCACGATAGCTATGCCGTCGTAGTCCTTTGCCAATTCCTCGATGACTGGAGCGAGACGTTTGCAGGGACCGCACCACGTTGCCCAGAAGTCCAATACGAGAGGCTTGCTGGTAGCCACCAAAGCCTCGAAGTTGCCAGTGTTGATTACTTGTGCCATAATGTTCTGATTGTTCTGATTGTTCTGATTATTCTGATAACTCTGATTGTTCTGATTTAAGCGTTTATGCTGTATGTCAGGGCTTCGCTGTTCTCGATGTCGGTCAGTAGTTGCCGCGTCACCTTGATGCGATGCTTGTGTGAAGTCATGCGAAGCTGGTTGTGAGGATTGGTTGCGTCGATGAAGACCATTCGCAGGGCAGCATTGCCGGGGTTCTCCTCGACATAGGAGGTCAGCATCTCCACGTCGTCCATGCTCAGGGCGGCCGTGTTGACGTTGATTGTGATTTGCTCTACCACTTTGTCGCTGACGTCGGCCAACCAGTCGATGCGCCCTATGCGGAGGTCGAACGCGCCCTCTTTGAAGCGGTGCTTCTCTACGGTTCCCGAAATGAGCACAGAGCGGTCGATGCAAAGGTATCCGCCCCACTTCACCCAGTTGTCGCCGAAGAGCGCTATCTCGCCGGTGCCGCTGAAGTCCTCGATGGTAGCTACGCCGAAGGGCTTCCCGTTCTTTGTCGTGCCGGAGCGGACAGCAGTCACGATGCCTCCCAGGCGAACGCTCTGCCCGGCAAAGGCTGAGAGGTACTCCATCTCAGCTAACTTCAGGTTGCAGACATGCTGCAGGACCACGTAGTACTCGTCGAGAGGATGAGCCGAGAGATAGATGCCGACCAGCGAGCGCTCCTTGTTCAGGCGCTCCAGTGCAGTCCATTCCTCAGCATCTGGCACTGCAGGCTTGTTCAGTTCGATGGCATCCATCCCGAAGAGCGAGAACTTGGCCTCCTCTTGTGCCTGCTGATACTGTTGTCCGTAGCGCACAATCAAGTCGAGGAAGGCATCGCCCTTCTGGTTCGTTGCTACGAATTGCTCGCGGCGCACACCTGCCGAGATGGTGTCGAAGGCACCGCTCATGGCAAGGCACTCTATGCCGTTCCGCTTGACGGATGACATGTTGACGCGTTCCGCGAAATCGTAGATGTCCTTGAAGGGTCCGTTCTTCTGCCGCTCGTCTACAATGGCTTGCACGGCCGCTTCACCCAGTCCCTTGATGGCCATCAGACCATAGCGGATTTGCTGGCGGTCGTTGACGCCGAAGTCGCGATGCGACTCGTTGACGTCAGGACCGAGCACCTCAATCTTCATCGCGTGGCATTCCTCGAGCAGCTTAGTCACTTCCTTCACGTCGTCCTTGCCTCGCGTCAGCAGGGCTGCCATGAACTCGGCAGGATAGTGTGCCTTCATGTATGCCGTCTGATAGGAAACCCACGAGTAGCAAGCAGCGTGGGACTTGTTGAAGGCATATTTGGCGAACTCTTCCCACTCGCCCCAGATCTTCTCAAGAATCTTGGGGTCGTGGCCGTTGCGTGTGCCGCCCTCGATGAACTTAGGCTTCATCTCCTTGATGAGGCTTTCTATTTTCTTGCCCATTGCTTTACGAAGGGCATCGCTCTCGCCGCGGGTGAAGCCAGCCAGCTTGCGCGAGAGCAGCATGACCTGCTCCTGATAAACGGTGATGCCGTACGTGTCGCGCAGGTACTCTTCGCAAGCGGGGAGGTCGTAGGTGATAGGCTCCTGTCCGTTCTTGCGGCGGATGAACTGCGGAATCTTGTCCATTGGCCCGGGACGGTAGAGGGCATTCATGGCGATGAGGTCCTCGAAGACCGTCGGATGCAGTTCCTTCAGGTACTTGCGCATGCCGGCAGACTCGAACTGGAATGTGCCGACCGTCTTGCCTTCCTGATATAATTTATATGTAAGCGGGTCGTCGATGGGAATGTTGTCCACGTCGATGTCTATGCCGCGTGATTCCTTCACGATGCGGCACGCCTCCTTTAGCTGCGAGAGCGTCTTCAGCCCCAGGAAGTCCATCTTAATGAGGCCGGTGCTCTCGATGACATGTCCGTCGTATTGCGTGACTGCCGTCTTGCGGTCTGGGAAATCAGGGTCGTCGGCAGTGGAGACAGGCACGTGGTCGCTTATCGGGTCGCGGCAGATGATGAAGCCACAGGCGTGGATACCCGTGTTGCGCACAGTCCCCTCGAGCTTGAGCGCGTACTTTATGGTGTCGGCTTCTTTCACGTCGCGCGAGTATTTTGCTTCCTTCAGTTCAGGTGTAGCGTCGATGTAGTTCTCGAGAATGGGTTTCTTTCCGTCGGGCAGGCGGTCGGGCATTGCCTTGCACCACGCGTTGACCACCGAGAGCGGCACTTTCTCGACCCTTCCCACGTCCTTCAGGCTGTTCTTCGCAGCCATCTTACCATAGGTGATGATGTGGGCGCAGTTCTCCGCGCCATACTTGTCCATGACCCATTGCAGCACTTTGCCTCGCCCGTCGTCGTCGAAGTCCGTGTCGATATCCGGCAAGGAGATGCGGTCGGGGTTGAGGAAGCGCTCGAACAGCAAGTCGTACTTGATGGGGTCGAGACGTGTGATGCCGAGGCAGTAAGCCACAACGGAGCCGGCTGCCGAGCCTCGGCCCGGGCCTACCCATACGCCGAGGTTGTTCCTGGCGCTGTTGATGAAGTCCTGCACGATGAGGAAGTAGCCCGGGAAGCCCATCGTCTTCATAATGTGCAGCTCGAAACGGATGCGCTCGTCCAACTCCTTCGACAGAGGGGTCCCATACAGCCGGGCGGCTCCCTCGTAGGCAAGCTTGGCGAGGTAGTCTGCCTCGAACTTTATGCGGTAGAGCTTGTCGATGCCGCCGAGCTTCTCAATCTTCTTCCTCCCTTCTTCTTCGGGAAGAGGGTTCTCGCCGTTTTCGTCGCTCGTGAACTCCCTGAAGAGGTCCTCCTCCGTGAACTTCTGCCTCCAGAGCTCTTCAGTGCCGAAGTCCTCGGGGATGGGGAAGAAGGGCATGATGGGATTCGACTCGAGGTCGTACATCTCGACCTTGTCGAGCACCTCGCATGTGTTGGCAAGCGCTTCGGGAATGTCGGGGAAGATGGCGTTCATCTCAGCCTTGGTCTTGAACCACTCCTGCTTGCTGTAGCGCATACGGTTGGGGTCGTTGATGTCCTTTCCGGTCGAGAGGCAGAGCAACAGGTCGTGAGCCTCGGCGTCGTCTTCATTGAGGAAGTGCGAGTCGTTGGAGCAGATGAGCTTCACACCATACTTCCTGGCCAGTTCGACGAGTACGGGATTGACGCGCTTCTGCACCTCGTAGGTCTCGCGATTGGCTTCTTGCGTCGGATTGGTCACTTCGTGGCGCTGCAGCTCGATGTAGTAGTCGTCGCCCCAGATGTCGTGGAACCACTTGACTGCCTCCTCGGCGCCCTTGATGTCTCCGTTTTGAATCTTCTTCGGCACTTCACCGCCGATGCATGCGGAGCAGATGATAAGGCCTTCGTGATAGGTGGCGAGGTCCTTGTGGTCGGTGCGGGGACGCATGTAGAAACCATCGACCCAGGAGCGCGAGACGAGTTTGATGAGGTTGTGATAGCCCTGGAGGTTCTTAGCGAGCACAATGAGGTGCCAGCCCGATTGGAACTCCTTGCCGCCTTCGTGCACATTCTTGTCGCCGTTTCTTGCCACGTACATCTCGCAGCCGAAGATAGGCTTGAACGGCTCCTCTCCCTGCTCCTTCCTCGCCTTATTGATTTTCTTGCAGTAGTCGTACAGTTCCTTCACGCCATACATGTTGCCGTGGTCGGTGAGGGCCATGCCGCGCATGCCGTCCTTGACAGCTTTGTCAACCATTCCTTTGATGGACGACTGCCCGTCGAGCAACGAGTATTGAGAGTGGACGTGAAGGTGTACGAAGTCGTTTGTCATATGAAGTTTGTCATTGAGTGTTGAGGCTTTAGCTCGACGTAAGTCAACATCGGAGCAATGTAAGCCATTAGCCATAGAAAGAGTTGCAAAGATACGAAAAAAATGAGAGTTATGCGTGAATTGTCAAGAAATAATGTGTTATTCCTTAATTTTTTTGCAAATCACTTTTCTCTTTTCATTTTTTCTTCGTAACTTTGAGGCGCACTATATCGAAAATTATGGGCAAACGACTAAGAAAACTAAAGAAAATACGCCTTCATCACGAAGGAAAGTCCACGCTTCTCTGGAGCGCCATCGTGCTTGGAGTGCTTAACTTCGCTATACTTCACATCTTCGATTCGCGGCTTCCCTTCGACATCTGCATCGCGGTGAGTGCCGTGCTGTATGCCGTCCTGCTGAACTTCTTCCAATGCCCTATCCGCACCTTCGAGGGCGAGACGGATGGGCTGGTGCTGGCTCCTGCCGACGGCAAGGTGGTGGTGATCGAGGAGACGGAGGAGTCAGAGTATTTCCACGACCGGCGCATCATGGTGAGCATCTTCATGAGTCTCTTCAACGTGCACGCCAATTGGATACCCGTGGACGGCACTGTCAAGCATGTGCGGCACTACGACGGCAATTTCCACAAGGCTTGGCTGCCGAAGGCCAGCGAGGAGAATGAGCGATGCACCATCGTCATGGAGACACCCGACGGCACGGAGATACTGGCCCGACAGGTGGCTGGAGCCATGGCGCGCCGCATCGTCACCTATCCCACCGTGGGCGAGGACTGCTACATCGACGAGCACCTTGGCTTCATCAAGTTCGGCTCCCGCGTGGACCTCTACCTGCCCATCGGCACGAAGGTCAAGGTGGAACTCGGACAGAAGACGGTCGGCAACGAGACCGTGATAGCGAAACTAAACTAAGCCATGAATCTGATAAACTTACCCAACACATTGACCTGCTGCAACCTCATCTGCGGTTGTGTGGCAGCGGGCTGTGCTTTCTACGGACAGTACCACTATGCCGTGCTGATGATTATCATCGGCGCCGTGTTCGACTTCTTCGACGGCATGGTGGCGCGGGCGCTCGGCATCTCGTCGGCGATAGGCAAGGAGCTCGACTCGCTGGCCGATGTCGTCACCTTCGGCCTCGCTCCCAGCGCCATCCTCTTCTACCTTTTCCACGAAGTGCACTGCCCCGAGATGCTAATGCCCGTGAAGCGCTTCCTGCCGTACACGGCCTTCCTGATGGCGGGATTCTCTGCCTTGAGGCTTGCGAAGTTCAACATCGACGAGCGGCAGCACCAGCAGTTTATCGGCTTGCCGACGCCTGCCAACGCTCTCTTCTGGGGAAGCCTCGTCTTGGGCGAGCACGCCTTCCTCGTCTCGCTGAAGTTCAACGCCGTCTTCCTCTTCCTCTTCATGCTGCTCTTCTGCATGCTGCTGATATGCGAGGTGCCGATGCTGGCGCTGAAGTTCAAGAACCTGAGCTGGGCGGACAACAAACAGCGCTACATCTTTCTTGCCGGCTGTCTGCCTCTGCTGCTCCTCGGCACCTCATCCCTCGCCGCCATCATCGTGTGGTATGTAGTGCTCTCTATCGTATTCCCCAGGATTTGTCATGAGTAAGGAACAGCAGAAGGAGATAATCAGCCAGTTCTCGCCCAATCTCTTTTGGGACGTGGACATGTCGCAGATGGACCTGGACGTCTATGCGGAACATGTCATCCAGCGCGTCCTGGAGTACGGCCACATGCGTGACTGGCGCATAATCCGGGCGTACTACGGGCTTGACAAAATCGTGGAGTGCTGCAGGGCGATGCGTACCCTCGACCCACGCGTCCTGTCGTTCATCTGCTGCATTTCCAATACATCAAAGGAGTCATATAGATGCTACAACTTCGCTCAGTCGCACCCCACACCCTGGAACTCCTGAGAGGCATCCAGCGGTTGCCTTGTGCGATGGGGACGAGATTGGTGGGCGGCACCGCTCTTGCCCTGCAGTATGGGCACAGGCAATCGGTCGATTTGGATTTTTTCGGCACTCTGCCGGAGGACATCGATGCGATGGAGGATGAGCTGCGAAGCGTCGGACAATTGTCCATATTGAAATCGACAAAGACCATTCGCCTGTATCAAATCAATGGCATTAAGGTGGATTTTGTAGATTATTCCCGTTATCCTTGGATTCGCGAGGCGGTGAATGACGACGGGCTTGTGCTGGCATCGGCGGAGGATATTGCGGCGATGAAGGTCAATGCTGCAGAGGGTCGTGGCACAAAGAAGGATTTCATGGACATTTATGAGCTGCTGAGGCACTTCTCTTTGCGAGAGATATTGTCATTCTACAAGGCGAAGTATCCCGAGCATTCCATCTTCCGTGCCTTGATTAGCCTGTCGTATTTCGACGACGCTGACCATCAGATGCCGCCTGTGACGTTTTCTCTTCCCGATTGGGAAACGATAAAGCAGGAGATTCAAAAGGCAGTAAATCTCTATTCTGAATAAAGGCGGAAAATCCCCCTCGCGAGGGAAAGATTTTTCCTTGCTGTAGCGTTGGCCGTTCCTTGCTGTGGGAAGTGGCGTTCCTTGCTGTGGCGTTGGCTGTTCCTTCGTGAAGGGATGAAAAAGCCTTCTTCTGCCGGGTGCAGTGGCTTACTTTTTCACGTTCTCCTTGATGATGCCGTGGCGGTAGGCGTGGAGCAAG
>CAMJOE010000090.1:0-11540 GCA_946407485.1 uncultured Prevotellaceae bacterium | reverse complement strand
TCGACCTCGACCGTCATGTTGTCGTTGTCGTCGTCCGTGGTGAGCGTGATGAGGTAGTTGCTTGCCAGTTCGGGGAACGTCATGAGTATCTTCTCAATCTGTATGGGGAAGATGTTCACGCCGCGCAGCACCATCATGTCGTCCGAGCGGCCCTTCATGCGGTCGAGGCGCACGTGGTTGCGTCCGCAAGGACATGTGCGGCCAAGCACTCGGGTGAGGTCGCGTGTGCGATACCTTATCAATGGCATGGCCTCGCGCTTCAGGGTGGTCAGCACAAGCTCGCCAATCTCGCCGTCGGGCACGGGCTCGAGCGTCTCCGGGTCAACAATCTCGACGATGTAGTAGTCCTCCCAGAAGTGCAGTCCATTCTGCTCCTGGCACTCGAAGCCGACGCCGGGGCCGCACATCTCCGACATGCCGAAGCTGTTGTAAGCCTTCACGCCGAACATGTTCTCGATACGCTTGCGCTGCTCCTCGGAATGAGGTTCCGCGCCGATGGCGAACGTCTTGAGCTTCGTGTCCCTTCGCGGGTCAACGCCCTGCTCCTGCATCACCTCGTAGAGGCGTGTCAGGTAGGACGGGACGGCGTGGATGGCAGTCGTGCCGAAGTCCTTGATGAACTTGATCTGGCGCAGCGAGTTGCCTGCGGCTGCGGGAACGGTCAGCATGCCGAGCTTCTCGGCACCGTACTGGAAGCCGAGGCCGCCGGTGAACATACCGTAGCCCGATGAGTTCTGGAACACGTCGTCGGGACGCAGCCCGACCATCCAGAGGTTACGCGCCACCTGATTCGCCCACTCGTCGAGGTCGTTCTTCGTGTGCAGGATGACGGTCGGGTTGCCCGTCGTGCCGCTGCTGGAATGCAGTCGGACGCAGTCGGTCAGGGGCACGGCGGCCAGTCCGAAGGGATAGGTGTCGCGCAGGTCCTGCTTCGTGGTGAAGGGCAGCTTGCGAATGTCACTGGGCGATGTGATGTCCTCGGCCTTGATGCCCATCTCCTTGAACTTCTGGGCATAGAAAGGCACGCCGGCGCATCGCCTGATAGTCTCTTGCAGACGCTCGGTCTGCAACTTGTTGATTTCCTCCCGAGAAAGCGTCTCGTACTCGGGATGAAGGTAGTCTTTATAGTTCATAGAGCATAGCTTTGAGTTCATAGTTCGTAATTCATAGTTATTTGTCAGCTCGGTTGGCAGGGCGTAGCCTAACTATGAACTATGGACTATGAACTATGGACTGAATTGAATTGTTTGATTCGATCTGTGAATAGTTGTTCTTGGTCGCGACGGAAAAAGGACGTGCAGATGCGGACGCCTTGCTGCGTGGAGCCCATCGTGTCCAAGGGATAGACGGCAATGCCGTAAGTCATCAGCTCGCGCGTCAGCTGCAGGTCGTTCATGCCCGGGTACTGCACGGTGAAGTAGAAGCCGTCGGCCAAGGGAGCACCCATGTCGTTGTCATAGACGAGGTAGAAGCCGTTCTGCAGCAGCACGTCCTTCATGAACTTGGCCCTACGCCCATACTCCTTCACATCGTCGAGGAAATTGTACTCGCCCTTGACGGCAGCCTCCATCAGCGCCGACATGGCGTGCTGCACGGAGTGCGTCGTGCCGCTGGAGAGCGTGTACATCAGCCTGCCGACGAAGAAGTCGCCGAAGATGCTCACGCCGAATCTCTTCAACGATGCAAAGGTGCGGTGGAAGAGTTTGTTCGAGATACACGTCACGCCGATGCGCTGGCCGGCATACGAGAAAGCCTTCGACGCCGAAACCCACAGCACGTAGTTGTCGGTGTAGCGGGCGACGGTGGCTTGGAAGGGTTCTTGGAAGGGATGCGAGAGGTCGCGGCGGAAGTCCATCGCGAAGTAGGCGAGGTCTTCAAGGACAAGGATGTCGTACTTCGTCGCGATGTGTCCGATGCCGCGCAGCTCTTCCTCCGTGAAGCACACCCACGAGGGATTGTTGGGATTGGAATAGACGACGGCACAGATGTTGCCCTTCGCGACAATCTCCTCGAGCTTCGCTATCAGGTCGTCGCCTCTGTAATTATAGATGTCGAGCGCTTCGTGCTTGAGGCCGATGACGTCGCATTGCGTGGTCTGCACGGGGAAACCAGGCTGGATGAGCAGCACGGTGTCCTGCTTTGTGCCGACAAAAGCATGATGGATTGCCGTAAAGGTGGCGAAGGTGCCCTGCATGCTTCCTGTCGTCGGCACACAACCTTCGGGCGCGATGTCCACGCCGATGAACGCCTTGACGAAGTCCGATGCCGCCTTCTTGATGCGCGGAATGCCTCCATTAGGAGGATAAATAGTGGCGCAACCATTCTTGAGTGCTTCTGCCTCTGCCTTCAAAGCAATCTCCGAAGGCTGCAAGCCTGGCACACCCATCTCAAGGTGAATGACTTCCTCGCCCGTCTGTTCCTCTATCCGTCGGGAGAGGGCTTGTATGTCGCGGATGGTGGCTTGGGAGAAGTCGCCAAGCCCCATCGCGTCGATTATGCTGTTAACTTGTTCTCTGTCTAACACAATTATTCTGTTTATGGTTTTATTAAAGTGCTACACGTCCTATGCCCTTCATGTCGAGGGCAACCTGAACGCCGAGAGCCTTGAATGCCCTCATCATGGAAGCAAGGGTAATGCTCTTTCCGCTCTCCAGCCTGCAGACCTGGGAGCGTTGCACTCCAAGCCTTTCGCCGAGTTCTGCCTGAGTAAGGTTGTTTGCCTCCCTTGCCTGCCTGATGGCTTCGCCTACATGATAGGCATGAAGTTCAGCAGCAAGCTTCTCCTCAAACGCATCGCGCTTGGGTGTTCCGATAGGACCGATGTCCCTGTCCATCAACTCGTCCAGAGTGTGAAGTTTCATTGCCATAATAACCTCCTATTTTGATTCGTAATACTTCTTGCGCAAAGCCTCCGCTTTGGCTATTTCCTTTGACGGCACTTTCCATGTCTTCTTGACGAAGCCATGAGTGGCAACCACCAAACGTTTCTCCTCCTCGTCCCAAAACGCCAAAAGGCGGTACTGCATACCATTGTAGAGCGTGCGGAACTCCCAAATGTCGTCAGAGCCGTCCAACTTCTTGAAAAGGTCACTGTCTTTATGCCCACCCGCAATCTTTCGAATGTTGTAGTATATCTTCTCACGAGGTGCCTCGTCAAGCGTTCTCAAGAACTCGCTCGCTTCGTCCAAGAATGTTATCTTAAATTGGATGCCTTGTACCATACACTATATCATCGTGCAAAGATACACATTGTTTACTAAATGCGCAACAAAACAGCAAATTATTTTTCTTTCGGTTGCCCACTTGTAAATGAAATGCCCCGTGCCCCACGAGGGAGACACGGGACAATAGTGGTGTTTAATGCCAATTTGAGAAGTCGCGCTTGTCGTTGACGTGTTTGGCCTTGCCGGTGGAGCGCTGGATGGTCCCTGGCGGCTGTATGTGGATGTTTGGTTTGATGCCGGTGAGGGAGACGAGGCGGTCGTAGAGCGGCTTGATGAAGGGCATCTGCTTGCCGGGGTTCGGCGAGAAGAACTCTTCGCGCAGCTCGACGTCGAGGTCGAAGGTGTCCTCGTTGCCCTTGCGGTCCACGGTGATGAAGTACTGCGGCGTGAAGGCGGGGAACTCGGTGAGGACCGTCTCAATCTGGCTCGGGAATACGTTGACGCCGCGGATGATGAGCATGTCGTCGCTGCGGCCGAGCACCTTTCCGAGGCGTACTGCCGTGCGTCCGCACTTGCAAGGCTCGTAGTTGAGGCTCGAGAGGTCGCGAGTGCGATAGCGCAGGATGGGCATTGCCTCCTTGCAAAGCGACGTGATGACCAGTTCGCCAACCTCGCCCGGAGCAACGGGTTCCAAGGTTTCGGGATTGACAATCTCTGGGAGGAAGAAATCTTCCCAGATGTGCGTGCCGTCCTGATACAGACATTCGCCACCCACGCCCGGGCCGCACATCTCAGTCAGGCCGTAGATGTCGATGGCCTTGATGTGCAGCTTGGCTTCGAGTTCGCGACGTATGCCCCAAGTCCAGGGCTCCGCGCCGAAGAAGCCGACGCGCAGCTTAAGCTTCGACACATCCACTTTGTTCTTTTCTATCACCTCAGCCAGATGCAGGGCGTACGACGGCGTGCAGCAAATGGCTGCCGTGCCCATGTCCTGCATCATCATAATCTGCTTCTCGGAGTTGCCAGCCGAGGTGGGCAACTGTATGGCGCCGAGCCTGGCAGCACCATCGTGAGCGCCGAGGCCGCCGGTGAAGAGGCCGTAGCCATAGCTCACCTGCACCACATCGCCGGGGCCTATGTCGCCCACGGCAAACACGCGCGCACAGCACTCCGACCACATGTCGAGGTCGGCCTGGGTGTATGTGCCGACGACCGGCTTGCCCGTCGTACCGCTGGAAGCATGGATGCGACGTATCTTGTCCATCGGCACTGCCTGCAGGCCGAAGGGATACTCGTCGCGGAGGTCGTACTTCGTGGTGAAGGGAAGTTTGGTAACGTCGTCGATAGACTTGATGTCTTCAGGCTTCACGCCGAGTTCGTCCATCTTTCTCTTGTAGAAAGGGACCGTCTCGTAGCAGCGCTTCACAGTAGCCGCAAGCCGTTCGCTCTGCAGCTTTTTCATATCCTCGCGGGACATGCACTCCATTTCGGGATTGTGTATCATAAGTTATCCTGAGGGGTTATGAGTTTATAAGGTTCCAGCGTTTACGCCGGCATCGAAGGCTTTGAGGTTGGCTTCGACCACTTGTTCACCCTTGCGGGCGAACACGGTGGCAATGGCCTGGCGTAGGTTTTCTACGGAGAGGATGCCGATGGCGGGAGCGGCCATGCCGAGCAGCACCATGTTGGCGCCCCTGGGGTTGCCACAGTCCTTGGCAACAGTCTCGATGTCGAGCTTGATGCTGGGCAAGGTGTCGAGTTCTTTCTGCAAAGCTTCCTCATCGGGATAGTTGGGGATGTTGACGAAAGGCTTCGAGCTGGTCACTATCCTACCCTCTTTGCTCAGATAAGCCAGGTAGCGCATCGACTCCATCGGCTCCATCGAGATGATGAGGTCAGCGCCGGCTTCGGCAATGAGGTCGCTCCAGATGGGCTCCGTGGAAAGGCGCAGGTTCGACTGCACATCGCCGCCCCGCTGGCTCATGCCATGCACTTCGGCCTGCTTGAGGTAGAGCCCTGCCTTCGTCGCTGCCTCGCCAATGATTGTTGCGATGGAGAGGATGCCTTGTCCGCCCACACCGCATAATATAATGTCTTTCTTCATGCTTTTTACTGCTTTTTGGCTCTTGCGTGACGGGCAAAGGTCTGGATACATTCCCTGCGAGGGATGATGACGCTGACGCCTTTGTACTCAATCTCTTCCTTGATGACGCGAGTTATCTCGGGCATGTTCTTCGGCAGAGGCACAACGACACGCACGTGCTCCGGCTCGACGCCAAGGCCGAGACAGATGGCTTCGTATTTGTTGGTGCCTGCGGAGTCCTGTCCGCCCGTCATGCCTGTCGTGAGGTTGTCGGAGATGATGACGGTGATGTTGGCTTTGTCGTTGACAGCGTCCAGCAGGCCCGTCATACCGCTATGGGTGAAGGTGGAGTCGCCGATGATGGCAACAGAGGGGAAGAGGCCTGCGTCGGCAGCACCCTTCGCCATCGTGATGCTTGCGCCCATATCGACACAAGATGAGAGGCTCTGGAAGGGAGGCAAAGCGCCAAGGGTGTAGCAGCCGATGTCGCCAAAGACGCGATGCTCGGGGTAATCGGCAAGCACCTGATTCAATGCAGCATACACATCCCTGTGACCGCAGCCTTGACACAACTGAGGCGGACGCGCAGCCATATTCTTGGCAGGAGCAAAGACGGCACCTGCGGCCTTGCCCAACGCCTTTGCCACGTTGTCGGGCGTCAGCTCGCCGGTGCGAGGCAGGTCGCCCGTCAGGCGTCCCTTCACGGGATAGCCTGCGCCGAGCAAACCCTTGACGAGTTCCTCCACGACGGGCTGGCCGTCTTCGATGACGAGAAGCTCGTCGCACTTTGCTGCCAGCGCCTTTATCTTCTCCTCCGGCAGAGGATACTGCGATATCTTGACGAGGTTGGCGTCGCTGCCGAGGGCTTCCTTCACGTAATTGTACGCAATGCCGCAAGCCAGGATGCCCGTCTTGCCGGCCGCTGCCTCTACCTTATTATATATGCTCTCGGCCGAAGCCTGCTTCATAGCGTCCTGCTTCTCGATGAGCTTCACGTACTTCTTCCTTGCGATGCCCGGCAGGAGCACCCACTGGTCGGTAGATGGCGAGAGGTCACGCTCTGCCTTTGGCTCCGTGACTTCCACCGCAGCACGAGAGTGCGCGAGGCGGGTCACGACGCGAAGCACGATGGGTTCGCCCAGCTTCTCGGAGAGGTCGAAGCCGTAAGCCATCATGTCGTAAGCCTCCTGCTGATTGGATGGCTCGAGGCATGGCACGAGTGCGAACTTGGCATAGAAACGCGAGTCCTGCTCGTTCTGTGAGGAGTGCATCGATGGGTCGTCGGCAGCCAGGACGATAAGGCCGCCCTTCACGCCCGTGATGGCGCTGTTGACGAAGGCGTCGGCACAAACGTTCATGCCCACGTGCTTCATGCACACCAAAGCGCGCTTGCCGGCATACGACATGCCGAGAGCCGCTTCCATCGCCGTCTTCTCGTTCGTGCACCAACGCGAGTGGATGCCGCGTTCCTTGGCAAGAGGATGGCTTTGTATGTATTCGGTGATTTCGGTGCTTGGCGTCCCGGGGTAAGCGTACACGCCGCTCAACCCAGCATTGATGGCGCCGAGGGCAACCGCCTCATCACCTAAAAGGAGTTTCTTCATAATTGGTCGTTTGGGAAATTAGTCGTTTAGTCGTTAGGTCTTTAAGCTCTGATGAGCTGCAGGAACTCTTCGCGGGTCTTGGCCTGGTTGAAAGCGCCGCAGAAGTCGCTCGTCGTCGTGATGCTGCCCTGCTTCTGCACACCTCGCATCTGCATGCACATATGCTGAGCCTCAACGACAACCATGACGCCAAGAGGTTGCAAAGCTTCCTGGATGCAATCGCGTATCTGCTTCGTCATTCGCTCCTGTATCTGGAGGCGATGCGAGAAGCAGTCCACCACGCGGGCTATCTTGCTCAGGCCTGTGACCTGACCGTTCGGGATGTAAGCCACATGCACTTTGCCGTAGAAGGGAAGCATGTGATGCTCGCAAAGGGAATAGAAATTGATGTCGCGCACGATGACCATCTGGCGGTAGTCCTCGTTGAACTTCGCGGAGTTGAGTATGGCCACAGGGTCAAGCTCGTAACCTTGCGTGAGGTAAGTCATCGCCCGGGCCACACGCTTTGGCGTCTTGACGAGGCCTTCGCGCTGGGCATCCTCGCCCAAGAGGTTGAGGATGGCGCGAATATGTTCCGAGATTTGCTGTTGGGTAGGAGTCAATTCGTGCTTATACTTTTCTTCCATGCTTAGAGTCTTGCATTAATCTTACTTTTCACGATGACGGCTTCGCGGAAGATGCCCATCTCGCGAATCTGCCTGAGCACTTCTCTCGCCTCCTCGTGTGTACGGAAATCGCCGACCCGGCAGAGCCAGTGGGGCGAGATGAAGCTTACGTAGACAGAATGTTCAGGAAAGGAATTCCTGAAGCGCAGGCCCGCGGCCCGCGCCTCAGCCTTTCCTTTGCGGGAGTTGTCGCCGAAGTACACCTGAATGCGATAGCCATTCATCCTCACCTTTATTCCAAGCGAGAGGCTGTCCGAGGCTGCCGTCTGGGTGGAGTCGCGCGACGTGCTGTCCACCTGTTTCTTTTGCGAAGGTTTCGAGACGGCGCTCTTTGCTCCGTTGACGAGGTCCGTGATGGCCTTCTCCTGATGAAGGATGATTCTGCCCGCCGACTCCACTGCCTGCTGCAGCTTGTCGGTATAGGTCTCCTGAGCGCCAAGTGTCATGGCGCTCAGCCAAAGGATAAGGACAAAGGAGTACTTCATTTACAATTTGACTGTTTACAATTTACGGTTTAATTCCACCCCAGAGGGGAGAAGGGAGTCTTATTTCCAAGCGTCGATGATGCCTTTGAAGTCGGGAGCCTTGAGACTGGCACCGCCGATGAGACCGCCGTCGATGTCGGGCTTGCCGAAAAGCTCGGGAGCGTTGCTTGCCTTGCAAGAGCCGCCATAGAGGATGGTGGTGTCGTCGGCAGCCTGAGCGCCATAGACGTCGGCCACGCACTTACGGATATAGGCGTGAATCTCCTCGGCCTGCTCTGCGGTTGCTGTCTTGCCGGTGCCGATAGCCCAAATGGGTTCGTAGGCAATGACGATGTTCTTCCACTGCTCTGCGGAGAGGTGGAAGACGCTTCCTTCCAGCTCAGCCTTGCAGACAGCTTCCTGCTGGTTTGCCTCGCGCTGAGCCAGGCTTTCGCCGATGCAGAAGATGACCTTCAGTCCGTTGGCGAGGGCGAGGTCAACCTTATCCTTGAGGATTTCCGGGGTCTCGTTGTAGTATTCGCGACGTTCGCTGTGGCCGAGGATGACGTATTCGGCGCCGGTGCTCTTCACCATGGCTGCGCTGACTTCACCCGTGTAGGCGCCGCTCTCCTTGTTGGCGCAGTTCTCAGCGCTGACGGCGATGACGCTGTCCTTCAACAGTTCGCTCAGGGTTGCGAGGTGGATGAAGGGAGTGCCGATGATGACTTCACAATTGGGCTTTTCAGCGGCCAGGATGTTCTTGAGTTCAGTAGCGAGTGCTACACCTTCCTGCAGGGTCTTGTTCATTTTCCAGTTGCCTGCTACGATTTTCTTTCTCATGATTTCTTTAATTAAGTTCGTTATTACGTTATTTTGTTATTTCTTTACTTCGAATTCACCAGGATGAGGCAGGGCCGTCGAGGGCCATTTGCCCACCACTTTGCCGTCGTGAAGGAGCATGAGCCCCGGGTTGGAGCGTATCATTGTCTTGAGCACGACGGCGTCTGCCAGGCAGAAGGGGTATTCGGCTCCGGTCATCTCTTTCCAGTACTCGATGGCTTCCACGCCGCTTGATGTAAGGCAGTAGAAGCCATAGCCGGCCTCCTTGCTGAAGTCGTGAAGCGCGAGCAAGTCGCCCATTACGCCGTCGTCGGCCTTTTCCAGATAGGGAGCGATGAGCAGGAAAGTGTAGCCCTCGTCGTTGAGTATGAGGTCGGTAAGGTCCTCGCCGGTCTCAGCATCTTGAATGAAAAGGTCCCCCACCCCGGTGCGCATCGACGGCTCCACCTCGATGGTGTGCGAGTCGATGAAAGTCCAGGTGCTGTCGGGATAGTCCTCAAGCGCGAACTCCTTCCTGACGCCGTCTTTCTCCATGATAAAGGTGGTGACGAACTGCCCGTGACTTTGCTGGTCCTCGAACCACGCCTTGCGGATGTCGGCCCCTATGTGATAGGGACGGAAGTCGATGACAGGCAGCCGCCACAGGTTGTAGCTGGCGAAGAGCGCTGCGAAGACGAAGGCCATGAGCGCTACTATCCACTCGTATTTCTTGCCCACAAAGTGCGGCATCAGCTTGTAGTAGTAGAGGGCGAGGACAGAGAAGACGAGCAGGAGGACGTTCTTTCCGAAGGTCTGCCAATTGCTCAGGACGACGGCATCGCCAAAGCAGCCGCAGTCGGACACCGGATTGTAGAGGGCGAGATAGAACGTGAGGGGTGTCATGATGAGCAGGAAGCAGATGGCCGTGGAGAGCGTTAGGCGCCGGCGGATGCCGAAGAACAAATAGACGCCCATAAGGAACTCGACGATGGCGAGCACGCAAGCCAGCACCAGCGGCAACCACTCGGGCATCGAGCCGCTCAAGCCGAAAGCCGCGCTGTAGTCCTCTATCTTGTACTGCGTCCCGCGGGGGTCGATGAGCTTCACACCGCCCGAGAAAAGGAACGTCAGACTGAGCACGAAACGAAGCAAATTGACAAAGACGGCAAGCAGACGACTGGAAACCTTGGACATGACCTTTTCTTGTTTTCTTAATCTCTTGACAACTTGTTCTCCCCAAGCTTTATCAACCCGAAGACGGCATAGTTCAGCATATCCATGTAATTAGCATCGACGCCCTCGCTGACCAGCGTATCGCCGTCGAGCAATTCAATCTGCTTGGTGCGGAACACCTTCATGAGGATGAGGTCCGTGTAGCTGCTGATGCGCATGCCTCGCCAGGCCTCGTCGTAGTCATGGTTTTTGCGTAGCATCAGCTGCAGGGCGGCGTTCGCATGCTTGTCGTAGGCCTCGACGGCCTCTTCCGTCGTCATGTCGTCAGGTTTGTCCGAGAAGCCTTTCTCCAATTGGATGAGGCCGATGATGGCATAGTTGACGATGCCGATGAACTCGGGCCGGATGCCTTCGTCCACGAGCGAGACGCCCTTCGTCTCGATGCTGCGGATGCGATTGGCCTTGATGTATATCTGGTCGGTCAGCGACGAGGGCCGCAGGATGCGCCAAGCAGCACCGTAGTCGTGCAACTTCTTGACAAACAGAGCGCGACACTCCGCCATCACCTTCTCGAACTGTTCCTGAGTGTTCATTGTTGAGTTTCTAATCGCGTGCAAAGATAATACATTATTTTTAATTATAGGGCAAGTTGGCCGGAAAAAAGTGATATAATGCGGGTTTTGGCACTTTCGGTGGCTTTGGGGGACGTCAAGGCGAAGAGAAAGCCCGATTTGACAAATTGCAAGAAAAGACGTCATTTCGCTTACACTTTGATTTCAGAAAGATGCACGAGAATCGCTTGAAATCCTCTCGGCTGCGCTTTGGCTCATTTTTTCGAAAAGACGCGCTTAAATCGGGAGAATTTCGGAACAACCTCTCTTACAAGAAGTTGACACAACCCTTCAATCTTCAATCTTCATTTTTCAATCGTCGAATTGCCATCTCCACTTAGCAAAACAGGCCATTTTATCGTGTTTTGAGGGCAAATCCGACATAGATTCTGCCCCAAAATCTGCAGAGGAATGGTCAATTCCCACACGTGGGAAAGGCTCACGCAACACGTAGGAAGAGCTCTCGCAACACGTAGCGTCCAGTCTTGCCTCACGTTGTGACCTCAAATCCGACGTATTTGGTCCGGTCTTCCTTCATGTCGGAGATTGACAAATTGCAAGCAGAAGCAGGAATCGGCTTACGTTTTGACAGTAAAAGCATTCGGGCGGATATGGAATCCGCCCGAATCGAATTTATGCTTTTATGATGCTAAAAACACGTATTGTCGGCTTGGCACGAGGCCAGCTCTCTTAATACGCGAAGATGGGATACTTGTCCATGATGGCGTTCACTTCGCTGCGCACCTGGGCGATGACGGCTTCGTCCTCGGGCGCATTCAGCACGCGCTCGATGAACTCTGCTATCTTGACCATCAGGTCCTCCTTTGCACCGCGCGTCGTGAGCGCAGGGGTGCCGAGGCGGATGCCGGAGGTCTGGAAGGCGCTGCGGCTGTCGAAGGGCACCATGTTCTTGTTGACGGTCAGGTCGGCTGCCACGAGCGCCTTCTCGGCCACCTT
>CAMJOE010000089.1:0-11691 GCA_946407485.1 uncultured Prevotellaceae bacterium | reverse complement strand
AACATTGGAGCGGACATCCTCCATACCGACAATGAGTTCGAAAGCTACATCTATCTCTCCGAAGGTTGCAAGGTGCCTTACAAGTACTTCAAGATTGAAGTAACAGCCGCCGGCAGCGGTGACCTCATCCAGATGAATGAGTTCACGTTCTACAACACAGGTAACCTCATGGAGTATCGTGAAGAGTTTGCATCTCAATTCGAAGGTTACAACCCCGCTGAGCGCGTTGCTTACAAGGGCTTTATCGACGAGTACAACGAGAAGCACCAAGAGCTGGAGACTACCGTCAACGCTCCTGACGTGATGAAACTCAAGAACGAGCTCGTTGACCTCCAAAACAAGATTAAAGAGTCTGGCGACCTTTACGAGAAGTACGACTCCGTATATACAGAAGTCGTAGGTGCTGACATCGCATCTCCCAGCATGAGTGCTTGGCAGACCGCTTACACATCCGAGAACATCGCTCCTTGCGCTAAGTACATCCGCGGCACACACGCTTACATCGTTAACGAGGAGACCAACGAAGGTGCTCTTACAAACGAAGAGCTCCAGGCCGAGATGGACTACCTCGGATGGATTATCCAGGCAACTGACCCGGACAACGAATGCTACTACATCCTGCTCGGTGGCCACACAGTCGCTCAGTTTGGTGATGGCTTCTACGGTAACCTCATCGACGGTATCGCTCTCAATAAGACAGTCATCGACGAAGAGACCGGCGAAGAGAAGCAAGTCAAGGCTACAAAGTGGGGCGGCAATGCCGACGAAGGTGGCGACACATACATCATCTTCCGTACACAGGACAAGACCTCTCCATTCTTCTATACTCTGACAACAGGTAACGACGCAAAGCAGTATTGGCAACGTAACTGGAGAACTTGGTACATCTATGCCGCTAACTTCGAAGGCGACGGCGAAGCTACCAAGGATGCTGAAGGCTGGGTTCTCATCGACAAGAAGGAAGAGGTAGGTCAGGACCGCCTGCATCCCGTAGATGCACAGCCCTCTTACTTCGGCTTCAGCGAAGAACAAGGCGAGTATCTTTATTATAAGGTAGTCGTAACAAAGGCTTACAGCGGCTCTCAGATTCAGATGAACGAACTCTACTTCGGTACTCCCGAAGAGTTTGAGGCTCTCAAGGACCAGTATACTGTAGCTGCTAACGAATTCGATGCCGACAAGTATCGCGCACAGCAGGAACTCATCAACGAGTACAAGGCTACTGTTCCCGAAATCGAAGGCTGCGCCAACATGGAGGAACTCTTCGCAGTTAACTACAAGCTTGAAACCCTCCGCGACGCCATCGAGGCAAGTGCTGCTCTCTATGACAAGCTCGAGGCAGAAGCTGCAGAACTCGCTACACTTTGCGAAAGCCTGACCGACAGCGAGGCTAAGGACGTGCTGCTTGGTTACATCACAGGCGAAGCTGCTGCTCCCTCTGATGCTTATCCCAACGGTAACGTTGCTTACATCCTCGACGAACATGTGCTGAACGACAGCATCCTGAATGGTGAGCTCGAGTTCATGGAATCAATGAAGGTTGCAGCCGTAGCAGTCGGTTATGGCGAAGGCATGGACATCACCTGCCTCATCGTGAACCCGACCTTCAAGAAGGCTGGCGATCCCAACGAACCTGACAAGAAGGGCGACCTCGAAGCAGAAGGCTGGAACGGTGTCATCTACCGCACTGGCACAAGCTCTGCCGACAACGAGATCTACGCTGCTGAGTTCGTTAACGAGAACAAGACATTCGACGTCAACCAGACTCTCAAGGATCTGAAGAACGGTTACTATAAGGTAACCCTCAACGCAGCATATCGCGCTAACGGCGACGAGAAGCTCCTGAGCTACAACTACGCTGCTATGGCTTATGCTAACGATGTTCAGACCTACTTCCCCGTAATCCTCGAAGGCGCTGTTGACTCTGTTGATGCATGGCGTGGCACTATCGCTGACCACAAGATCTACAATGCCGACTCTTCCGAAGTACTCGGCTGGGGTATCTGGGGCAGTGAAGGCGCAGCTTACGCATTCGCACAGGGCCGCTACGCTATCACGCTGGTGGCTAAGGTAACTGATGGCACTCTGACTCTCGGCGTTAAGAACGAAGGCACTCAGGGCAGCGAATGGGCAGCCGTTGGTAACTTCGGCCTCGTTTATCTTGGCGAGGACGCTGCTGAAGCACTCGAAGAAGCTAAAGAGTATGCTAACGATCGTATCATTGGCTTGACAGAGAACTATCACGTCTATGATCCCGAAGCAGGCGACGCAGAAGCTGACTACCCAGGCATGGCTAACTTCTCAGCTGCGGAGAGAACTGCTCTCAACGAGAACGTTAACGCAGAAGCCTTCACCTTCGATAACCTGAAGGCTATCGGTGAAATCATGGAGTCTATCTACAACACGAAGAAGGGTTATGCTACTCTCTTCGACGCAACGACTAAGGTCTATGTTAAGTGGTGCGACGGCAACCATGATTTGGATGGTTTGGCAGAAGAGGCAGTTTATGCCACAAGAGAAAGCCTGAGCGACGGCGTTTATGCAAATGCTGAAGCTGCTCTGGCTGCTAAGGCTGAGCTCTTCGCTGAATTCCCCGACTATCTCGAGGTTACTGCTCAGAGCAATAGTGTCATGGGCGTTGACGAATTGGAAAGCTTCACATTCGACATCTCAACGGAAGGCACAAGGCCCTGGATTGACCTGAAGAACATCTATGAGCCTCTGGCAGAAGACAAGCTGATCATTGCTTTCGACTACAAGAGCGAACAGGATCTCGAAAACGGCATGGTAATGTACAACACTCCTCTGCTGACCACAGAAGTGAAGGAGAATCTGGACAAGATTCCTGCTGCCGATGAATGGACAACTGCTTACATCAACGTATCTAAGGGCGTTAGCAAGCTCGGCTTCGGCTCAGGCGTTGACCACGGTATCCGCTGGTACATCAACTACGATGCTGCTGCACAGCAAGCTTTGGCACTGAATGTTCGCAAGTTCCGCTTCATCACCATGGCTCAGATGAGGGCAGAAGGTGGCAAGCCTCTCAACGGTGCTGAGGGCGATGCTAACGGTGACGGTGATGTCGATATTGCTGACGCAACGTTCATCCTGAACCTGATGGCCGACGAGAACAACGATCCCGCAGGCGACGTTAACGGTGACGGCTCAGTCGATATTGCCGACTACACCTACGTTCTCAACCTCATGGCAGATGCTGAATAATATCGAAAGATAAACTCTCTTAATTCTCTTGGTCAGGCCTCGTGCCTGACCAAGAGAATCTCTTAATAACTGCTAATCATAGCAAACAACAAAACAGAATACAACAATGAGGAAGCTCGTACTTTCACTTACCGCCCTAATCTTTATTATATGTTCATGCACGGAGGACATTGACACCTCTGCGCGTTATGTTTTCACGGAATACACTGTTGCCAGTTATCTTGAAGCGCACCCAGACTATTCGCAGTATCTGGAGTTGACAAAGGTGGTGCCTGTGAGTGGAAGGAGTAGGTCCTCGGTTTACCAGCTGTTGACAGCGCGTGGTAACTACACATGCTTCGCCCTGACAAACGAAGCCATCAACGAATATTTGAAGGACCTTGTCGAACAAGGCCTGATAAGCGAACCTTCGTGGGACGCATTCAAAGACGAAAGAAAACTTGACTCTGTACGAAAGGTTGTCGTGCAGAACACCGTCATCGACGGTGGAGACATGGAGTCGCAGCGATACACCATCGATGTGATTACCACAATTGCAAACGGAAAAACGAATGCAGAGTTCCCTCTGCCCAATATATACGACCACAAGCTGACGGTGAGTCAGGCGAAGGGTGACACCATCTTCCTCGACAAGGAGTGTCCCATCGACCCCATCAACTGCGACATTCCGGTCATCAATGGTGTCTTGCACAAGTTGCATAAGGTGATAGCACCCAAGGACGAGTCACTCGCCCGCTATCTCCAGATTGTACTCGACGAGAAGCGCGACGGCTACCTGATGTTTGCCAAGGCATTGCAGGCCTGCGGCTTTATGGACACGCTGAGCGCTGTACGTGACGAGGCCTACGAGGCCTTGTATCAGGCTGAAGGCGAGAACCTCGACATGAAGGATTACCAGTCGAAGGGTGGCGGCGACATGTCTGCCACGGCGGGCGATCCCGACGCTCACGCTCCCGAGCACCGCAAATACGGCTTCACCCTCTTCTGCGAGACGGACGAGTTCTGGAGGTCACAGGGCATCGACCCTACCGAGAACGATGCTGTGGAGAAGCTGCAGGACTGGATTGCCTCGAAAAATATGTACCTCAGCGACGGCGGCTATCAGGTCAACACCAATTACACTTCGACCAAGAACATGCTGTATCAGTGGGTGGCCTACCACGTCCTGCCCATGAGAATTCCAGCCAACAAGCTCGTGCACCACTGCAACGAGCTGGGCTACAGCTACAGTTCGCCCTCGAAGTACACTATCCCCGTGATGGAGTGGTATCCCGTATTCGGCGGCGACCGCCTCATCAAGATTTACGAGAGCCCTGAGAGCCAGGGCATCTACCTCAACTCATTCCCTCAGAGGAACAACGGCGTGACCGAGGACGGCCATGAGAGCTACTGCGCTCCCGAGAAGCGTGGCATCCTCATCCAGACGCAGAGCGAGATGGCAGTGGTCAGCGACATCGTCAACGCCTGCATCTATCCCATCGACCAGCCCCTCGCCTATACCGACGTCGTGCGCAACGACCTGAGCAAGGAGCGCATACGTTTCGACCTCTTCGCCCTCTTCCCCGAGGCCATCACCAACGGCATACGCCGCGCCGACAGCCCGCTCGGCAAGTGGCAGCACGTCTTCGTGTCCCTCTACAACCGATACAACTACTTCGACAACATGAGGGTACTGAACGAAGAGACCCACTTCATCCACTACAACGGCTATAAGACGGCGTGGGCCAACTACAGCGGCGACGAGGACAAGGCATTCGGCCACTTCGACATCATGTTCCGCCTGCCGCCCGTCCCCAAACGCAATACCTACGAGTTCCGCTACAAGTTGCTTGCCACGGCGGCACGCGGCATCGTGCAGGTTTATTTCGGTAGCGACCCCAACAACCTACCCGTGGCAGGCATACCCATCAACATGACGTACGAGGTGCCGCGATTCTTTGGTGAGGGCGCCACATGGGGCGACCTGCAGGACAGCGGCAAGGAGGAGGATGAAATCATCGAGATTGACCACAAGCTCCGCAACCATGGCCTGATGAAGGCCACGCGTCACGAGACCGAGATGAACTCGACGACAGCACGTGCCAAGTCGAATTGCAGCCGCCACATCATCGTGCGCCAGACGCTCGACCCGAGCGAGACCTACTACGTCCGATTCAAGTCCGTGCAGCCCGACCTCTCCAGGCCCGAGCTCTACCTCGACTACTTCGAGTACTGTCCGAAGGAAATCTACGACAGCCCCGAGCGCCCGGAGGACATCTGGTAAGCCGATACCCGACCGACTGCCAATAGAAACATCATAGATAAGTACGTGTCCCTCAGCCAATGATGACACGTACTTATTGCTATAGAAACACGTCGCCGGCAAAAACGCCACAGCAAGGAGACCCCCTATCCCCTTTAGGGGGAATTCAACGCCACAGCAAGGGACTTATTGGCCTTATTAGCCTTATTAGCCTTATTGGCCTTATTAGCCCCCTACCCCCCTTAAGGGGGAATTCGATGCCACAGCAAGGAACGTCCGACGCTACAGCAAGGAAAGCCCGACGCTACAGCAAGGAAAGCCCGACGCCACAGCAAGGAAAGCCAAACGCCACAGCAAGGAACGTTCGACCCCTCCAGTGGCTCCCTCACATCAAACCCATTAACCCCATTCAGCCCATCAATCCCATCAACCCCTATGAAACAAATCATCCTGCTTTCTTCCCTCCTGCTGACGGCCCTGCTGGCAGCGGCACAGCAGAAGTCCTTGCGCGAACTGCAGCAAGCCTTCGTCGACCTGCGCTTCGGCATGTTCATTCACTACAACATGCCCACCTATTCCATCGAGGACTGGCCCGACCCCGACATGCCCGTCTCCTCCTTTGCCCCTACCCGACTCGACTGCCGCCAATGGGCCCAGGCCGCCAAGGCAGCGGGCATGACCTACGGCTGCCTCACCACCAAGCACCATAGCGGCTTCTGCATCTGGGACACGAAGACGACCGACTACAACTCCATGCAGTCGCCCGCCCACGTCGACGTCGTCCGCCAGTATGTCGATGCGTTCCGCCAGGAAGGCCTTGCCGTGATGCTCTACTTCAGCATCCTCGACACCCACCACCGCATCCGCCCGGGTCACATCAAGCCCGAGCACACCAAGTTCATCAAGGAGCAGCTGCGCGAGCTTCTCACCCAGTACGGCGACATCACAGCCCTCATCATCGACGGCTGGGACGCCCCCTGGTCGCGCATCTCCTACGACGATATCTCCTTCCCCGAAATATACGACTACGTCAAGAGCCTCCAACCGAATTGTCTCCTCATGGATCTGAACGCCGCCAAGTACCCCCGCGAGGCCCTCTTCTACACCGACATCAAGTCCTATGAGCAGGGAGCAGGCCAGAAGATAAGTACCAGCGAGAACCGCCTGCCGGCACTTGCCTGTCTCAGTATCCAGCGGACATGGTTCTGGAAGGAATCGATGCCCACCGACAAGCTGAAGAGCGTCCGCTGGCTCGTCGAGGAGAACATCCGCCCCTACAACGAAGCCTACTGCAACTTCATCCTCAACGTCGCCCCCAATCGCGAGGGCAGGATGGACGACAACGCCGTCGAGGCACTTCGCCAGATAGGCCAGATGTGGAAGCACGACGGCCCCACGAGGCCCCTCCCCGAATGCGACGCACCCATCACGCGGCAGAACATCGCCAAGCAAAAGCCCACGGAGTACAGCTGGAGCTATGACTACGGCCTGGGCGACTTTGCCAACGACGACGACTTCTCATCAGGCTGGACCTCGCACCCCACCATCGAAGAGCCGTGGTGGGAGGTGGACCTGCAGGGCAAGAGGAGTATCTCGCTCGTCACCATCGTCGAGGAGACGAAGGGCAGCATACAGACCTACAAGGTCGAATACAAGAAGGGCAAGCGCTGGCATACCATCTTCGAAGGCCTCGCTCCCGAATGCCGCGTCAAGCAGCACCGCTTCCAGGCCGTCAAGGCTGAGAAAGTGCGCATCACCGTCATGCGACATCACGGCAAACTCGCCCTCTCCGAGGTGGGCGTCTATTAAAAAGCAATCAGCCATTTGCCCTTTCTGTTCAGATAATGACAGATAGGGCAATTTTTTCGTTGATATGTATGGAAATCCCAGTTAAAATTTGTATCTTCGCGCCGTAAAATGAACAAATATACATTATAATAATGGAAAAGATACAAGAACTCACCGAGAAAATCCTGCGCGAAGGCGTGGAAAAAGGACAGGCAGAAGCCGAACGCATCATCGCCGAAGCAAAGGGGCAAGCAGAGAAAATACTGGAACAGGCCCGCCAGCAAGCGCAGGACATCACGGCCCAAGCGCAGAAGCAGGCCAGCGAGACCGCTGCCAACACACGCAGCGAGCTGAAGATGTACACAGGGCAAGCGCTTAGCGCACTCAAGAGCGAAGTGACGAACGTGCTCACCGACGGCGTCGTCAAGGAAGCCGTCAAGGGCCTCACCGCAAGCCCCGACTTTCTCGGGCAGTTTGCTGTCGCTCTGGCCGAGAAATGGTCTGCCAACGAACCCGTCGTCATCTCAAGCAGCGAAGCCGACAGCCTCAAGGCCTATTTCGCCGCCAAGGCAAAAGCACTCCTCGACAAGGGCGTAACCATCAACAAGGTCAACGGTAAGGACACCCTGTTCTCCATCGCCCCGGCCGACGGCAGCTACAAAGTGAACTTCGGCAAAGAAGAGTTCGAAACCTACTTCAAAAACTTCCTGCGTCCGCAGCTCGTTGAAATGTTATTCTAATGCATAATTCATAATTCACAATTCATAATGAGGCCACACCCTTAGTCAAGCGAAGGCATTAATTATGAATTATGAATTAACAATTATGAATTAAAAAAAGATGGCCAATTACTATTGCATGATAGCCGGCTTGCCGGACATCGACCTGAAGGACGCGAAGCCGGGCCTCAGCATCGAGGACATGCGCGAGCAGTGCGAGGAAGTGCTGACACCGAAGGACAAGAAGCTGCTCTTCTACTTCTTCCTGCAGTTCGACTGCAGCAACCTCGTCAAGCTCCTCAAGAATCCCGACGCAAGCATCGACCAGTGGGGCAACTTCACGCTCGACCAGCTGCGCGACCTCATCACCAGCGCCACAGAACTCAACTTCAACGTGCACCGCTACCCAGCCTTCATGAGTATCTTTGCGCGTGAGTACGCATTCAATAAGGACAAGGCAGGCTACTTCCCCGAGGACGAGATGGCCTACCAGTTCCTCGACTACGCCATCCGCACCTGCCCCAACCGCATGATGCGCCGCTGGTACAAGCTCAACCTCGACATCACCAACATCCTCACAGCCATGCTGGCACGCGCACAGGGCTGGAGCGTCGGCGATTTCATCAAAGGCGAGGGCGAAGTGCAAGAGATGATACGCGAGAACAAGACGAAGGACTTCAACCTCAGTCACGAACTCGACTACATCCCACAGCTCATGAAGATCGTCGAGGAGGAAGACCCCGTCCGCAAAGAGAAGATGATAGACGCCTTCAAGTGGATATGGCTCGACGAACGCACCTTCTTCGAACCCTTCAGCATGGAAGCAGTCTTCGCTTACCTCTGCAAACTCGCGATGCAGCAACGCTGGGCGAAACTCGACGTCGAGCAGGGCAAGGAGACCTTCCAGAAGATAATCGACGACCTTCGCAGCGAGGCGCAAGTCCCCGAAGAATTCACAATATAATTCACAATTCATAATTCACAATTCATAATTATGAGGGATGCTGAGACCAATGCTGTACTGATGAAGAGCTTTGCTTTTGCCGTCCGCTGTGTGAATCTCAGGAAATACTTGATTAAGGAGAAATGTGAATATGATATGTCGAAACAACTGCTGCGGTGCGGCACAAGCATCGGAGCTAACATAAAGGAAGCATTGCGAGGACAGACGCGACCGGATTTCGGAACGAAGATGAACATCTCGCTGAAGGAAGCAAGTGAAAGTGAATACTGGATAGAACTGCTGCAAGCGACTGAATACTTAACCCCAGAGCAGGGAGACAATCTGCTCAAAGACTGTCGAGAGTTAATTAAGCTGCTGACGAGCATCGTCAAGACGACATTCGCCAAAGATGAATGAGGCTGGAAGCGTAGCTTAATTATGAATTATGAATTAAAAATTATGAATTAAATAGATATGACAAAAGGAATTGTAAGTGGCGTAGTCTCCAACATGGTGACGCTCCGTGTCGACGGACCGGTGCTCCAGGGCGAGATATGCTACATCACGACAGGCGGCGACCGGCTGATGGCTGAGGTCATCAAGGTGGTCGGACAAGACGTATATGTGCAGGTCTTTGAAAGCACGCGCGGACTGAAGGTCGGTGCTGAGGCAGAGTTCACGGGACACATGCTCGAGATTCAGCTCGGCCCCGGCATGCTCAGCCACAACTACGACGGTCTGCAGAACGACCTCGACAAGATGGACGGCGTCTTCCTCAAGCGCGGACAGTACACCGAAGCACTTGATGCCGAACGTCTCTGGGAGTTCGAACCCCTCGTAAAAGTCGGTGACAAAGTGCAGGCAAGCGCCTGGCTCGGCAAAGTCGAGGAGAACCATCAGCCCCTGAAAATAATGGCGCCCTTCCAGATGAAGGGCACGGCTACCGTGAAGAGCATCGTGGCGAAGGGTAAGTACAAGATACACGACACGATTGCCGTCCTCACAGACGAGCAGGGGAACGACATCAAGGTCGACATGGTACAGCATTGGCCCGTGAAGTTCGCGATGACAAACTACCGCGAGAAACCGCGTCCATTCAAGCTCCTGGAGACAGGCGTGCGCACCATCGACACGTTCAACCCCATCGTGGAAGGCGGCACGGGCTTCATCCCCGGACCGTTCGGCACTGGCAAGACCGTGCTGCAGCACGCCATATCTAAGCAGGCAGAGGCCGACATCGTAGTAATTGCAGCCTGCGGCGAACGCGCCAACGAGGTCGTGGAAATCTTCACCGAGTTCCCCGAGTTGGTTGACCCGCACACTGGCCGCAAGCTGATGGAGCGTACCATCATCATTGCCAACACCTCCAACATGCCTGTCGCAGCCCGCGAAGCCTCCGTCTATACAGCCATGACAATGGCAGAGTACTACCGCTCGATGGGTCTCCGCGTCCTCTTGATGGCCGACTCCACGTCCCGTTGGGCACAGGCGCTTCGCGAGATGTCCAATCGTATGGAAGAGTTGCCAGGTCCCGACGCCTTCCCCATGGACCTCGGTGCCCTCATCTCAAATTTCTACGGACGTGCCGGATATGTTTACCTCAACAATGGCGAGGTGGGCTCCGTCACCTTCCTCGGCACCGTATCGCCTGCCGGCGGTAACCTGAAGGAGCCCGTGACTGAAAGCACGAAGAAGGTTGCACGTTGCTTCTACGCACTCGAGCAGGACCGCGCCGACAAGAAACGTTACCCCGCCGTCAACCCCATCGACTCTTACTCCAAATACCTCGAGTACCCCGAATTCGCGGAATACATCAAGGAGCACATCAACGAGGAATGGATTCCGAAGGTGCTCGCCCTGAAGACCCGCATGCAGCGCGGCAAGGAGATTGCCGAGCAGATAAACATCCTGGGCGACGACGGCGTGCCCGTCGATTACCATATCGTCTTCTGGAAGTCCGAAGTGATTGACTACGTTATCCTCCAGCAGGATGCCTTCGACGAGGTGGACGCTGTGACACCGCTCGCACGCCAAGAAGAGATTCTCAACCTCGTCACCAGAATCTGCGACAAAGACGACTACAAGTTCGACACCTTCCTGCAGGTCATCGACTACTTCAAGAAGATGATCAACCTCTGCAAGCAGATGAACTACTCCACCTATAAGAGCGAACAATACTACGACTACATTTCGCAAGTTGAGAACTTGCTTAATTCATAAGAAAGATGAGTACAGCATTTCAGAAAGTATATACAAAGATAAGCCAGATAACGAAGGCTACCTGTTCGCTCAAGGCGAAAGGTGTGGGTTACAATGAGCTCGCCACCATCAACGGCAAGTTGGCTCAGGTGGTTAAAATCATCGGCGAAGACGTGACGCTGCAGGTGTTCGAAGGCACTGGCGGCATTCCCACCAATGCGGAGGTTGTGTTCCTCGGCAAGAGCCCTACCCTCAAGGTCAGCGACCAGCTGGCAGGACGCTTCTTCAACGCCTACGGACAACCCATCGACGGCGGTCCTGAGGTTGAAGGAAAGGAAGTAGAGATTGGCGGTCCCTCCGTGAACCCCGTCCGCAGAAAGCAGCCCAGCGAACTCATCGCCACGGGTATTGCCGGTATCGACCTCAACAACACGCTCGTCTCGGGTCAGAAGATTCCTTTCTTCGCTGACCCCGACCAGCCGTTCAACGAAGTGATGGCCCTCGTTGCCATGCGTGCCAAGTGCGACAAGATTATCCTGGGCGGCATGGGTATGACCAACGACGACTACTACTTCTTC
>CAMJOE010000088.1:0-12448 GCA_946407485.1 uncultured Prevotellaceae bacterium | reverse complement strand
ACAGCGGCAGAGCCTTCAGCGCATACGCCTCAGCCTGCTCATACTGCTGCTGGTCGTACATCCACTCGCCAGCCCAGTACCATACCTGCTGCCGGAGCGAGTCGGTAGGCGTGCTGCTGGAAAAATCCTCTATTTCATCTATGAATTCCGCCTTTAGCAGTTCATGGAAAAACTGTTTTGCAGTCTCGGCATTTGCTTGCTTGTCGAACGCTTCCAAGGCTTTTTCCACATCTTGCGCCATCATGCCGACACTCGTCAGCAATGCCAGCAGTATCGTTGTCAAACCTCGTTTCATTTTGTTTTTGTTTAGTTTCAGGCCGTCTCTATACAGAAGTTTCATTACTTCTGAAACTTGAATAATTATTTCTTCAAGACCTTTTGCCCGCCTTCGATGACGATGCCCTTGTAGCCTTCGGGGGCTCTCTGACCAGCAAGGTTATAAACATCGACACCATTCTTCATTCTTAATTCTTCATTCTTCATTTCATCGATGCCCGTGATGTAGTCCTCACTGGCGATGATGACCCACTGGTCTGTGATGTTGTTGTCGTTGGCATCCAGGATGTAGCCATTCGGTATCCACATGTCTTCTTCTTCCTCTACCAAGACATCCACGATGCCGCAGTGTGCGCCTTCGGGCAGACCAAGCACCAGTCCGTCGCTGAGCGAGAGAACGGCTTCCTCGCTGTCTGCTCCGTAGATTTCTACGGCTCCCTTTGCGCCCTTGAGCATGACGACGGTCTCTGAGCCGCTGACAGCAAGGGGATCGAAGCTCCAAAGAGCACTTCTCGTTTGGCTGTCGGCAGTCACCTTGGCACCTCCTTCGATGACAAATGATCCAATGAGAGCCTCGAATTTTGATGTCACGCTGAGTGAGCCGGGACCTGTTATCGTAAATGATGCGTCGCTATAGATGCCAAAGCCTTCGGGGACTTCTATGCTGTTCTCGCCTTCGAGCTTGATGATAACCTCGTCAATCTGTGTCGAGAGTCCCTCGCCCTCTGCCTCGATGTCGGCGCCGTTGAGCGTCAGCGTGTTCGTCTCTGCGTCGTAGCTTACCGTGCCGTCGCCAAGGATGTCGTCCTTGTTGAGCTCAGTCACCTGTATGCCTGCGATTAAGATTTCGTAGCTCTCGACAGATACAGGCGCGCCAATCACGACCCATTCGCCCTTGATGGGCTCGCCCTCGGTATTGACGATGTGGCCCGTTTCTTCGTTGTAGTATGCGCCGACTGGCTGCGTAAGCTCCAGTCCGTCTTCAAGCTCGGGAGCAAAGCCGCTATAGGTTCCTTCCTCGCCCTTCATGCCCAGCACGGTCTCTGCGCCGCTAACCGTCAGTAATTGTGTGAGGATGGCATAGGAGCCTGTACTTTCTGCCGTTACATGTGCGCCGCCGCTGACTTTCAGACTGCTCGTGGCACGAATCCCGGTGTATGATGCTATGATGTCGAGCGTGCCGGGACCGTGGCTGTCGTCGGTCGTTGCTTCGATGTTTAGAGTTTGCCCCATGATGCCGGAGCCTTTGCTCATAATCTTGTTCTCACCTTCGAGCCTGATGTTTATTTCGATTGCCGAGATGACAAACTCTGTCTCTGCCTCTGTCTCGATGTTGGCATTGTTGAGCGTCAAGGTGTTTGTCTCTTCATCGTAGCTAACCCTGCCGTCGCCAAGGACGTCCGCCTGATTGAGGCTCGTCACTTGTGTGCCTGCCACATAGATGTTGTACTTGTTGACCTTCTGAATTGTTACCCAAGATGTTACGATGTCGCCAAGGCGGCCTACGCAGATGGCGAGTTTGCTCAGGTTGAACGAAGCGCCTGCGGGCTCAGTAATCTCGAGCTCGTCGTTCAGGTTAAGAGCTGTGCATCCGAACGAACCATTGCCACCCTTGGCGTTCACGACAGTCTCTTCGCCGCTGATGGTTGTGATGCCTGCCATGATGCCAATCAAGTCTCCCTCGGCCGATATCTGTGCACCATCAAGAATCTGCAATGCTTTAGGCTTATTGTTCCCTATAGCAAAGATGCCGTACATTGCAGTGATGGAGAGCGAGCCGGGGCCTTCGATGTAGCCTTTGTCCTTGAACCAGATGCCATGGCTTGTGCCATTCAGCGACCTTGTGCAGGTGATGGTGTTGCTGCCCTCGAGTTTGATGTGGAGTTCCTGCTCAGCCTCGATGCCGCTGCCGTCACCGCCGTCGATGGTGGCATCGGTGAGTGTCAAGGTCAGTGTCTCAGGGTCGTAGCTTACGGTGCCGTCGCCGAGCACGTCAGCCATGTTGTGGTTGGTGACCTTTATGCCTGCAACCTTAATGCCATAGTCCTCGGTGTACTGAATGGTTACCCATTCGTCCTTGATGACGTTGCCGTCGGCATCCTTTATCTCGCCATCGACATACAGAGCGCCTTCGGGTGATTCTATCTTGAGGCCATCATTGAGTGTGAGGCTTGTTGATGCGCGGAAGGTGCCACGGGCTTCAGGTTCGCACTTCATCCTTACGACAGTATTCTCGCCACTGATGGTTGTCTCCTGTCCGTCGATGGCATAGCGCGTTGTGCCCTCGGCCGTTACCTGAGCTTCGTCGCTGATGAAGAGCTTCGACATGTGAGCATCGATGCCGTATTGTCCTTTCGCATAGAGCGAGCCGGGCCCTTGTATGAAGGCGGGCTTGGAGAACTCAAGACCCCGTGTCGTGCTGTTGATAGTGTTGTCGCCCAAGAGTTTAAGGTAGAGGGCATTGCTTGCCTTGATGCCGCTTGCCGAGCCAGCCTCGATGTTGGCATTCGTGAGGACGAGCGTGCCAGGGCCGCCATTGTATGCAGGTTCATGGAAGACAACGGTCGTATCGCCAAGCACAGCATGCTGGTTGGCATTGCTTATCCTTGTGTCTGCCACATAATAGTTATACTCGCGCAACTTGCCGATGACGACTTCAACGTTTCTGATGGTATAGTGGCTTGCATTTATCAACGAATGGGCACCTTCCGGGAAGGAAGCTCTTTCGGGTGTAACGATGATGTTGTCGTCTTCAAGGACGAGGTTGCCTGCATAGAGAGGGGAGAAGGCTTTCTCGTTTGCCTTGATACGAAGCTCTGCATCATTCTTGATATAGAGTGTGCCGGTGGCGATACGGATGTCATAATCTGGGTCGGCACTCTTTGCCACAACTCGTGCAGCACCTTCTATGCTGAGGCTTCCTCTTTCCATATAAATAGCCTTGCCTTCTGTGCTGACGATGTTTAGCTTCTCGCTGTACCAGTTGCTTTCCTTTGTCGTGATGGTAAGAGAACCACCAGAACCACTGGTGGAATAGGCGGCAAAGTAAATGCCTTTATCCTTAGAGATGATGTTGACAGGCTCTTGTCCAAGTTCAATGATGCGGGTTGCGTTGTTGCTGCCGAACTTAATGCCCATGCCGTCCTCGTTCACAATATCCACACCGTTTAGGCACAGCTTGCCTGTCGTGATGTCGAACCTTGCATAGCCGTCCTCGCAGTTCTTTGTTACGCCTGGCAGAACGGTCAGGTCGCCGGCATTGGCAGAAGTAACCATCGTGCCGCCAAGTTCTATGTCGCAGATGATGTTGCCCTCATCGTCGAGACCAGCCACATAGGCTTTCCAGCCTTTGTTCCTTGCAATGTCAGCCTGCTCGCCAGTGCAGACGTTGTCGTTTGTTGTGCCACTGCTGATGTAGATGCTATAGCCGCCTTGTGAGTTACGGTAACCTTCCGTCACGTCGGGCAGGCTTTCCAATGTCTCGGTCATAAACGCGTCAATACGGTTATGAGTAAGGTATATATTTTGAAGCCAATCGCTGCAATGGGAGAAGTCGAGCGATGTGAGCTGATTGTCTCTGCAATTTAGCACTCCATGGACACCTTGGGGAAGGTCGAGCCAAGCCAGCTGGTTCTGTGAGCAGTCAAGGTCAATCAGGCGATAGTACTCCTTCTCTTTTGTAACGTTGAGGCTTGTCAACTGGTTGCGGTAACATTCAAGTTCTTTAAGCCGAGGGAGCTTCGAGACATCCAATGACGTGAGGTTGTTGTCGGCACATTTGAGTGCCTCCAAGTAGGGGAAGTGCTCGATGCCTTTGAGCGATGTAAGTCCTTTGTTGCTCACGTCTATTTTATTGCCGATGTCATTTGTCTCTGCTTCCCGGTAAGTGAGTCGCCCGTCGTTATTCTTGTCGAACTTCTCGCTGACATAGCTGCGGAAGATGTCGTCGGGGAAGTTTGTCTCGTTGATGTCAACATAGTTGGTTATCGTGACTTCACGTGCCACAGAGTAGTCGCTGGCATTAAGGAAGTTCAGTGTGCCGTCGTTATAGAACGTCTCGGTTGTGAACATTGTCTTCCCGACCATGCTGAAGTCCTGCAAGTTCTTGGCGGCGGCGTTTTCGCCATTAAGCCGCAAATGGCTGTCCTGCACGCCAAGCAATGCAAAGTCCTTTACGCCATGCATTCCTTGTGCCCACACTGCGGCATCTTTGATGATGAGCCTTTCTGTCCCAGTGTTGCCCACAAAGACGCCGCTTTCGCTTTCGACGCGATTTGTAGAAGCATAGATGGTAACGTCTTCTATCAACAGCGTAGCACCGTTGCCGACTGTGATGGCATCTTCTACACCGCCATAGATTCTCTGACTGTCGCCGTACCTGCCACTCGCACATTTGATTGTGGTGTTGGCATTGAGGCGGATAGGCGAGGCTGCCCGTGCGGAGAGGTAATTCGTGTCTTCAAACACGATGGTCAAGCCGTCGCAGCTCTCGTTCAAGATGGCACGGTTGCCGCTGCCTGTGCGCTCAATCTGAATATATTTCAGAGTGAGTGTCTTTGTCTCTGGGTCGTAAGACACACGGGAGACAGCCGGGTTGAGCGTTCGTGTCTGGCTGTAGCCGTAGCTCCAGATGTTGCTACCTGTAATGTTGTCGCAGTTGTCGGACGTCACGCTTACGCCGCCGACCTTGATGCCGTAGTACTCGGCAAGCGCTGCCTGAGGCATCAAAGCCAGCAGCAGTAAGACAGAAAGAAGCTTTTTCATGAAATTGTACATTATTTAAGTTTCGGATGTTGTGATTTTTGGGGAGTTAAAGAAGTTAAAGTTCCGCCTGCGCCTGAGGCGACAGCCGAAGAAGTTAGCTCGCTATGCTCGCTTGGGGAAGTTAAAGGACAATAGCTTTTGTAGCCAAATCTGAGCTGAATGCACACCGCATCCCAAGGTATCGTCCTTTAACTTCTTTAACTTCTTTAACTTCATTAACTCCCGAAAGTTGAATACATTATATAATTAATTTATGTTTCGCAAGTAATATTCCTTTTGTAGTTAAGTAGTTTTTGCTTGGTTTCAGTCCACAAAGATACGAAGAAATATCGGATTAACAAGGGTGTGTAGGCAATTTTTGCAAGTTAAAATGTTAGGATATACGTTAACATTCACTCAGGTTTGCGTGCTTTGTTGATTGCTTCGTCGCCATGCAGCAATTGCTTTGTCGCGATGCAGCAATTGCTGCATGGCGATGCAGCAACGAAAAAGACGTGTCGGGTTTTGCAACGAGACACGTCGTGATGGCCGTTTCAAAAGTTTAAACAGTGTTCCTCTTCAGATTCGGTTCTGCTCTTTCCCTTGCAGGAAGGCGGCGACGTTGCTGGTTGCGATGTCGATGAGGCGACGCCGCGCGGCCCCACTTGCCCAGGCGATGTGGGGCGTGATAAAGCATCGGGGAGCTGAAATCAAAGGACTCCCGTTCCGCGGCGGCTCGTCGGTCAGAACATCGACACCTACGGCATAGAGCTTCCCGGCAGTAAGTGCCTCGCTGACAGCCGCTTCGTCGAGCAGAGGGCCTCTGCCCGTGTTGATGAGGATGGCAGTAGGCTTCATCAGGGCCAGGCGCTCGCGATTGACGAGGTGGCGGGTCTCGTCGGTCAGCGGACAATGCAGACTCACGACGTCCGACTCGCTGAAAAGTTGCTCATAACCAGAGGCTTTGCGTATCCCCATGCGGCTCAGTTCCTCTTCCGACTTGCTGCTGACGGCCATGACCTGCATGCCGAGAGCTTGAGCCATTCGCGCCACTTGCCGCCCGATGTTGCCGAGGCCGACGATGCCAAATGTGAGGCCGTCGAGCTCGATGAGAGGGGCCTCCCCCTGCCCCTCCAAAAGAGGGGTGAATGGTTGCGTCTGGGCGTCCTCTCCTTTGGAGGGGACTGGGATGAGGCAGAAGTCGGGACTCCTTTGCCAATCGCCTCTCCTGACCGCTGCAGCGTGGAGGGCGACCTGGTTCGTGATGTTCAGGAGGTGCGCCATTACCATTTGGGCGACCGACATCGTGCTGTAGGCGGGAATGTTCGTCACGGCGATGCCGCGGCGATGGGCCTCCGCGATGTCCACCACGTTGTAGCCCGTCGCCAGAACACCTATGTAGCGCAGGTCGGGTAAGGCAGCCATCGCCTCAGCGTTGATGACGACCTTGTTCGTCAGCAGCACTTCGGCTCCCTTGGCGCGGCTCAGCAATTCCTCCGGCGCCGTGCGCTCATAGACACGGAGCTCGCCGAACTGTTTGAGTCCGTCCCACGACAAATCGCCCGGGTTGGCAGTGAAACCATCTAAAATGACGACTTTCATAGTTCTTTCTTATACAACGGATTATACGGATTTAACGGATTGGATTTTATTTTTTAGACCACGAATTGCACGAATTACACGAATTAAATAATCCGTTTAATCCGTTAAATCTGTGGTTTTTATTATATTAATTCGCGTAATTCGCGTAATTCGTGGTTGCATAAATCATTGTTTCTTGAATCGTTTGGAGAGTCCAATTGCGCCTGTTGGGCAGACGAGGCGGCAGAGGTGACAGCCCACGCACTTCTGGCCGACGATGTGCGGCTTCCTTTCTGTCAGGTCGAAGGTGATGGCCTGATGTCCGCCGTCGGTACACGAGATGTGGCAGCGGCCGCAGCCCATGCACTTCTCGCGGTCAATCTTCGGCAACACCATCGTGTCTCTGTCGAGCTCCGAAGGCTGGACGAACGAGGGCAATTGCTCGCCGACAAGGTCTTCGATGGTCAGCGTCTTGCCTGCCGCGAGCGAACGCTCCGTGAGGTAGGTCTGCATGCCAAGGATGAGGTCGTCGATGATGCGGTAACCATACTCCATGACCGCCGTGCAGACCTGCACGTTGCGACAGCCTATCTGAATGTACTCCAACGCGTCGCGCCACGTCTCGATACCGCCTATGCCGCTCAGTTCCAAGCCCTTCATGATGCTGTTCTGCGCCAGTTCGAGGATGAAACGTTGTGCGATGGGCTTCACGGCACGGCCTGAGTAGCCCGACACCGTCTTCTTGTCGTTGACCTCGGCTTCGGGCGAGAAGGTGACGCTCTTGATAGTGTTGATGGCCGATATGGCGTCGGCACCTGCGAAGTACGCGCCCAGGGCAGGCTCCTTCATGTGTGTGATGTTCGGCGTCATCTTGGGGATGACGGGTATCTTCACGTTTTGCTTGACGTAGGCGGTGTAGGCCGTGACGAGTTCGTGGTCCTGTCCCACGTCGCTCCCCATGCCGGCCAGTCGCATCTGGGGGCATGAGAAGTTCAGCTCCACGGCATCGCATCCGGCAAACTCCGCCATCCGGGCGAGCTCGATCCACTCTTCCTCGAACTGCCCCATGATGCTGGCCACGACGACCTTCTTCGGGTAGTTCTGCTTCAGACGTTTCAGGATGTCGAAGTCCACCTCATAAGGGTTCTCGCTCAGCTGCTCCATGTTGCGGAAGCCGGCAAACGAAGTGCCTTCCTTCATGGCATCAAATCGCGGCGATACCTCGCGGATTTCCTGCTTGCATATGGTCTTGTAGAAGACGCCAGCCCAACCCATGTCGAAGGCTCGCGCCACCATTTCGTAGTTCGTACAAATGGCCGACGAGGCGAGGAAGAAAGGGTTCTCGCATCGTATGCCGCAGAAAGTGATGGCGAGGGAAGGCGCGGCGGCGTCTGTTGGGCAGGCCGTGTCTGTTGCGATGGCATCGCAACAGACGGGACGCAGCAGCTCGCGGATGCGGATGGGCTGGTCGTAATGGATGCAAGCCTGTTCCGCGCGCTCGAGGTCGGCATCCGAGCAGTCCGCAATCCACCTGCCGGCATTCTTGATGTTATCAAAACGTATGGCCCGAATGGCACGGGCAGGGTCACCTTTGATGCAGGCTTTCGTGCAGGGAGCATCTTCGCACAGGAGACAGCGTGCAGCCTCTTCCTTGATGTGTAGCATAAGTGTTGTCGTTTTATATTCTTCGAATAGTGAGTGGGATGGCTTCCGTGTGGGATTGGCAGAACGTTGCGGCGTCGGCGATGACGAGTGCCAGGTAGCCTCCGCCGCCTGCGCCCGGCATCTTCCATGCAAAGACGTCGTCCATGGCAGAATAGCGGTCGATGTAGTCCTCGACGCAGGGCTGTATCATGGCTGGGAACATGGCGACCTGCGCCTCGAATGAAGCTTTGTAGGCCGAGGCGAAGGCTTGCAGGTCGCATCGCATGATGGCGTCCCAGCAGTCGTCGGCCGCCTTGGCCAGCGCCTTGACCTTCGGCTCCGTGATATCCTTGCCTTCGACCACCGAACAACCTGGCCTGCGGGGAAACATCGGCACGAGGCAGAGGTGGCTTTCCAGCCAGCTGAGCACTTTCTCCTCGTTGCATTGCTCAATCTTATCAGGCCAATAGCGCGCGTCGTAATGATGTCGGCAAAGGCCCGGCACGCAGATACCGATGGCGTCCTGTGCTCCGGAGATGATGCCGTCGCTTCGCTCGGGGTCGTTCTCGAAGCAGAAGACGAGCTTGGCCAGCATCTCGGGGTCCATGTCGGGCAGCTTCACGGGCCATATCCTCTGTATCTGCTTGCGCGTGGAGGTCGAGAGGCCGCACCGCTCCCTGACCTCAAAGTCCGGCACGAGCGAGATGGTAAGGGCCCAGCCTGGTGAGAAACAGCTGACGTAGGGCTGGTCAATCCACGTTCCCGCCAGGTCGAGGCGGGTCGGTATTTCGCAAATCTGCGCCTTCAGCCCTGTACTCGAGCGCGCATCGAGCCCGTCGGCCGGCGTCCGCTCAAGCACGATGTACTCTATCCCGCGCTCCTCGCAGAACCGCCGCTTCTCTTCGCTCGAGCCGTCGGCATTCACCACGAAGCGGTCCGGCTTGAGCATCTCCACCGTCGGCACGAAGTCCATCACGCCGCTGCCCTTGTTGATGAAGGCCTCCTTGACATAACGTATGCTCTGCACCATGAAGAGGCGTTCCCGCTCGGGATAGAGCGTCTTGTGGTTCTTATACTTCAGTATCGTCGCATCCGACCCGATGCCGACGTACAGGTCACCATACTGGGCAGCCTGCCTGAAGAATTCTATGTGTCCGCTATGCAATAAATCATAGCAGCCGCTAACAAAGACTTTTTTCATTTAATTCATAATTATTAATTCATCATTCATAATGTAAGAGGGTGTCTAAGGCGTAGCCTATTATGAATTATGAATTGTGAATTGAGAATATACTGTAAATGAGTACCACGACGAAGCAGACGAGTGGCACGACGTACGACACCGAGATGCCGAACGCATCACTAACCATGCCCTGGAGCGGCGTGAGGAGGGCGCCTCCGAGTATCGCCATGATGAGGCCCGAGGCACCAATCTTCGCGTCGTCCCCTACGCCTTCGAGGGCAATGCCATAGATGGTGGGGAACTGCAGGGACATGAAGAAACTGATGAGGACAAGTGCCACGACGGCCAACATGCCGCTTCCGCTCATCACTATCACGATGAGACAGAGCACGATGTCGAATGCTGCGGCCCACGCCATCAGCTTTGCCGGGCGGAAGAACTTCATCAGCCAAGTGAAGAAGAAACGCGCCACGCAGAAGCAGATGATGCTGGCCAGGTAGTAGGTCGCCGCGTCTTTCTCCACGATGCCTAACTCCTGCATTACCAGTCTGATAGTGAACGACCATACGCATATCTGCGCGCCGACGTAGAAGAATTGTGCCACGACGCCCCAGACATAGCGTCTGTTGCGCAGGAGCCGCCCGAAGGAAGCGCTCACGCTGCCTTGTCCCGAGTCCTTTCCGGCAGGCATCTTCGAGAACATCATCACGACCATGATGGCGATGAGTACAAAGCCGAGGCCCATGTACGTCTCTGAGATGCTGCCCAGCGAAATGTCTTTCAGGATGAATTGCTTGCTGAGCATGATGCCCGTGATGCTGCCTATCGGATTGAACGACTGCGCGATGTTGAGCCTGCGGGTCGCTGTCTCGGGCGCTCCCATTGAGAGGATGTAGGGATTCGCCGTCGTCTCCAGCACGGAGCAACCGCCTGCAAGAATGTAGATGGCAACAAGATAGAACGGATAGCTCTCGGCGAGGGCGGCGGGATAGAACAGCATCGCGCCTCCCGCATAGAGCAGAAGACCCAGGATGATGCCGGCTTTGTAGGAAACTTTCCGTATGAAAAGGGCTGCCGGCAAAGCAAAGCAGAAGTAGGAGCCATAGAAGGCAAACTGGATGAGTGACGTCTCGGCATCGCTCATCTGCATCACTTTCTTGAAGGCCGCCAGCAGGGTGTCGGTCATGTTATTCGCCAATCCCCACAGCAGGAAGAGTATGGAGACCAGCGCAAACGGCAAGAGGTATCGTCTTTCAAGAGTTTTCATGTTCAATTCATAATGCTTAATTCATAATTCATAATTGATTCTCCCCTTAGAGGGGGAGTTAGAGGGGGTCTAATATAAATAGAACATCCGCTCCATCATCTGCCATTTCTCGTCACTCGTGGCATCAGGGCTGCACCCTTGGAACTGGCTGACGAAGGCTTCCCATTCAGCCTGGCGGGGTAGGGTGGCGAGTCGCGCCATCGCCTGGTCCCAGTCGAAATCGGCCGGGGCATCAACTATCATGACCAGCGTGTTGCCAAGGATGTAGATTTCCATCTCGAGGATGCCGACCTCGCGAATGCCGTCGCGAACCTCTTTCCAGTTATATTCCTGCGAATGCCACTTGATGTACTCGCGCCTGGCCTCTTCGTCGGAACGGAGCGTCAGCGTCTGCACGAACCGCTTCGTCCTGCCTTGATGCTGCTTCTGTAAGTAACCGTCCATAAAATCATTTAACCATTTAATCATTTACCATTTACCATTTTCCCTCCCCAAAGCGGGAATACTGGAGAGTTAGACGCTATTGATAACTGCTCCCCTCCATAGAGGGAGGGGTTTGGGGGTGGGTCTGGTGTATCTGCAACTGCGGGAACGGGAACCCGATGCCTTGCTTGTTGAACTCCGTATAGATACGCTCGTTCATGTCGAAGAAGACGTTCCAGTACTCGGGAGCAGTCGTCCAGACACGAAGCACGAAGTCCACGCTGCTGTCTGCCAGCTCCTTGACGGCGATGAAAGGCGCTGGGTCAGCCACGATGCGCTTATCCTGCTGCACGAGCTCCAGCGTGACTCGCTTCACCTTATCAACCTCACTACCGTACTCCACACTTATCGTGAAATCGACTCGACGCAACTCGTTCTTGCTGAAATTCGTGATGTTGCCGCTCGAGAGCGCACCATTCGGGACGAAAAGCTCTTTGTTGTCGGTCGTGGTCAGTATCGTGTGGAAGATTTGGATGGCTTTTACGACGCCGCTCACGCCTTGAGCCTCGATGAAATCACCTACTTTGAAAGGCTTCAGAAAGAGCAGGATGATGCCCCCCGCCAGGTTCTGCAAGTTGCCACTCAGCGCCATGCCTACCGCCAGACCGGCAGATGCCAGCAGGGCAGCAAGGCTCGTCGTGTTCACGCCAAGCGTCCCCACCACCATGATGACAAGCAGAATGATGAGGGTGATGTTGACAAAACTCTTCAGGAACGACTGCACCGTCGGCTCCACATTACGGCGTTCCAGCATCCTGGCAACGAACTTGTTGATGAACTTGATGGCATAGCGGCCCACTATGAAAATGACGACCGCCAGCAGCAGACTCTTTCCGGCCTCCATACCCATAGAGATGGCTTGATGAATCAACTGGTCCACCTCGCCGTTCTTCGCAGCCTCAATCACACTTTTCCCCGCCTCCAAAGGCGTCGCTTCAAGTAAATGCATCATATTTCTATTGTTTTGTAAGATATTTCAGGGCAAAGATACGACTTTTTTCTCACATACACAATTCCGCCGCAAAAAAAGCATCTTGATTAATCACTAATGTGTCGTTTGTAAACGTCCCATTTCTTCCCATTCTTCCCATCCTTCCTATCTTTCCCATTCTTCCCATTCCTCCTATTAGCCCCATTAGCCCTATTAGGCTCATTAGCCTCATTCCTCCCCATCCCCCCTGCCTCCGTCCCTTGCTCTTTTCCGCAAGGAATTCCTCGCGCGCGTATATAATATATAATGTATACAATATGAAAATGCATCTTTTTTAGAA
>CAMJOE010000087.1:0-12572 GCA_946407485.1 uncultured Prevotellaceae bacterium | reverse complement strand
TTCCTCTGTCGTGGAGCATCACTTTCCTCGCCGTTGCCGGCCTGATGCTGATGCTGGCGGCGTATCATTGGAAAGCGTTGCCGAACCCCGAGGGGGAAGTGAAAAGTGAACAATTAAAAGCGAAAAATGATAGTAATTTGGCGAGCGATAGTAGCTCAGAGTCTTCATCCTGCAGTCTTCACTCTTCAGTTATAGAAGACTTCAAGGCAACTTTCAGAGTCTTCTTCACCAAGCCACACCTCATCACGGCTCTGCTCTTCATCCTGCTTTTCCGCTTGCCAGAGGGACTGCTGACGAAGATTGTGCCGCTCTTCCTGAAACGCACTATCGGAGAGGGAGGCTTGGCGCTGACGGATGTTCAATATGGCTTTGTCTATGGCACTTTGGGTGTCATCGGACTGCTTGGCGGCGGCATCGTAGGCGGCTGGCTCGTCTCGAAGTTCGGGCTGAAGAAGATGCTTTGGCCGCTCGTGCTTTGCATCACCTTGCCCGACATTGTTTATGTCTATCTGAGCCTTGTCCAGTCGCAAAGCCTGCCGCTCATCGCCACTTGTGTCTTCATCGAGCAAGTAGGCTACGGACTTGGCTTTACGGCCTATACGCTCTATCTCGTCAGCTTCTCGCATGGCGAGCGAAGCACCTCGGTGTTCTCGTTCTGCACAGCCTTTCAGTACCTCGGCGGCGTGATGTTGCCAGGCATGGTGAGCGGCTGGATGTCCGACCAGATGGGCTATCAGCAGTTCTTCATCGCAGTAATGGGCTTCTGCCTTGTGACCTTCGCGGTGACGGCCTTAGTCCGCCTTCCTAAAGAAGATAATTAAAATAAGAAAAAATATAGAAATGAAGACAATAATCTCTGTTATCCTTTCCCTAATCCCCATACTGCCAGTCTTTGCTAAAGAGCAAGTCTCTTACACCAAGGACGACAGCCTTCGTGTTGTTGAGCTATTGGAGAAAGGTTCGAAAGTACCTGCAAACGAAGTGCTTACGCTATTCTATGCAAAGCAATTGATGAACCTGCCTTATGTGGCTCACACGCTCGAAATCAAGGATATGGAGGAGCATCTTGCCATCAACCTGCAGAGCCTTGATTGCACGACTTTGGTAGAGAATTGCTGTGCGCTTGCTCTCACGACAAGCCACGGCAGCAAGAGTTGGAAGGACTACCTCGCCTGGCTGCAAAAGTTGCGTTACGATGCAGGCAAGATAGACGGCTACAAGAGTCGCAATCACTACTTTAGTCAGTGGATTCAGTCGGGCACGAAGCTCGGTCTGGTAAAGGAAATCGTGCCTCCCACCAGCATCTCTGTGCCGATGAAGCTCAGCCTGACCTACATGAGCGAGCACCCCGACTCTTATCCTTTGCTCAAAGTCAACATGGAGGAGCGCAAGCTCATTGCCGAGATGGAGAAACGCGTGACGGGAGCAACTGTCCGCTATATTCCAAAGGAACGGGTTGGGGACAGCAAGAAGGTGCTCAGCTGCGTTAAGGACGGCGACATCATTGCCATCACTACCAACAAGAAAGGCTTGGATGTCAGTCACGTAGGCTTTGCCGTTTGGGGAAAAGACGGCAAGTTGCACCTGCTCAATGCCAGCAGCATCCACAAGAAAGTCGTGCTCGAACCCATGACGCTCTACCAGTACATGCAGAAGCATTCCGTCCAGACAGGCATCCGCGTCATTCGGCTTCAACAAAGAAGATTTGTGGCATCGGTGCAGGAGCGGCAGGTTGCTTTTGCTCTATCCTGCTGAAACGCAAGTTGCCCGAAGCAGTAGTTGAGGTCTTCGAGGCAAGCAAACGTCCTTTGGCTAAGGTTTCTGTGACAGGCGGAGGACGATGCAACCTCACCAATTCCTTTCGACAAATCACGCAACTCAAGCAGGCTTATCCTCGAGGTGAACAGCTCATGAAGCGCGCTATGCGGCATTGGAGCCAAGAGGATACGATGGATTGGTTTGAGGAAGAAGGTGTCCGGCTCCTGACGCAAGAAAATGAGTGCGTCTTCCCCGTCTCGCAAGATGCCATGCAGATTGTAGGGACGCTCTTGCTACGCATGAAGGAAGAAAACGTCATTCTGCATACCTCTCATAAAGTCAACGACATCACGCCTGAGCAGGAAGGCTATACTTTAACTTTTAAAGATGAGAATCAGAAGCCTCGGCACTTCGACAAAGTGGTCTGCGCTTTGGGTGGTTTGCCCTCAATCGAGCGCTTTGCCATCTTTCGCAAGTTGACGGGGTTGAGCATCGCAAAGCCCGTGCCCTCGCTCTTCACTTTCTGCATCAAGGACAGCATGCTGGCCTGTATTTCGCAGGCGAACTGCTTGACGTGGATGGCATTACGGGAGGCTTCAATCTGCAGGCAGCATGGAGCATGGCAGCAGTCGTGGCAGACAGCATAGCAAAGAATTATGGCTAAATATTTGGCAGTTATAACATTTCTTCGTAACTTCGCCTCCGAAATAGACATTAAGGCACAACGAACCAACAATGCTTTGCATCAACGACCATATTGCTGAGATGAGCGAGGAGCAGACTGAGCAGGTCATCGCTTTTCTGCCTGACTGGCGACGCGAACAAGCTCTGCGATACAAGCATCTGCAGGGCAGGCGGGAGTGTGCCGTCGGATACATCGAACTGCTACGAGGGCTTCGTGAGTGCTTTGGCGTAAGTGGCTTTCCCTCTTTCTCTTATAACGAGCACGAGAAACCTTTCCTCAAAGATTATCCCGACGTGCATTTCAGCATCAGCCATTGCAAGGAAGCTGTAGGATGCTTCGTCAGCAAGCGTCCTTGTGGACTGGACATTGAGAGCATTCGAAAGGCAAAAGAGGACCTCGTGCGCCACACAATGAGCCCTAAAGAGACTGAGGAAATCTACACCTCGAAGTGGCCCGATATTGCCTTTACCCGCCTTTGGACACAAAAGGAGGCGGTGCTAAAGCTCAAGGGCACCGGCATCATCGACGACCTGCATGCCGTGCTCAGTCCCGACAATCTGCAAGGCATTGGGCTTCAAACAACAGAAAACCCTTATCGTGGATATATATTAACAATAGCCAAACTATTATGAAGACTCGAATTATTGTTTTTTTTGCTTCGTTTCTGTTCTTGCTTCCTTTGCATGCACAAAAGATTTCAAATAGCGAGAAGACATGGGCTTGGCTGGGCTTCGAGCGACCTGCCGGAGCGAATCCTATTGTGCGTCCTGACACGTCGAGCCGTTTCTTCTGCCCGATGTGGAAGAGAGTGGCGCAATGGGAGAACAGCGAGACCTTCAATCCTGCTGCAACTATCATCAATGGCGGCATAGCTCTGCTCTATCGTGCTGAGGACAACATCGCTCAGGGCATCGGTTCGCGCACTTCGCGCATCGGCTATGCTTTCAGCGAGGACGGCATCCACTTCCAGCATCATGGTGCTCCTGTGCTCTATCCCGGTGGTGATGAGTGGGAAGAGTATGACGTGCCTGGAGGATGTGAAGACCCGCGTGTCTGCATGACTGAGGACGGCCTCTATGTGATGACTTATACGAGCTGGAACCATAAGCTTGCCCGCCTGAGTGTTGCCACAAGCCGCGACCTCGTGCATTGGACGAAGCACGGACCTATCTTCTCCGACGCTCACAAGAGCCAGCTGAGCAAGGGCTACTCGAAGTCGGGCTCGATTGTGACGGAGATGAAGAACGGCAGGCAGGTGATAGCACGCATCAAGGGTAAATATATGATGTACTGGGGAGAGAACTTCGTCAATATCGCCACGAGCGACGACCTCGTCCATTGGGAGCCCATGCTGGCTGCGGACGGCAAGCTTCTGCATGTCATGGACACCCGCAAGGGTTACTTTGACAGCCAGCTTGTGGAGTGCGGACCGCCTGCCATCAAGACGAAGCACGGCATCATGCTCTTCTACAATGGAAAGAACAGGGGTGGAAGTGATGGCGACCAGCGTTATGCCTCGGGTGCTTACTGTGCAGGACAGGCACTCTTCTCGTTGAAAGACCCCACAAAGCTCATCGACAGGCTGGACGAGCCATATTTCTATCCCGAGGACGACTTCGAGAAGAGCGGGCAGTATCCTTCGGGAACAGTCTTCACCGAGGGTCTTGTGCCTTATAAAGGCAAGTGGTATCTCTTCTATGGATGCGCAGATTCGTTCGTCGGCATGGCAATTTATGACCCGCAGAAAGCCAAGAAACGTTAAAAACCTCATTCTTAACACTTTTTCTGCACCTCATTTTTGGCGGAGAACGCAAAAAGCAGTATATTTGCGCCCTGATATGAGAATAAGTCGACTTCTTTTCCTTCTTCTTGCTCCCTGCACCTTGCTTCTCGGGTCTTGCAGCGAGTATTCCAGCGTGCTCAAGAGCAACGACTACGAATACAAGTACGAGGCAGCCAAGGCGCTCTATGCTGAGGGGCATTATCGTCAGGCTGCTGAGCTATTCAGTTTGCTCCTGGCACCGCTGAAGGGCACTTCCTATGGCGAAGAGAGCCTCTACATGCTGGGCGAGAGCAACCTGAAGGCAAAGGACTACGAGTCGGCAGTCATGTTCTTCAAGAAGTACTATCAGACCTATCCCAAGGGGCAGTACATGGAGCTGGCGCGCTTCAACAGCGGGTACTCGCTCTACAAGCAGACGCCCGATGTGCGCCTTGACCAGTCGAGCACGATGGAAGCCATCAAGGAGTTCCAGAACTTCCTCGACTATTGCCCCGAGACGAGTCTCAAATCACAGGTGCATGAGATAATCTTCGACATGCAGGACAAGCTCGTGCAGAAGGAATATCTCTCGGCAAAGCTCTACTACGACCTCGGCACCTACACGCTCAACAGTATCTACGGAGGCAACAACTACGAGGCCTGCGTCGTGACGGCACAGAATGCGTTGAAGGACTATCCCTACGCCTCTGCCAAGCTACGCGAGGAGCTTTCAATCCTGTCTCTGAGGGCGAAGTATCAGCTTGCAAAGCAGAGCGTCGTAGAGAAGCGCGTGGAGCGTTTCCGCGATACCATCGACGAGTACTATGCCTTCCAGAGCGACTTCCCAGAGAGCCAGTATATGAAGGAGGCGCAGTCCATCTTCACACACTCAGAGCGCGTTGTGGCAAAGAAAGGACAGCTCGTCGAGGGTGAAGATGAAGAAGAGTGAAGAATGAAGAATGAAGAGTGAAGCTCCGCGACAACAATCGCGCCATGGTGCTAGAGCATCCTTGAATTTGCTGCCGCCGTAAATCGTCAAATAATTAAATCGTAAATAACAGTCTCCCCCGGGGGAACAAATAACCAAATAGTTAAATCGTAAATAAATCGTAAATCGTAAATCGTCAAATCGTAAATAATATTATGGATTACAAGAAAACATCAGCCCCTAACGACACCGTCAACAGAGACCCCATGAGCCTTTGCGAGGAAACAGGCAACATCTACGAAAGCGTCGTTATCATCGGTAAGCGTGCCAATCAGATTTCTGCCGACATCAAGCAGGAACTGAGCAAGAAGCTCTCGGAGTTTGCAAGCACTCAGGACAACCTCGACGAGGTGTTCGAGAACCGCGAGCAGATAGAAATCAGCCGTTACTATGAGAAGCTGCCCAAGGCAACGCTCATTGCGACGCAGGAGTTCATCGACGGCAAGATTTATTATCGCAACCCCAGCAAGGAGGCAACTCTGCTCGACTAAGGCATGATTCAGCGCATTCAGACCCTCTACCTCCTCGCAGCCTTCCTGCTCTGCATCGGCTGCCTCTGCACGCCAATCGCTCATTTCATGGCAAGCGAGGGCATGGAGAAGGTGGACATGTACAATCTGTGGCTTGTGTCCGAGGGGCAGCACATGTTCTCCTTCTGCCCCGTCATGATGGCCATACTCGTCATCGCGAGTGTCTTCACGTTCCTTGACATCTGGCTCTTCAAGCGCCGTGCTCTGCAGATGCGGATTGCTTCGTTCTGCATGATACTGCTTGTGTTTTGGTATGTCGCATACGGCATCATCAGCTACCTGCTCAGCACAGGACTGCCAGCCACATGGCGTCCGCATTGGACGGCAGGCCTTCCCGCAGCAGCCCTTATCCTGCTCTACCTTGCCTTCCGTGGCATTCACAAAGACGAGATGCTGGTTCGCTCGCTCGACCGACTGCGTTAATACATTATATATTATATAAAGGAATAAGGCGTTGCCCATGTTGGCAGCGCCTTATTGCTTGTCTCTACTTTTGAAACGGGTCGCCTTTCGGGTCGCGGCTCACTACCCAGCGGAAGGCGTTGACGAAAAGCAGGTTCTGCGTGGCATCGATGAAGCCTTCGTCGCCGTGCCCCATATTCAGGTAAATCATCCTGTACTTCTTGTTCGTCCAGACGATAGGGAAGTCGCCCCACTTCACAACGTCTTTCAAGCCGAAGGGATACATCTTCCGCGAGATGGAGAGCAGCACTTCTACATCGGGATTCTTGCGCGGGCTGGGGTTCCACTGATAGAACTCGCTTGCCGGCGCCACAAAGGATGGAGGCAGAGTACAAGTGACGGGATGCTCCTGCGTGTCGCATTCCATGAGGGCAGGCTGCGGGGGCCAGTTGTTGCAATAGAATGCTCCGCAGCCCAGGAACTCGTTCAGCCAGGGCCAATGCGTATTCTTGTCGTTGTAGGCAGAGGCGTGGAAACCCATCCATCCGCCGCCATTCTCCATGTATTGCTCAAAGGCTTCGCGCTGTGCCTTGCCGCCCGGAGAGGCATTCAGGCTGATGATGATGGAGTAGTCCTTCAGCTTTTCGTAGGGATAGTCGGCAAGCGAAGTGGTGACATCCATGAGCCATCCCTCGCCGTACGTCAGCTTGTGGAAGAACTCGATGGCTTGCTTGTCGAACTGCACATGCGCCTCCTCAGCCCCCGGCTCATAGTGAACGAGAGCACGGAAACGTGGCGCCCGGGCATAGTTGGCAGGATAGCCTTCCTCCTCAGCCTGCTGCTGCCCGTCGCCAGCAGTCAGTTGTCCGTTCTCTGTCGTCTGTAGTCCATCGTCCGTTGTCTGTAGTCCATCGTCCGTTGTCTGTAGTCCATCGTCCGTTGTCTGTTGTCCATCGTCTTTCAAAGTCCAATGGAGCGCGTTCTCGAAGAGCTTGATGAAGGCGGGGTTCTCGTAGAGCGACTTGCTGTGCCCAAACTGGAAATAGACGTTTCGAGCCTTCTTCTTAGGATTTGTCCAGACGACGGGGTGGTCTCCCATCTTGATGTCCGTCTTGATGGAGTAGGAGTCCTCGTCCACATTCGCAAGAACATGAGCGTTTTGGCGAGGGCTGACATCGTACGTGTACCATTCATCTTCCTTAATTATAAAGCTTTGTGGCACGCCTTGGGTGACGGGATGCCCTTTGTCTTCGAGGTGAACTGTCGCGTCGCACTTGTCGGCAATATAGTTCTGATAGCGTATCTTGCCCAGGAACTCAGAGAACCACCCCCACATCGGGTAGCCGTCGAATTCGCCGAGAAGGCTTGCGTGGTGGAAGCCGATGTAGCCCCCGAGCCCTTTGTCGATGTAGGTTTGCATGTCCTTCTGTGCCGCTTCGCTCCAAGCATAAGGCGGGTAGTTCAGTTGCAGCACGAGCTGGTACTTCTGCAGCTCGCCTTTGCCGATTTCTTTGGCTGAGTTCAGGACTGTCAGCTCCATGTTGAAGCGCTCCTTCTGACGCTCGAGCCATTGCAGCCCGGTAGCAGTAAAGCCTTCATGCAACCCGCCTCGCTCGGCCAGTACAAGCACCTTGCGAGGGCCTGCAGCACTCTGTTTCCTGTCCTTCGCCTCGCAAAGCACGACGGAAAACAACAACAAAACTGGTAGCAACAAATGCGAAACAAATCTTCTTACCATCTCTCTCGTTATTAATTATATGCAACTTTTCGTCCGTTTTCTATGACGATGCCTTTCTTTTTATGAGTTGAGAGCTTCCTGCCGTTGAGGTCGAAGAGTTCTTTTCTTATTTTCTTATTTTCAACATCTCTTATTGTCTCAACTCCTGTCACGATGTCTGCGGTCTGGTCCTCAACGAAGAATTTGCCTTCCTCCTTCTCCCCCGTGATGCAGTAGAAGCGGTCTGAGCGGATGCCTGTGATGTCAACGGTTTGCCTGCCGCCCGAGGTGTTGCTCACCACGAAGTTGAGGTACTGCTCGGGCGAAGTGAGGCTAAGGGTCTGATAGTTCCATTTCTTGCCTCCTATCTCCTTTGTGTCCCTGATTCGCTTGCCGGGCCAGTTGCCGTTCAGCTGCGCGTCGTTGTTGTCCCAGACGTAGAACGTCATGGCAGACCACGTGACGTCGGAGTGGACATAAATCGTGATGTCGTGCGGCTCGAAGATGCTGTACTTGCGCGTCTGAATGCCATAAACCTTGCCGCCAGACAGAATGCCTGCCGTCAGGGTGCATGAGGACGTGATGCTGAGCGTCCCTCCGCTCGCGATTTGACTGCTCTCGGCAGTTGGTTCCGTGCCGTCCAAAGTATAGACAATCTTGGCTCCCGAGAGCCTGCTTACTGCTGTGAGCTTGACAGACAAAGGCCCTTCGTAGGTGCCATCAGGCACATCCATCCAGACGGTATTGGCGTTTCTGTTCAGGAGATAACGATAGCCTTTTCCGGAGAGGATTTCGCGGTATTGCGTGCTGCTGGCGTTGTAGCTTTGGGGTTTCTTGCCGACGACGCAAAGCAGGGTGGCATTCTTGCCCGTGGTGGCTTTCGCGTAGTAGCTTTCGGCGCTGTATTTCTCCTCGCAAGCCGAGGTGTTTGTGATGCCGGCAAGTCGTCTGGCCAGTATCATCTGCTTGATTGCAAACTTGTTGTCCCGCCAATGCGTGTAGAAGATGCAGGGCGTGCCGGGCATCGCCAAGAGGTAAGCGTTCGCAGCCAGCGTGTCTGAGCGGATGGGGTCTTGCTCTGCTCCGTTGATGCGATGCTCGGTATCGTGGTTCTCGACAAAGGTGACGGCATACTGCTTGTAAGCGTCTTCTGCCGAGAGCGGCTTTTGGTCCCAGCTCAGCTGGCGCCAGTCGTCGTTGTTGATGGCATCGCGTACGCGGTAGCGGAACTGGAAATCGAAGGCAGCACTTGTCGGAGTATCAGACACATAGCCTCGCGTATAGTTCACCCATTGCCTGATTTTATCCGTGCTGTCCCAGTACTCGCCGACGCTGAAGGCAGGCTTCGCGTACACGTTATAGTCGGCGATGAAGCTCGCCCAAAAGCCTTTCACCATGTCGTATCGGAAGCCCACGTAGCCGATGTCCTCGAGGAGGAACTTGAGGTAGGCTTTGATGCAGTTCTGCACGTTGCTGCTCTGGTGGTCAAGGTCGCGGCAGTCCGGCCAGCCCTCGCCCGTGTCTTCGTTTTGCGAGAGCGATATGCCTTGCCCGCTTGCCCAGTTTGCCGTCGCGCCGCCATCGTCGTCCTTGCAGATGTCGGAAGGCAGCATCTGGTAGGTCTCCCCGTTGTAGGTCTCGGCAGGGAAGTCTGCCCAAGAGCCTCCAGCACCCATGTTGTTGCGATGATTGATGACGACATCGGCGATGAAACCCGTGCCCCGCTCGCGATAGGCTGCAATCATGCTCCTGAGCTGCGCTTCTGTGCCGAAGGAACTCTTCTGGTTGAAGTAATAGACGGGCGTGTAGCCCATCACGTTATGGCCTTTGTTGCACCAGCCGCTCTGTGGAACCCAGACGAGTTGGAAATATGGCGCTATCTCGTCGGCCTGCTCTTCCAGCTTCGCCCAAGACGTCTCGTCGTAGGAATCCCAGTAGAATCCTTGCAGCATCACGCCATCATAATCGGCAGGCCAACCTTGCGCGAAGGCAGCCAGATGCAGCGTGAAAGCCAGGAGCAGAAGTGTAAGTCTTTTCATCTGTCGAGAGTTTATTTTTAATCAGATACATCTAATTGGCAAATTAGATACATCTAATTGGCAAATTAGGCACGTGTAGTTTGCAAATTAGGCACGCTTAGTTTGCGATTTAGGCACGTGTAGTTTGCGATTTACTAGTGTGTCGTCAGGCATTCCCCCTAAAGTGGGTTAGGGAGTCTTCTAAGGTTGTTGATACCGATTGCCTGCCTGCTTGATTATCTCGCGCTTGAATTTCTCGGGATAACCTGGGCGAAGTACGGGCTTGGGATTGCCTCCGGGAGTCTTTTCGAACTGCCCGTTCTCGTCTGTTCGCTTGACAGCCATGTCGTTGTACTTCACGATGATGAGCTGCGCAAGCTGGTTCCATTCGTCCATCATCGCGCCAGCCGTGCGATGGCTGTAGGCCGAGAGGTGCTTGATGGCGTCCTCCTTGCTCATGCTTGCCGCTTTGCTCTCCACGTCGGCCTGCAGCGAGTTGTAGTCCGCTTCCAGCCTGTCGCGCACCTTCTGCAGTTCGGGGAAGAGCAGGTTATAGCGCAGATAGACCATGTTGCTGACCCAGTTCTCCACCCAATATGCTGAGCGAGTGGAGAAATGGAAGGCGTCGGCAGTATTCTTGTCGTAGCACTCGGGGGCCTGCGTCATGTTGCAATAACAGGGTGTGAAGACCGTCATATTCGCCTCGTCGTTGGCAAACCACGTCACTCCGCCGATGTGATTGGGCAGCCAGGAGCGCATCTGGCTCACATAGACGCATGCCGACTGCTGAGTACTGATGGGGCGCTCGTTGAAATACTTCTTCCCATCGACCTCGAAACTGAGTGGAGTGGGGCGGTACGGCATTTCCCAAGCACCCATTCCGATGTCCTCGGTCAGCGCCATCGGCGTGCCTTCGTAGTGGTCGCGCATCATGTCCTTGACGTCTTGGACAGAGAGCGGAGCCTTGGGCTTCACGTAAAGTGGCAGGACCTGACCCTTCGTGTCGCCCATCGCATAAGGCAGATAGGGGCTCATATCCTCGGCAGCCCACTTGTTGTAATAGCTCCAGATGCGTGCCTCGCAGAAGCGAAGTGCGCCGAAGTCAGCGGGTGCGTAAGCGTCTGCAAACGAGAAGTCTGCATCTTTGCCGCTGAAGTAACCCTTTTCGCGAGCGAAGCTGATGACGTCCTTTGCGTAGAGGCAGTTCTTCTTGTCCTTGAGGGGGAACTGATGGATGCGGCTCTGATTGGCGTGGCCACTAATGCAATCGTCCGGGATGCGCACGGCCACCCACACGGTTCCCTTGCGTCCCGGGCCTTTGCCTATCATCTCCAGAATCCACGCCTCGTTGGGGTCAGCCACGGAGAAGCTTTCTCCCTCGCTCTCGTAGCCGTAGGTATCCACCAGACTTGTCATGACTTCGATGGCCTCGCGGGCAGTCTTGGAACGCTGCAGGCCGAGCACCATGAGCGAACCATAGTCGATAAGTCCGCTGATGGTGTCTGTCAACTCAGCCCTGCCACCCCATGTTGTCTCGTGAATCGACACTTGAAACTCGTTCATCAGACCTACAACGCCGTATGTGTGAGCGACTTCCGGAATCTCTCCAAGGTAGTTGTTGCTCTCGTAGTGATACAGGGGATGCATCGATCCAGCAGGATGATCGGCAGCTGGAATAACACGAAGTGGTTCAAACGAGCCGTAGTCGTCCTGGCTGTAGGAGATAATCACGCTGCCATCCTTCGAGGCTTTCTTGCCGACAATCAGGTTCGTGCAGGCAGTAGCATGATTGAAAATTGAAAATTGAAAATTGAAGAGCAGGGCTCCGAGAAGTATAATAAATCTTTTCATAACTCGCTATTTGATAATTAGTTTGTCGCTGCCTGCAGCCTTGAAACTCATGTCGAGGCCTTTCACGCTGTGTGTCAGGGCTCCGAAGGAAATGAAATCGACGCCTGCTTTGGCGTAGGGAATCATCGTGTCGAAGGTGATGCCGCCGCTCGATTCCGTTTCGCATCGGCCTGCAACAATCTCCACGGCCCGCTTCGTGTCCTCGGGCGTGAAGTTGTCGAACATGATGCGGTCGCAACCCTCGGCAAGCGCTTCGTCCAGTTCCTTCCAGTTCCTCACCTCGCACTCAATCTTCAGGTCCTTGCCTTTCTCTTTTAAGTACTGCTTCGCACGAGAGATTGCGTTGTGAACACCTCCGCAGAAGTCGATGTGATTGTCTTTCAGGAGAATCATGTCGAAGAGTCCGATGCGGTGGTTCATGCCGCCGCCAATCTTCACGGCCTCTTTCTCGAGCATTCGCATGCCGGGTGTCGTCTTGCGGGTATCCAGTACGCGCGTCTTGGTGCCGGCGTCGATGAGGGCCTGCTGATACTTGTGCGTCATCGTGGCTATGCCGCTCATCCGCTGCAGGATGTTGAGCATGAGACGCTCCGTCTGCAGGAGGCTCTGCACTTTCCCCTTGACGCTCATCACGATGTCGCCGGGCTTGACGTGCGCCCCGTCCTCGATGTATGTCTCGACCTGCAGGTCCGGGTCGAAGCGATGGAACACTTTCTTTGCAATCTCGTTGCCTGCAAAGATGCCTTCTTCCTTGATGAGCAACTTGCTTTCGCCCATCTCGGTTGGCGGGATGCAGCAAAGCGTCGTGTGGTCTCCGTCGCCGATGTCCTCGGCAAAAGACAGGTCAATAAGTCTGTCGTT
>CAMJOE010000086.1:0-12633 GCA_946407485.1 uncultured Prevotellaceae bacterium | reverse complement strand
GCACTGCGGCAGGGGGGATGGGAGAGATGGGAGAGATGGGCATTATGGGGCTAATAGGGCTAATGGGAGAAATGGGAGAAATGGGAGAAATGGGAGAAATGGGAGAAATGGGAGAAATGGGAAGGATGGGAATAATGGGGAGGAATGGGACGCTAAGCATCTAGTTGGCCAATGCTATACTTCTAGTTGACTATCTTAACACGTGTCGTTGGCATTTTAGGAACGTGTCGTTGGCACTTTAGGAACGTGTCGCTGGGAATTTATTATCTGCATTTTAGTTTTCATGAATGTTTTTGAGGGATATGTTTGGCTGTTTTGCCAAAATGTATTACCTTTGTCTCAAAATAACGAGAAAAACATCAATTAGACATGAACCATATCAAGAATCTTTTTACTGCTGCCTTCATGATGCTTTGCCTGACTGCAAGTGCTCAGACTGACGAGAAGGCCATTTCCTATCCTCAACTTTTCTTCGGTGCTCAAGCCGGCACTCAGGTGACGTTTACCGACTACAACAACTGGGAGTTGTTCACGCCTACTGCCAGTTTCAGCTTCGGTTCCTTCTTTACTCCTGTCGTGGGCGCCCGCCTGAACGTTAATGGTGCCTGGAACAAAGGTGGCTTTATCGACCGCGAAGAGGACTTTAGGTACAAATACAAGTACATGACTACGGACATCGACCTTATGGTCAACCTGGTCACGCTCCTTGGCAAGAAGGACTACTACCCCATGAATGTCTATCTGATAGGTGGTGTCGGCCTGAACTATGCATGGGATAACGACGAGGCTTTTGCCCACAAGGATAAGTTGATTCTGGCTTATGATGACGGCCGTTTCAGCCATAATGCGCGCATCGGAGCACAGATTGACTGCAATATTTCAAAGCATTTCAGCATCAACCTGGAGTTATCCGCCAACACCTTGAGAGACCGCTTCAACAGCAAGCTGCACAACAAAGGCGACTGGCAACTGGTTGGTCAGCTTGGCGTGACCTATAAGTTTGCCGCAAAAAAAAGTGAAAAGGCTAATAAGGTTAAAGTCGAGAAGGAGCAGGTGGAGTCTGCTGAGGTTTGGGAGACGCGACAGGACACAATTTGGTACGACGATGTTGTCGAAACGTCTAAGGATGAGAGCGGCTCTATGACGTGGACAGTCTTCTATGATGTCCGCGAGAGTGACTTCAAAGCCAACGAGCAACTGGCTTCAATAGGAGCTTTCCTGAAGGACCGGCACGAGTGCAAGGTCGATATCAAATCCTATGCAGACGCTAAGACAGGCAATCCGCAAATCAATCTGGAGCTCTCGAGACAGCGAATGCAAAAGGCTGTGAAGGCGCTGACAGAGGCCGGAGTGCCAGCTTCGTCCATCACTTCGAACTACTACGGCGACACCATCCAGCCCTATGCAGAGAATGATAAGAATCGCGTCACCATCATCATAGCGACAGGTCTGAAGGATGGTAAGGACAAGAGGATGGTGAAGAAGTTCAAGACGAAAGAAGTGCGTTATAGAGTCAAATAACATCTTAGTTCTCCACTCATATCCTTAAGTCATAATGATTATCAACAGGTTTATAATCCGCTCTCTTCTCATTTGTACTACCATATGCATTCTGGCTTTGCCCGTTTTGGCTGAAGAGCACGCGCAATCAGGGTATACTCTTCCTAAAGGGAAAGAGATATACATCCCAAAAGATTTGCGCGACAATGACTTCACCAGCAAAGAGTCCACGTGGAGCTACTACCGGATGGCCTGCACGCCCAATGTGGTCTGTTTCTGGGAGAAAGGGTTTGGCGACGACCTCAGCAAGGCTCCTGACCTCGATGGGCATCGCATGACCGTTGACCTGGGTAATCTCCTGAGCCGCGTCGAGTACTTCTACAACGTCTATCGCGACATGATGGGTTTCCTGCGCCCTGGCAGCAAGGCCGACAAATACCGCATGATGGTCATGCTCAAGTATTCCCTGGAAGGCACAGCTTATGGCGGCTGCTACGATAATGTCATTGGTGCCCTGTGGATTGCTCCCAATCGTGTTCAGGACAAGACACTTAATTGCATCGCCCACGAGCTGGGGCACTCCTTCCAGATTCAGATTTCATGCGACGGAGAGTCACAAGGCATGGGCGGCGGAATCTTTGAAACGAGTGCCCAATGGATGCTCTGGCAGGTCAACCCGAGATGGACGACGGACGAAAACTACCATTGGGAAGCCTTCAAGAAAGATATCCACCTGAGCCTCTTCCACCACAAGAACATGTATCACGCTCCCTTTGTGCTCGAATATTGGAGCGTTCTGCATGGGCTGACTTATATGGCCGACATGTTCCGAGGAGGTTTGCAGGGAGAGGACTTCGTGCAGACCTATATGCGCATGTATCAGGTAGATGTGAAGAAGATGGGCGATGAACTGCTCGACTGCTACAGTCGTCTCATCACCTTTGACTTTCCAGACAAGCACAAGGAAAGCGCGCGCTATGCCTGCGAACTGCAGAGCGAACTGACAGACACGCTTGGCGGATGGAAGATGCCCGTCAATGTGCCTGAAACCTATGGCTTCAATGTGGACGAAATACCTCTTCCCCCAGCAGGCAAGGACGTCAAAGTGCACTTCCAAGGACTTTCTAAAGAGGACAACATAGGCTACCGATACAGACTTGTTGCTATCGACGAAGCAAACAACCCTACTTATCTTGATGTCAACTCAGAACATAAGAAAACGCTTCGCTACACGAATCCTGGCAATATCAAAAAGCTTTATCTTGTCGTAGTAGGCTGTCCCCAAAAGGAATACATTGCCAGAGAGGCCGCATCATATCCGTATATCATCAAGTTTTAACATGGCCTCACAATAGGCGTCTTCTTCAGCACCTGAATCCTACAAAAAGACATAGATATGAAAGCAATCAGCACCACCACGACACTCATCTTGTTGACTTTTAGCATGATTCTGGGTATTAACGCTCAGACGGTTAGCAAGCCTACATCTTGGGGAGACATGAACGACGGCACATACTCGAATCCTGTGCTGAATGCCGACTTCTCCGACCCAGACATCATTCGTGTGGGAGAGAAGTTTTATATGGTGGCCTCTGACTTTCATTTCATGGGAATGCAGGTGCTTGAATCCGACGACATGGTCAATTGGCGATATATCAGCCAGATTTATAACCGCATAGATGAGCCAGGGTGGAACGACAACCAGCACTATGGTGGCGGTTCATGGGCACCTGCCATCCGCTACCACGAAGGACGGTTCTACGTCTATTTCTGCACGCCAGATGAAGGTCTCTACATGACGACAGCCACCAATGCCAGTGGTCCTTGGGAGCCGTTGTATCTGGTGAAACGTGTTGGGAAATGGGAAGACCCTTGCCCATTTTGGGATGATGACGGACAAGCCTATCTGGGACGCAGTCAGCATGGTGCAGGTCCCATCATCGTGCATAAAATGTCAGCAGATGGTCGGGAGTTGCTCGACGATGGCGTAACGGTCTATAGAGGTCCTGTGGCAGAGGGTACGAAGTGGCTGAAACGCAACGGATATTACTATCTCATCATTCCGGAAGGTGGCGTCAGCTCAGGTTGGCAGACAGTACTCAGAGCCAAAAACATCTATGGTCCCTACGAGCGACGTATTGTATTGGAAAAAGGCTCCACAGAAATCAACGGCCCTCATCAAGGCTCGTTAGTCGATGCTCCCGATGGCACATGGTGGTTCTTCCATTTCCAAGACACGCCGGAACGCGGCAGAGTGCTTCATCTGCAACCGGCGCGATGGCAGGACGAATGGCCTTTGATGGGAATTGACAAGGACGGCAACGGCATAGGAGAACCCGTCAGCTCCTGGCAGAAACCTATCCCATCATCCGGTCGCTCTCTGCCTCAGACCGATGACGACTTTTCCGGCCCATTAGGACTGCAATGGCAATGGAACCATAATCCTTGGGACAACTATTGGAGCCTGACAGAGCGCAAGGGCTTCCTGACACTCATCGCTCAGCCTGCCGCCTCAATAAAAGAGAGCCATAACATGCTCATGCAAAAGGTGATGGGATATGTCTGTGAGAGTACAACTAAGGTGGAGATTCGCAGCGATTGCTTCGCGGGACTGGCATGCACAGGACGCGAGTTTCGCGGCATAGGCATAAGCCCGGAAGGTATCTTTGTGGAATCTGACGGTCAGCGAACCATGGTGAAGGAAGGCCGCTTCAAACGCATGTACCTACGCGTCAAGAATGATTGCCTCCAGCACACCCACCAATTCTATTACAGCCTTGACGGCAAGACTTTCCTGCCGGCAGGCGACTCATTCCCAATGCACAATGGCCATTGGAAAGGCATCCGCGTAGGCCTCTTCTGCTATGGTAACAGCGGACGGGCTCGCTTTGACAACTTTAAAATGGAGATAAAGGATTAAGGCTACTTGCCTTACTAATTCGGACGATAGTTCAGGCGGAGCGAGGCCTTGTCTTCAGTGGGGAAATCGCTTGGGACGGGTTGCGACACCTTTCCCGTTGCACACCATTCCGAGCCACGAAGCAGGAGCGTCTGGAAGCCTGCACATTGCATGGCAGGATTGTCGTCCAGACTGTCTCCGCAATGACCAAGCATGATGTGGAACACCCTACCCTTGCCATATTTGACTGTAAAGACGAGCGGTTCCTCGCGCCCCGAGCCTCGCTGTTGTGGAGAGGAATAGGCCGTGTAGAGCAGGTCTTTGATGCCTCCGGGACCTCTCATCCTGTCGTACAGCTCGTCGGTAGCATGCTTCCATCGCGAAGGCAGACCCTTGGTGATGGGATGCGAGGCAGCACGGCAATTGAGGACATACTCGTGCCTGAAGCCATGAGAGCCGCCGTTGCCGGGAGATGTGTCAGCCTGCAATGCTCCATCCTTCCAATAGAAATAGGGCCCTGAAGCCTCGTTCCTTCCTCCCCAGCCGCCGAGGGCTATCATCTCGTTGTAGGCAGGCCAGTCCGTGAAGGCATTGTCGGCAGCATGGTAAACCACCACTCCGCCGCCTCGCTGCACATAGTCCATGAAAGCGGCATTCATGGCAGCCGACCAGCCGTCTCCGTTATAGTCCAACACCACAAGTTTGTAATTACCGAAGTCCACGGAGAAGTCCGACATGTCTTCTCCCTGTTTGGGAGAAACCGCCACATCGAGGCTGAAAAGCCCCGAGTTCTCCAGCGTCATCTTGATAGCCTGATGGCTGACAGGCCAGTTGTGGTTGTTCTGCCCGGTAATGATGACGCCACGAATAGGCTTCTTCGCATTGGCGCAGGCAATGGCCGAAAGCAAAACAATGCACATCAACAGAATATGCCCGAAACGCTTCATATTTTCAATCTTCATATTTCATTTTATTCATGTTTCGGGAGTTAAAGAAGTTAAAGAAGTTAGCTCGCTATGCTCGCTTTTGGAAGTTAAAGGACAATAGCTTTTGCAGTAAAACCAACCAACTGAATGCTCTCCGCATCCCAAGGTATCGTCCTTTAACTTCTTTAACTTCTTTAACTTCTTTAACTTCCTCAAAAAATTAACAACATCCGAAACTTAAATCATTTTATTTCACCGCTTTTGGCGTCCAGTTCTTGAAGAAGCGCAGCACTTTCTCCTGATTGTAGCCCTGCCCCTCTTCCAGAAAGCTCGAGTCCTGAATGTGAATCAACCTACCTTCACCATCGAGGACCACGAAGACGGGGAACCCGAAGCGGCCGCAGTTGTCGAGCCTCTTCATCAGGGCCGCCATCTGCTGCTGCTTTTCCTCGCTCTCCGACTTGCGCGGATTGTAGTTGACGTGGATGTACTCGAAGTTCTCGTCAATCAGTTTGCTGATGGTCGTATCCTTCGAGATGAAGTCAGCAAACCTGAGGCACCACGGGCACCAGTTGCCGCCCACCTGACAGACCACGAACTTGCCCTCCGCTTTCGCCTTCTCGAGAGCCACGTCAATCTGCTCGATGGGATTGATGTCCTCGTCATAGACCTTTTCAAGCGCAGTCTGAGCCTCGGCGCATGCGGCCAGCAGAACCGCAAAGAATGCTATGATAGTCCTTTTCATTCAGTCAGATAACTACTGCCGTTCCGCTTGTGGCCACCATAAGCATAGAGCCGCCCGCTTCCGATGGTTTCATAGTCGATATCGATGCCCACGACGGCACCAGTTCCCATGACCTGAGCGCGGTCCATCATCTCGCGAAGGGAGGTTTCCTTGGCCTCGATAAGAACCTTCTCATAGCTGCTTGCACGTCCGCCGAAGAAGTCGCGGATTCCAGCCAAGAAATCCTTGAGCACGTTAGCACCGATAATAGTTTCTCCTGTCACCACTCCCTTATACTCGCGAATGGGATGGCCTTCAATCTGTGGAGTCGTTGATAGTATCATAACCGTTCGTTTATGTAGTTTTTAGTACTCAATTCGTAATACAAAGCCTCCAGTTCCCGTAAGGACATGCCTTTCACGGAAGCCTCTATCTTGCGTATCAGCTCCTCGCGCTGCATCTCCTCCGACTGCGCAAATCCACTATATGTGACATGCATGATGTTTCAGTTTTTGAATACAAAGATAAACATTTTGTTTGGATTATCACGCATGAGGGGGTCGGTTTTATCAATTTCGTGTACGATTTTGTCATAACGAGCATGATTCAGGCTTTATCTGACAGCCCGGCGACATGTTTCTAACTGCCCTACTACATGTTTCTAATGGGCCGATGAAACGTTGGTAAATGCCGGACTACACGTGTATGTTTCAAACGTCACATTCATGATGCTGCAATCGCTTCGTGTAGCATCAGCCGTTTCCACGTGTAGCGTCAGCCGATCTCACGTGTAGCATCGACAGTTCCCACGTGTGGGAAAAGAGGTTCCCACGTGTAGGAAAAGCGGTTCCCTCGTGTGGGAAATTCTGGAGTGTCTTTCTAACTTTTTATGGCAAATCATATACATGATAGGGGATTTTTTCGTACCTTTGCAGGCGCAAAACAATTATTGCAAATTCAAAATCAATAATTTCAAAATTCAAAAGGGCAAGGCATCAAGAGCCTACAACCCCTATAATATCGAATCACGCATGAATTTCTTCAAAAGGAAAGATAGGGACGAGCAGAAGCCGGTGGAGCAAGAGAGTCAGCCCCGGGAGGCTGCTGGGGCTCCCGCAGAGGGCGGTATCAACTTCATCATCGAGGACACTACGGACAATACGCCGGGACGGCGCGATGCCCGCATCCTGAACTCCACGCAGCTGCAGCGCGTCAAGGATGCCAAGCGACTGGCGGAAACGAAGTTGCAGGGACTGGAGGAGAGCCTAGAACGCCTTAAGGCTCAGCAGCAATGGCTGAGGCGCTTCAACGAAACGAACATGATACTGGAGCGCGAGAAGAAGCGTCTCTTCGAACTTGGCAAGCAGAAAGCCATCTTCGCCAAAGACGCTGCCATGCTGGACCGCTACGACCTCTTCGAGGGCATCCACGGCACATACCAGAAGCTTGCTGTCGTGAAGGACCAAATAGGCAGGGACAAGCGCGGACTGAGCATCTTGGAGCGCGAGACGGACGAGAACCGCCAGAAGATGACCAGCCAGGAGAAGCGCGAGGGGCAGGCACGGGAGGTGCTCAAGAATGCCACCGTCACCCTGCAAAACACGTTCGACCACGTCTGCTCGGCCTATCAGCTGACGGGCGCTAACGAGTCGCTCGAAGCTGAAACGGCCTTCCTGCTCGACTATAATAATAAGGTAAAGGAGGAGATGACGGCGCTCTCATCGCTCATTAGCGAGAAGGAGAGGCAGACGGCTGCGCTTGCCGCTGAGCTGGAAAAGATTCGCACAAGGCATCAGGGCATGGAGATTCACGAGAGCATGCTGCTCCACAGCGAAGCAATACTCCTGCAGCTCAAACATTTGGAAGACCGAAACAAACGCCGTGCCGACCTCCAGCAGAAACGTCAGAATGCCATCAAGCGTCAGAACGAGGAGAACGAGTTGCTGGGCAAAGCTTTCGGGCAGTTTCAGGATGTCGTCTCGCAGACAGAGACGGCAGATGCGGAGCTGAGCATGCACCGCTCATATATTCAGGGACAGGACGGTCTGATGCTTCAGGAACGCGCCCTGATGCTGAAGGGGCGCAGGCAACAGCTGCTCTCTGCCCTGTCGCTCTGGAAGCGCATCAGCACTGGCTACGAAAGCATCGAGGAGAGGAGCAAGCGGGTGACGGCTCTGCGCCTGCAAATACAGCATCTGGAGGATGGGGTGCGCGAGCTTGAGACGGAGGCGGGCAAGGCTCAGCGGCTTTGTAAGGAGAAGGAATACACCTACTTGCTGAGCAAGGGACAGGACATCATCCAGCTCAGGGCTGACCTCAAGGAGGGCGTCAGCTGCTCCGTCTGCGGCGCCACGCATCACCCCTATCACAGCGACACGATGCTCGACCAGAGCAAACTCATCGGACAGATGAAGACGGACTACGAGCTGCTTGCCTCTGAGTCGAACGCCAAGCAACAGCAACTCGCCGAGATGCAGGCAGAACTGGCAACGGCAAAGGGTCAGCTCAGCGCCGAAGAGGAAGCCCTCAACGCCATCCGCATCCGTCAGAACGAGGATGTGCTGGAGTGGAAACTCTATGCGCAGCTTGACCCGACGTTCGCTGAATGTTCTGAGAGCACGAATCTCGCTGCCAGAACATCCATGTTGAGGCAATTCATTGAGAACGTCAGCCGGGATGCTGAGAAGGCTGAGAAGGAACTCGAGACGTTCACTTTCCACCAAAGCAGCATCGCCAAGATAAGCGAGGAACTGCAGAAACTGGAACAGAAGAAGAGCGAGATAAACGTCCGTCTGGGCGAACTCAATACGGGCCTGCAAGTGCTCAGCAGAGAGGTGGAACAGACGGGCAACCAGCTGGAAAGCACCAACAAGCAGTTCACGCGTATCTACGAGAACATGCAGGCTGCCATCACCATCAAGGACTGGTATGCTGTCTGGCAAAAAGCGCCGGAACAGCTCTACGAGAAGATTCAGAAGCTCAGCACCGACTGGTTTGCTACAGAACAGGAGATTACGGCAAGGCAGGCTGCCCTCGATGTGGAGCTTGCCAACCTCGAAGGCATGAGGTCGCAACTGCAGTCGCTCGCCCGCTCTTTGCAGGTCACAGAAAAGCGGGCAGAAGACATCAAAGGACTGAAGGCTGAGAACGCAAAGGCATATCAACAAATGATTCCGGAGCGCGATGCCAAGACGTTGCATCAAAAGCATTTACAAGCCGTGAAAGCTGCACAGGAACAATACGAGAACGAGTGCAGCAGGATGGACGATATCCGTCACGACAACGACATCACTCAGGGTCGTCACGACTACTACCTGGCACACATCGACAGGCTGGAAGGAGAACAGACTCAGCTCAATGAGAAGCTCGACCTCTGGATGCACGCCTTCAACCTGCAGCACCCGCCTGTTCAGTTGGGCGAACTCGACGAAGTCTTTGTCGACGGCAAGGATTGGAGCAAGATTCGCAGCAACTTGAAGCAAATCAATACCGACATGCTGTTGTGTCAGGCAAAGGTGGAGGACCTGAACAGCCGCATCATTGCCCTCGAAGCAGAGGACGGGCGTTGCAGCGCTCAATCGCCTGACATACAAGAGACTATCGCAGCAAAGCAGCAGACGCTCACCAAGCAGCGAAGCGAGACAATGATGCAGATAGCTCGACTCGCCGTTCAGCTGGAAGACCACGAGCGCGCACTCTCTGCCGAACGAAACTCGGCTGAGATGTCTGCGCGAAGTCATCCGGAAATAAACCTCGCCTAAATCTTAAATAAGTATAAACTCTAAGCCCGAAAGAATCGACTCTAAACATTTTTTCGTACATTTGCAGCCGCAATACTTTTTATCAACATATTTCAGAATAACAAAATGAAACGTACACTCACACTCATCGTTGCTGCCGCTTTCGCTATCGGCAGCCAGGCTCAAGCCATCTACAAGGCAACTAAGTACCACGCTCCCATCAAGGTGGAGAAGAAGTGGAAAGGCTACAATCCCGGAGACGTTGAATTCCACGACGAAGCTCCCGAAAGCGAAGGTTCAAAGATTTACCATAACATCATCCCCAACCCTGCTCCTTATATTCAGGAGAATGCCCTTCGCGTGTTGCAGACGCTCTATTGGGGACCGCAAGACCCGAATGTGCCTCGCCTGAAGCGCATCGTCTATACCATCAAGGACTATAATGGCATTAGCGAGAAATACGGCAGCGGCGACTATGTCGGCATCCGTTACTCTACGAACTGGATTGAGCGCTGCTTTGCCGGCAACGACACTCTGCGCCTCGACTACGAGACCCGCGGTGTCCTCTATCACGAGCTTACCCATGCCTACCAGCTCTCGCCAGAAGGTTGCGGTGAGTACGACAACAAGAGCGAATACTGGCTCTTCATCGAAGGCCTTGCCGATGCTGTTCGCGTGGCTTGCGGATGCTTCGACCAGGACTTCAGCAGCAAGGACCGCACCCGTGGCGACACTTGGCGCAAGGGCTACCGCGTGACCGGCTACTTCCTCTACTGGCTGCAGCTCAACAAGGACAAGGACTTCATCCGCAAGTTCAATCGCAGCGCCGTAGAACTCAAGCCCTGGAGTTGGGACAAAGCCATGAAGCACATCCTCGGTGACAAGCCCGAGAACACGACCGACGCGCTTTGGCAGGAATATATGAAGGCGGTAGGAGACTAAAAGCCTCACCCCCAGCCCCTCTCCGAGGAGAGGGGAGAAAAATGGTAAATGGTAAATGGTAAATGGTAAATGGTAAATGACTAAATGGTAAATGACTAAATGGTAAATGACTAAATCTCTTGTAGTTCTTTCTGGCGGACAAGACTCCACGACCTGCCTCTACTGGGCTCTCAGGCACTTCGACGAGGTGCGAGCACTCAGTTTCCGTTATGGGCAGAGGCATGTTGTAGAGGTTGACATTGCCAAGCAATTGTGTGATGAGGCTGGTGTTCCTTGGGAATGCATGGACATCAGCTTCATCTCGCAGCTCAGTCCCTCGTGCAGCTTGACGAATTCTGAACTCGACATCGAGGCAGAGAAAAAAGAAGGCGCCCCCTACCCCACAACCTTTGTGCCGGGCAGAAACCTCTTCTTCATCTCCGTAGCAGCCATCTATGCCCGCAATCACGGCATCTACGATGTCATTACTGGTGTGGGACAAGCCGACTTCAGCGGTTATCCTGATTGTCGCGACGGCTTCATCAAGAGCCTGAACACGACGCTCAACCTTGCGATGGACGAACAGTTCCGCCTGCATACACCCCTGATGTGGCTCGACAAGCAGCAGACCTGGGCACTTGCCGACGAGCTTGGCGTGCTCGATACCATTCGCTATCGCACCCTAACCTGCTATAACGGCATAGTGGGCGACGGCTGCGGACATTGCCCTTCATGCAAGCTTCGTCGCGAAGGACTAAAGAAATATCTTAATTTGACAATTGGACAAATTGACAATTGAACAAATTGCAAAAGAGATAAAGAATAAATTGTGAAATTGTAAAATTGTGAAATTGTGGATTCATTAAAAGCCTTAGGCAAGAAGGCAGAGATACCCCAGGACTACAATCCCGAAGTGCTGGAAGCATTCGAGAACAAGCATCCCGAGAACGACTATTGGGTACGCTTCAACTGCCCCGAATTTACGGCACTTTGTCCTATTACAGGCCAGCCAGACTTTGCAGAGATACGCATCAGCTACCTTCCCGACAAGCGCATGGTGGAGAGCAAGAGCCTCAAGCTTTACCTCTTCTCGTTCCGCAATCATGGCAGCTTCCACGAGGACTGCGTCAACATCATCATGAAGGACCTCATCCGCCTGATGGAACCCAAGTACATCGAGGTGACAGGCATCTTCGTCCCCCGCGGCGGCATCAGCATCTATCCCTTTGCCAACTACGGCAAGCCCGGCACGAAGTATGAGGAAATGGCACAGTACCGCCTCCTGCATCACGACCTATAAGATTGCTGTCCACTAAATTTGCCATCGTTTTTCTTGACGGTCTTCGGAACTACATATATCTAAATCGCGAATTAGATGTATCTAAATCGCAAATTAGACGTGTCTAAATGACAAACTTAACGTGTTAAGTTGTTTGACTTAACGTGCTGCGTTTGGAGATTCAACACGATATTAAAAACCACTCTACACTCTACAACATTCGGTCATAACACAATAACAATAACCTTCAGCAGGCTGAGAAGTTGGTAGCGCAACGTCTTCCAGTCGCGGAAACGCTTATCGTCATTGCTCCAGTCCCTTGTGTCAGACACATACTTCTTGTACTCCAGAAGCCAGTTCCCGTCGCTACAATCCACAAACGGTATTACATAATCTATGGGCACGGATTGGCGAATGCTTAGTTTGTTTTACAGATAAAAAAGGATAGAGAACAGAAACAGTGCATGTTTCATATGGGTCAGGTTTGTTTGTTATTATTAGTGTCCGGGGAAAAGCACCAAAGGTGCGAAAGACCACAGACGGGGGTGTTAACCCCCGGGACAGGTTAGCCTGACAATAATAAGCCCCAAAGGGGCGACAGAATATATAACTTGTTTAATAACAACTTGCTTATGTCTCTGTCG
>CAMJOE010000085.1:0-12766 GCA_946407485.1 uncultured Prevotellaceae bacterium | reverse complement strand
GGAACTCTGCGTCCTTCTTCATGTCCTTGAAGTCTTCGCCGGGCGTCCAGCAGACGTTCACGGCCTTGATGTTGGCGGCGGTGAAGTCCTCGGTGGTGACTGCGGGTTCGCAGTTGAGCTCGACGTGGAACTTGCCAAGGTCGCCGAGACTCACGCTGTTGCCGGCGAGGAGCTGCTCGCGCAGACAGTGAATCATGTCGGTGATGACGCCGCGGATGGTGCCCTTGGTGAAGGGCGAGTTGTGGTCGGCGATGTGGGCGACGAACTGGTCGAAGGTGAGCTTGTCGTGTACCTGAGCCGTGCCGAGCGCCACGGTGGCGTAGCCCTGTGCGGTCTTTTTGGTTCCGGGCTTCTTGGAACCGATGTAGATGCTGTAGTTAATCATGGTTTTAGATTTTTAAGGGGAGTTATAAAAGGGAGTTATGGTGTGGAGTTATAATGGGGAGTTATGGTGGGCCAAATGTATCGGCTCCTCATAACTTCTTTTCTTAACTTCTAATCATAACTTCTCCTCATAACTTCTCTTCTTTACTCCTGGTTAATAGTAATTATTGTTTCTCTCGTGTAATCACCCCCAACTACTGCAGTTTAGTTGGCGAACTTGACACGTCAAATTGGCCACTTTAGCGTGCTTTGTTCTTCTTGTTAATTACACTGCAAAGGTACGAAAAATAAATGAATTTCGCAAGTAATTTGGCAGTTATTTTCATAGGAAAATGAAAGGATTTTTCGGGGGAGGGATGGGCGAAGTGGGAAAGGTGGAGATGATTTTATAGAAGGTAATGAAAACAAATGCCTAATTCACCTGGCTGAAATATATAATGTATTAGGGATTTATTTTCTTGTCTCCTAAGAACCATCTTCCACTCCTTCCCCCTACCTGGGTAGTAAAGTGCTACTCTACAATGGCGTCTTTTTGTCGTTCCATTTGTTGACGAATGAGGTCGGCCAAGACGACGGAGTACTTGTTGTAGCCGTTGATTCTACGCGCTTCGAAACCAAGTGATTTCATGGCTTTGCCGATGTTGACGGTGTTGAATCCTCGGCCTTGGAAGCCTCGGTAGTTGAGTTCCCTCAACAGGTCGCCCGCCGTACAGGCTTCTGCCTTTTCGTCTTCTTTTGGACGGCGAACGAAGGTAAGGAGAGCTTCCTCACAATCGTTGGGCGAAAGGAATTGACGATTGTATTGGCTGATTAAAAGACTTTCGTCGTAGGTCGGCTTTGGTTCGTAGCCATGTTCGAGGAGATAAACAGCCTGAGAATAAGCGCCTTCGTAATTGAGCGGATGGGTGTAGATATTCCTTGTCCCAACGAGGTCGATGCCGATGTATCGGCGGTTGCCTTCCGTTTCGCGTATGAACTGATGGTAGTTCGTTGTGGCGATGACGGAGGCCATACGTGGACGTGATTTGCGATAGTGACCATAGGCGTCACGGAGATTGATTTGTCCCGATGTAAGGAGGAACTTCATTGTGTTACTTTTCGAGTCACTGTTGATGGCTATCTCGTCGAAGATGACCAACAGGACTTCGGAGAGTGTCAACATCGTGTCCTTGTTTATCGGGTCATTTGGGCTAATGGCTGTCTGATAGGATTGTAAACAAGGTGGTAATATATGTGAAGCGAGAAATGATTTGCCAATTTGTTGTGAACCGCAGAAAGTGGGCATAATAGGATTAGCATCGATTTCTCCACGCCACAAAGCCACTACGGCAACAAGCCAACGATGGAACACAAGGTCGTAGAGTTCTGGGTCAGCCATCGGTCCGAACTCCATGTGTTCAAAGAAGAAGTCGTGGATATGGTCGGGGTCAGTCTCGGGGTTCCACGCGGGGAGCGACTTGAGCCACTCAAGGTGTGGCGCAAAGTCGGGCGCGAAATCCTCGCTGTTGACAAGTGAACGAAGAACGTTGTCCTTGACGGGAAGCCCTTGTTCACGAAGTCTCGTCAGGATGGTGTCGATGAAGCGGTCATCGACTTCCTTCCAACCTCCACCGTTCTCGCTGTACTCTACTTTACCCGTCAGCGTGTTGTGTCGCCATTTGCGGTTCTTTCGCAAATAGTCTTTCACTTCGTTCATCACACTGGCGTGTTCCGCCTTGCGCTGTTCTTCGCTCAAAGGGCGTCGCCCTCGCGGCAGCGAAACGTCAATACCATGGTCCTTTGCAATTTGCATAAAGGTGGCGATTGTAATGTTGCCTTGCCCTGTACGAACACAGTTTGTGAACTTTTCATCACACTCTTTTCTGGTGTACTTTGGAAAGAAACTACAGATGGTGTGGTAGGGTTCCCGCGCCGCCTCACCGAGTGAAGCGCAAGCAAAGGTTATTCTATACCAATCATCGTAGTTACTAGTAATGTCGATACCAGCCTCGCTGATTCGACCAGCCACGAGCTGTAAATGCTCAAGGTCTTTTAAATAATTGTTGATAATCATACATTTAATTTTTTTGATTAAGTGAAACATTATATTTACTGTTAATAAAACACTCATTGTCCCAAGGCAGGAAGCACGCACGGCATACATCCTTACACGCGGGGTCGGCCACGAGGCCGTAGTTGAAGGCAAGGTGGTTGCGCATTTCATACCATTGGTCGCGGAAAGGCATGTTCCTTACAGCCTCTGGCAAATTGACAACCCACTTCACGCCATTACCCGAAGGCGAAACGAAACACAACTCCGTCTCCACATACTTGTCGGCGCTCAACGCGTGTTGTACGTCGCGCGCCTCGTCGCCCGAACCCAAGCCGTCGATGTCAAGGCAGAGGTAAGGCGAACGCACACCCAAACAATTTTTGTCGCGATACGAGAAGATACCAGAGAACGTGGCGTACTCGAAATTGAGCAGCTTGAAGTTACTCTTCTGTTCTTTCGTAGCCGTAGGCAACATCGCACGCAGTTCCTCCGTCGGCTTACGCGCGCGTTCCGATATTATATACTCATAGACCCAATCGATGGTCTGTGTCTGCTGTGGCCGCTGCTGCGGACAAGCCTCCTGCTTCGCTTCGTTCCACCATCCGCAGGGAAAGATGCTGAAACGCTCATTTACATTACTTTTTACCATAACTTTATTACGTTAAAAAATTTTGACGGTGCAAAGTAAGGCATTTGTCCACAATGAACAATACAATACTTAATTAAGTATAAAAGTCATTTCGTAATCTATTGCAAAACAATATTTTATCTACGAATTATAAAACATTCAAAAAAAAAATTTCTCAAATTACCATCCATAACCTATACATAATGAAACAATTACAGAAATGTTTTTTCCAACTTTTCCCATTATTTCCACGTGTTATTGCACAAAAGCGAGTTGTGTGTGCAAAAAAAAGACCCCGCAAGTCAAATACTTTCTTGCGGAGCCTCTATCTTTATGAGACGCTATAAAACTATCACTTAGCCTTAAACGGCAATGGCATAGGAGCGGCTAAAACCGGAAAGCAATAATAAAGCCCCCTCCCGGCAGGTCTGTATGAAACCATAGGGGAGGGGGCGGAATCGTTTAGCTTCGCTGCCTATGCTTCGGGAAGCACGGGCATGGGCTCAGTCTGTCGCGTTACTTAACCAAGATTTTCTTGCCGTTCACGATGTTGATGCCCTTCTGCATCTTCTCGAGGCGCTGGCCTGCGAGGTTGTAGATGCCGGTCTGTACCTCGGGCTCAGCACTCTTCACCTCGCCTATGCCAACGGGAACGCCGTTGATGAGGTTGTAGTAGATGTTCTCCTCTTCGTTGAAGAATACCTGCTCGCTGTTGGGTGTGAGTACGGGATACTTGTCGAAGTTGATGGACTGGTACCAGCTGATTTCGCTCTGGTCGCCGTTGAGCTTGAAGCAAATCTCGCCGCTTTCGAGCTGCAGGTCTGTCACGGCAGTAGCGTCCTGCGGATTGGCAGCCTGGCCACTTGAAGAGCCGTTGACGTAGTCGCCCTGATAGTAGCTGTTGATAATCTTGGAGTTCGGACCATTGAGGGCGCCGAAGAACTGTGCGTACCTTGCAGACTGAACTTTACCGATAGAGAGGCAGTTCTGGATGGTGACGCGCGACGAGTTGGTGTAGCCCACTATGCCGCCGAAGGTGCAGTTGCCGGGTACCTCTGCGGAGTTGAAGAGCGTACCGTCGAACAGGCAGTCGACGATGTCGCAGACAGCATTTGTGCTGTTGTTGGTGTAGCCCACGATGCCGCCATAGTTGCCGCCGCCGCCAGCGTCTTCGCTGTCGAATGTGCCTGAGTAGGTACACTTCTCAACGCGAATCGTGCCATCGTTGGAGCAACCCAGGATGCCGCCTTGTCTGCCACCTACGCTCGTGTTGTGGATGTTCACGTAGCTGTGGATGTTGCGGATAATCACGTTGTTGTCGCGAGCAAATCCGGCCACGCCGCCAGCGCTCTGGTAGAGGGTGTAGAGGTCACCGTAGATGTCGAAGTTCTCGACAAGTGCATTGTCGGAGAGCACGCCGAAGAGGCCGTAGAAGTTGCGGTCTGAGGTGGCGTTGAAGTTCTTGATGGCGTGTCCCTGTCCGTCGAAGTGGCCCTTGTAGGCGATGCCGGAGCTTGCCCAGTTGCCGATAGCAGACCATGCGAATTCCTCGCCAAGCTCTGCGAAGTCGATGTCGTTCAGGAGGACAGCATCCGATTCGAGTGCGCCGCCGTTCACTATCAAGGAGAAGATAGCGAGGTCGGCAGCCGTCTTCAGCTGGTAAACGCCGTCCACGGGCTGCGGCATGATGTCGTTGTTGATGAGTCTGTCTGCAATGGCAAGAGCCTCTTCAGCCGATACGTCGCCCTCGCTGAAATGGGTCTGAGCGTCAATCACTTCATTCTCCCACTTCGTATAGTCCTCGTCGGAAATCAGGCTGCCCAGGCCGTCGAGCGTGTCGTAGAGCTTGTTGGCTGCGTCGAGCATTGCGATATAGGCCTTGCGGCAGGCGAGTACCTGATTGAAGAGGTCGGAGAAGGTGTTGATGAGTGCCATGCGGTCGCTGGTCTTGTCAACTTGTTCAATAGCTTCAACGAGCTGGGTCTTCAGCTCTTCCGACATGTTGGGATACGTGGTGAAATCATCGACGGTCCAGTCGGAGTCCACGATGGTCTGTGCACGGTCCCTATAGCAATTGAGCACTGCCTGGAGTGACTGCTGGATGTCATCCTCTGCTGTGCCGAGGTAGATGAGGTGGATGTCGCCGAAGGGGAGCCAGTCGCCGCTGAGGCCTGTACCCTGATTGCGTACGCCGACAGTCAGCGTGCCGTCAGTAACTTCGACGGCAGTGGAGTTCTCGTAGCGTCCTGCCTTGAAGGCAACGGAGCAGCCTTCTCTTACCTGCGGAACCCAACCCACGATGTCGCCTTCATACAGCTTGTCGCTGCCTTCGCCAAGGCAGTTCACGCCGGGCTCGGCCTCTTCCTCGGGGATAACATCCTCGCTGGGAGACATGAAGTAGTTGTAGGTGTCGTTCAGGAAGAGCTGGCCGGCATAGAACTTAGAGTAGATGTCGCCACCGGTGCGGAACAAGCCGTTGATTACCATCATGTAGTAGCCGTTCGTCAGTCCTGTTAAAGTCTGCGAGGCGCTGAAGCTCTTGTTGTTGAATCCTTCGGGAATGGGCATGATGTCAGTCAGGCCAGCAACGGTAGCTGTGCCGCCATCAGCTTCAACAGTCCATCCTTCGTAGCCTTCGGTGAAGTTGGGATTCGTCAGCAGACGCGTAATCTCTGTTCCGGGAACAACGCCGCCTGCGATGGCATTATCGAGCATCTGGTTTACGAAAGCAATCTCTTCTGCAAGCGCTGCGTCGTCCAGGTTGAGCTCCTCCATGATGTAGGGATAGCTGCCGTTAGGATAGTTGTTGTCCGGCTCCATGTTCTGCTCGAGATAATCCTTGAGGAAGTCTGTCATCACGCCTTGGAGGTTGTTCTCCACGATAAAGTTGGCAGCATATTCGCAAGCCTCTTCGTAAGCAGCATAGTTGGCAGCAGAGGCCTTGATGCTTTCCTTCAGCACAAGGGCTGCGCGGTAGGTCTCGAGGAACTGCTCGAGGGTCTCGCTGTCTGCCCAAGACCTGATTTCCTCATCGTAAGCGTCGAGCAAGGGCTGATAAGCCTTAGTCTCTTCGATGAATTCTTCCTCCTTGGCAGTGACGTTGTTGATAAGTTCGGACAGCATCTCGTCGGTGAGGTTCCTGTAGTCGTATTCGCCGAACTCATAGACGATAGCGTTGCCGTCGAGGACGGGATACTTGTCCTCGTCGAGAACCTGATGCCAAGCCACATCCACGAAGTTCTTTTCGTTCAGCAGCCAGCAAATCTCGCCGCTTGCCAACTGCTCGTCGTTAACCTCCGTAGCGTCCAGGGTAACGGTGCTTGCTGAGCCGTTGAGTATTTCGCCCTTGTAGTAACTGTTGGGGAGAGAGGAGCTGGCGTTCTTCACAGCGCCGAAGAACATGCCCCATACAGCAGACTCAACATGGCCGACAGACAGGCTGTTCTTGATGGTAACAAGACCGCCGTTGCTGTATCCGACGAAGCCGCCGAAGGTGCAAGTGCCGGGAGCCGGGTTGTTGTTGACTACCTCGCCATCGAACAGACAGTTGGTGATGTCGACAACGGTGTTGCTGTTGTTGTTGATGTAGCCCACGATGCCGCCATAGTTGCCGCCGCCGCCTGCGTCATTGCCGTCCAGCGTGCCGGAGTATGTACAGTTCTCGATGACAGTCTTGAAGGTGGTGGAATGCGCACCGCCCAGGATACCGCCCTGTCTGCCGCCTGCACTAACATTATTAATGTTGACGTAGCTGTGGATGTTGCGGATTACGGGTCTGTCGTCGCGGGAATAAGCTGCCACGCCGCCAGTGTACTGTGTGTTGGTATTAATCGTTCCGTCGATGCTGAAGTTCTCAATGAGACAGTCCGTCGAGATGACGCCAAAGAGCGCGAAGAAGCTCTGGCTTGAGCTTACGTTGAAGTTCTTGATGGCGTGTCCCTGTCCGTCGAAGTGTCCCTGGAAGCAGGCGTTGCCTGCCGGGGTGCCTACCCAGCTGCCGATAGGCGTCCAGACGAAGTTCTGCCCCTTTGCCGTAGCTGCTGCAATGGCAGGACCGAAGTCGATGTCGTTCACGAGGATAGCCTTGGCATTCAGCGTGCCCTTGTTTACGATGTCAGCAAAGCGCCTGAACAGATTGACGGAGCTAATCTCGTAGTAGCCGTCGGCATTTGGCGTCATGGTGAAGTTCTCGTCGTAGAGGTCGCAATATGAGCAGTAGCCGTCGACAAAGTCGTGCTCGTCTTGTGTCGTTTCTGAGTATGTGTTGGAATAAGTGGCATCCGTATAGACGTCACCATTACAGTGCATGCGTCCGTTCATATAGACCTGTCCGTGCGTGGGGTCGAGCACAGGTGCTTCGTCTGTGCCGATTGTCTGATACCAGCCGATAGTTGTCTGGTCGCCATTCAGACCGTAGCATAAAGCTCCGGTGGGCAGCATGTCGGCCGTGAAGGTCGATACAGCGGGGCTCTGTATGTTCTTACCGCCAAATCCGGTCAAGGCAGTGCCCTCCAGCCAATAGTTGTTTTGGAAGTTGGCGAGGGTGTAATTGTTATTCTGGTTGCCCACGATGGCACCGCCGTATGTAGGCGTTGCGTCTTCTGCCGTGAGATTAAGTTGTCCAAGGTTCAAGCAACCGATTATCATACCACCCTGGTTGTTGAGGTAACCAGCGATACCACCTGCGGAGCAGTTGGGGAGGACGTAGTTGATGGTGCCGTAGTTTGCACAATACAGCACGGTGTCCTCTGCCATGTAGCCAGTCACACCGGCAAAGCAGTCGTTGTTGCCAGCCGTTTCAGTCAGGGTGCCGGAGAAGGTACAGCCTGTGATGCGGTTATGGTATTGCGAAGAGCCTATCACGCCACCCACATGATGCACGTTGCTTTCGGTGACGGTGATGTTCAGTGCGGAGTGCACATTCGAGACGCGGCTGCTTGCAGACCAACCGATGGCTCCGGTGCCGTGTGCTGCCGTGCCATCAGATTTTGCGTTGGCTTCCAGTTTACCCTGGATACTGAAGTTCTTGACTTCGGCATTGCTAATGAAACCAAAGAGTCCGAACTTACCCGCGCTAACACCATCGAAGCCACTAATTGTGTGACCCTGTCCGTCGAAGGTACCCGAGAAGGGAGCACCGTCTATGCCGATGGGGTTCTCCCAGGTGCCGCTGAGGGCGATGTCGGCAGTCAGCACGCCATTAGCAGCCTTGCCCGAGTTGACGTAATCGGCAAAGGCGAGCAGTTCGGCGGCTGTTCCAATCTCGAAGTTCTTGACTTCTTCCTTGTAGCCACCCAGCGCATTTATCTGTTCATCGCTCAACGATGTTTCCCAGAAAGCTACGCTTGAGAGATAGGTGTCCTGCTTCTCGCCATCTTCGTCGCAGAGCAGGTAGAAGCCGAACGGCATAATCTTGAAGCGGTCGTTCGCGTCGGGGGCTGCCTCGGTAATCTTCTCACCATTCTGATAAAGGATGTTCATTCCATCGCGATACGTCAGCACAAAGCGGTTCCAGAAGTTTTTCTTTACATTACCGCCGTAGCCTAAGGTGCCCACGCCTACCGTGTTGTTGTGGATGAAGAGGTCGCCGTCGCTGCCGTTCGACTGGTCTGTTTGGAACAATCCGTCGTAGTCAACAGCATTTTCCACCATCACATCTATCATGAGAGTGTACGACTGCGAGGCTGTAGCGCCTTCAGCACGCGACACTTTCAGTGCCGACGTGGCAGGCACGAAGATGGCACCTTCGCCATCGGGACCTTCGGCCGACGTGATGCCTGCATTCTCGAGGGTAGAGAGCGAAATGCTTCTCGTGCCCAGCACGGCAGGCGTCATCGTTAGGCTTCCCTTGTCGGGCGCCATCAGGTCCTCCTCGTTGTTGAAATTCCATTGTGCAACGGGCTCAGGAATATCCTGCGCCAAAACATGCACGCTTCCCATTAGCCCCGTCAGGAGCAAAAGGAAAATTGGGTAAAGTTTTCGTTTCATGTTAGTTTTAGCTTTGGAGTTAATAAAAGGGTTAAATGTTCTCTTTTGGCAGCAAAAATACTGAAATATACAAAAAGTACAATAATTTAATCAATATTTTTTTATTTTTCTATAAATATTATAATGTAATGCCCCCAAATACAACAATTCCTGCAAGGCTTTTCATGCCGTATAACATGTTTTGCCGTCAATCGGGACGGAGAGAGTTTATCGTGCTGCCCATGATTATGCAATCAAATCGCATAAGAGGCGGGCAAAAGTTGAAGTTGATAGAGAATTGTTGAAGGATTGCAGGTTTTTAATGCGTGAAAAGCGTGCATTATACATTATTTATTTGTATCTTTGCACAAGAATTACGCATTGGACTCTCTAAATGACGAGCGTCCGGCAAGTGGAAAGATTGAGAAATGGTAAATAAGTAATTCAAGTTTGGGAGTTAACTTCTTTAACTTCCCCCAAAAATAACAACAAGCGAAACTTAAATTAATCTAAAATGCTTAAATCGCCTATGAATACTCAATTGAAGTGGCTGCTGGCGTTGTGGCTTCTCGTCGTGTTTGCTTTTCCAGCCAGGGGAGAGCGCTATGTGGAGGACTCCTTGAAGGTGGGAGGTGTGTGGCGGAAATATGCAATGCTCTTGCCCGATGGCCTCAAGGCCGATGCTCCGCTCGTCTTCGTGCTTCATGGCCACGGGGGAAATATCAGGAAAGAGAACATGATGTCGGGTGCTGCCCGAAGGCACGGCTTTGCGCTTTGCATCCCTTTGGGGCTGAAGGACTCCAAGAACAAAAACAGCTGGAATGTGGGCTACCCGTTTCAGCAAGGGTGGAAGGTGGACGACGTAAAGACCTTATGCCGAATGGCGCGTCATGTTCAGAAACGTTACAAATTGAGCAGGGCGAACACTTTCCTGACAGGCATGTCGAATGGCGGAGAGATGTGCTACCTGATGGCTTTCTCCAAGCAAAGCACTTTCAAGGCAGTGGCGCCGATAGCTGGCCTCACGATGGAGTGGATGTATCGCGAGTTGGAGGCAGAGAAGCCCATTCCCCTGATGGAAGTTCATGGCACGGAGGACCGCACCTCGGAGTGGACAGGCGACCTCGAGAACAAAGGCGGGTGGGGCGCCTACATGCCGGTGCCGCTGGCCATAGGCTATTGGGTGGCAAAGAACCGGTGCACGCACGAGGAGACTGAGCAAGTGGAGAGCCTAAGGGGTAAGGACGGGAACAGGGTCGTCAAGCATCTCTTTACGGGCAGCCCCTCGGGATGCGACGTGTGGCTGTATGAAGTGATTGGCGGCGGACACTCCTGGCACACGGACGATATAGACACGGGCGAGGAAGTCTGGAAGTTCTTCAGCAAGTATTTGGAGCGATGAAATGATACGCCCCAAAACATGCCCGACAAGACGATTTTTCGCACGAAACACAACAAAATAGCTGCCATCTGCTGAGAAAACCAAATAAAATGTGTATCTTTGTGGCACACTGGAGTGATTATAATACTATGAAACGCATCAAGATTCTTTCACTGGCACTCATGATATCGGCTACGATTTTGGGACAGAACAAGAATGCTCCCGTCAATTACGACGAGAGCCAGGTGCCGGCCTTCGAACTCCCTGACCCTTTGCTGTGCAATGACGGCAGTCGCGCCGAGAACGCAAGGCAGTGGGAGAAGGTGCGCAGGCCCGAGTTGCTGCGGATGTTCGGCGAACAGGAATACGGCGTGACGCCAAGCCGGACGGGTATCAAGGTGAAGCACGAAGTCATCGCCACGAATCCCGAAGCAATGGGCGGACTGGCCACGCAGAAACAGGTGCGCTTCACCTTCACCGGCAAGAACGGCAAGTCAGTCCAGGCCTTGCTGCTGCTCTACATTCCCAACAGCAGAGATGGGCGCGTGCCCGTCATCGTGAGCTACAATTTCCACGGCAACCAGACCACTACCATGGAGCCGGACGTCATATTCTCGCCCTCGAAGGAACTGATGAAGAGTGCCGGCTCGGAGGCTTGGATACGCGGAGAGCAGATGAGCCGCTGGTCGTACGAACTGGCTCTGCAGCGCGGCTATGCCGTTGCCACGATGAACTACCACGACATCTGTCCCGACGCCCCTGACTTGCTTGCAGGGGGCATCCCGTCTCTCCTGTCCGATTTCGACATAAAGCATCGCAAAGAAAGCGAGTGGGGAGCGATAGGCATCTGGGCGTGGGGCTACAGCCGCATTGCAGACTACCTGGAGAAGGAAAGACGAATCGACAGGCATCGCATGGTCGTGCTGGGCCATTCGCGACTGGGCAAGACGGCTCTGTGGGCCGGCGTGCAGGACGTGCGGTTTAAGGTCGTCATCTCGAACGACTCAGGTTGTGGCGGTGCAGCCCTCTCGAAGCGTGTCTTCGGTGAAAACGTGGGCCGCATCACAGCCAACTTCCCGCACTGGTTCTGCCCTGCCTTCAATAAATATTCCGAGAACGAAGCCGCTTTGCCTTTCGACCAGCACGAGCTGCTGTCGCTCGTAGCGCCGCGCCATGCCTATGTGGCAAGCGCCGAGGATGACCAGTGGGCTGACCCGCGAGGGGAATACCTGAGCCTCTTCCATGCAGGACCTGTTTACAGGCTTTATGGCATGCAGGCCCTGCCCACCGACGAGCAGCCGGCAGTGCATCAGCCGCGTCATTACGACGTGGGCTACCATATCCGTGCGGGCAAGCACGATGTGACGCCCTACGACTGGCAGTGCTACCTCGACTTCTTGGACTCGATTTGGTAGTCCTCGGAAGAGTTGAGAGTCGAGAGTTTAGGGTTGAGAGTTGAGGGTTGAGAGCCAGTTCGTGAGTTGATAGTCAGTGAGACGTGAATTGATATAATATAAGTTGGGAGTCGACAGTTTGTGAGCCGAATAATCATTTTTCATAATGAGAAAAATTTAGTTATTAATTTAGGAGTAGTAGTAAAGGCTTAGAAACATCGGCTCCCAATCTTTAACATCTATTCCTAATTATTGCTGTCCAGTAAAAAAGCGCCAAAGGTGCGACAGAACACAGACGGGGGTGTTAACCCCCGGAACTACGTCATTCACGATATCAAAGCCCTGGAAGGGCGACAGAATATGTAATTCGTTTTATTCCAACTCGTTTCAGGGTTCTGTCGTCCCTTTAGGACTTTCCTTCCCATCGCATCATTACCGGGGGTTGCACCCCCGTCTGTTGTCTGTCGTCTCTTCGAGACTTTAGCATGCCCCACATACTGAGTTAATATAGGAAACGCTAATGGATAAGGGCGCAGAAGGCAGAGGGGAGTATTTTACCCGGACAGAATTAATTCCTAATCCCTTCAGGGCTCCATGAAGACGTTTTTCACGGCGTCGAGGTAGCCGTAGCCATACACGTTATCGGGTTGGAGGTAGCTCGTCTCCGTCCATTCGTTCCACGAATTGATGGTGATGAGGGGGTGGAGGTGAGGCCTCGCGTCGAGATATGCCTTTGCTCTGCGCAGGGCCTGCTCGAAGCGCTCGGGCGTATTGTCACGCGTGACGGCGCTACGGCCCGTGCGGGGGCTGTTGTCCCATCCGATACTGATGTGCGGATAGTAGGGGATGCTGAACTCCTTCTCAAGTTTCTCCCATTCCTGGTAAGCCTGTTCGAGGATGTTGGCATAGTCGTCGTCCACGTTGATGAAATGGCAGAACTGGTAGTGCGACATGCTGTTGAACCCGAGTTTCCTGACGAA
>CAMJOE010000084.1:0-12794 GCA_946407485.1 uncultured Prevotellaceae bacterium | reverse complement strand
TTCATAATTCATAATTAAGGCTACGCCCTGACTCTTCGCGAAAAATAATTATGAATTATGAATTATGAATTAACAATTATGAATTAACAATTGTGCTTAAACTTTTTCCTCTTTCCCCTGTCTAATTTATTATGAAAGCAAATAAGATATATTTTAGTGTTGCCTTGCTGCTGATTGCAGTTGTTCGGGCCAGTGCCCAGCCTCGCATCTCCATCTTCTTCGACCACGTTTCGGAGATAGCCCGGCAGGAAAAGATATCCGTCAAGGATGCTGCAGAGCGCGTCAAGCAGCTGGGCGTGGACGGCATTGATGTCAGGGTCTCGATGGGCGAGGCGCAGATGAAGATGCTCGACTCCCTTGGTTTTCAGCACGCTTCGGCCATTGCAGACATCGACTTCGTCAAGGGCGAACAGCCGGAACAGAAGCGGCAGGCTCTCGACTTCATTCGGCGCTACGGCTATTCGCGCCTGCTCGTCATCCCCGGCTTGTTGCCTGAAAATGCCTCTCCCGCAGTCATGGACAATGTCTGCAAACGACTCCAGGCTTTCGTCGAGGAGGCTGCAAAAGAGGGCATCGACGTGATGGTGGAGGACTACGACAACCCACGTTCGCCCTGCTACAATACACAGACACTCGACCGCCTCTTTGCCGCTTCGCCTGGACTGAACCACGTCTTCGATACGGGAAACTACCTCTTTTGCGGCGAGGACGTGATGAATGCCCTGCGCCACTTCCGCCAGCGCATCCATCATGTTCACCTCAAGGACAGGCGCGCGCTGAACGACCGAGCCTCACTGCCCATAGGAGCCGGCATCGTCCCCCTCAAAGCCGTGGTGGGCGAACTGCTGGGCAGCAGCTATCGCGGCTGGTTCTGCATCGAACATTTCGGGGCGCCCGACATGCTGGAATACACCAGGCAATCCGTCGCAAACATCAAGGCAGCATGGAGCCCCTCTTTCGACGAAGTACTTTCCTCGAGACGCAGCATCCGCAGCTACGACGCCTCGAAGAAGATAAGCGAGGCTGAGGTGCGAGAGCTGATGAAAGCCGTGCAGGAAGCGCCCTCGTGGGCCAACCAGCAGCCAACGAAATACTACGTGGCCATCACCCCGGAGAAGCTCGCTGCCGTTCGCGAGATGGTGGGTGCGAACAAGGACAGAATCATGGGCGCGCCCGTGCTGATAGTCTCCACTTACGTCCGCGGCAAGTCCGGCTTCTTCAGAGGCCAGCAAACCAATGAGGTCGGCGACGGATGGAGCGCTCACGACAACGGCTTGAGCGACGCCTATCTCGTCCTGAAGGCAAGGGCTATGGGCTTCGACACGCTCATCATGGGGATGCGCGAAGCCGACAAGCTGCGCGAACTCTTCTCCATCCCCGAAGACGAGACCATCATGGCAGTCATCGCCCTCGGCTACAGGGCTGCTGAGCCCCGACAGCCGATGCACAAGGACCTGGACGAGATGGTGGAGTTCTTCTGACCCCGAGCCAAGCAGCCGGTTAGCAAGACAAACTGCCCCTTCAATTTCGACGACAACGGAAACATCTACTCTTCTGTCAAAATGAAACAATACCGCGACTTGTTCATCGACTTCGACGATACGCTCTACGACACCTACGGCAATGCCGTCGTCGCCTTGCGCGAGACCTTCGAGGCATTCCGCCTGCAACGTTATTTCCCTGAACCTCAAGTGTTCTACAATGCCTACTGGCGCGCCAACTTCGACCTTTGGAGCAGCTATGCCAAGGGAGAAATCAGCAGGCCATACCTTATCGTGGAGCGTTTCCGGCGCCCTCTTTCCGAGGGGCAGGGACTGAATGTGACCGAGTCTCTCTGCCTGGAGATGAGCGACACGTTTCTCGACTTCTGCTCGAACAAGCCAGGCGTGGTGGAGGACGCTCACGAGTTGATGGACTACCTTCGAGAAAGGGGCTATCGGATGCACATGTGCAGCAACGGCTTCCACGAGGTGCAGTATAAGAAGTTGGAAGCCTGCGGATTGCGTAGCTACTTCGATACAATTATTTTAAGTGAAGATGCAGGAGCCAACAAACCCTCAAGGGCGTTCTTCGACTATGCTTTCAAGACAGCGGGCGCCCATCCCGACACCACCTTGATGATAGGCGACAACATGCAGACAGACATCATCGGAGCCCACAACGCCGGCATCGACACCATCCTTTTCAATCGATGGAACAACGAGCCGTCTTCCATCCCGACATATACAGTAGATACGCTACTTGAAATAAAAACTATTCTGAAGGGAGCGAAAACGCTTGCTGAGGGAAGTGAAAACGCTTGCTGAGGGAAACGGCAACGCTTGCTGAGGGAAACGGCAACGCTTGCTGAAGGAAACGAAAACGCTTGCTGAGGGGAGCGGCAACGCTTGCTGAGGGAAGTGAAAACGCTATTTCCCAATAAACTCGCTGGGTGTGATGCCCGTTATCCGCTTGAAGAGGCGAGTGAAATGGTGGGGGAAGTCGAAGCCGAGCAGGCGCGATGTTTCGCTGATGTTGTGTCCCTGCATCAAAAGACTCTTGGCCTGATTGATGACATAGCTGTGGATGTAGCCGATGGCCGTGCCTCCCGTCGCACCCCGAATGAGGTCGCCGAAGTAACGCGGCGAATAAGCCAGTTCCGAGGCGCAGTAGGCAACAGTCGGCAGGCCTCGCAACAGCTGCCGGTTCTCGCGGAAATACGTCTGCAGCAAGCCTCTGAAGCGCTTCAACAGGTCGGCCTCGCCCTTGTTCTCCTCCGAGAGTTGCCGCAGGTAAATGCGGTTGCAATATTCCAGAATCAAACGCAAATAGGCCAGCAAGATGGTCCTGAGCGAAGGCGAGTCCTCATGCTCCCATAGCTCTTCCCGCATCTGAGAGACCAGCTGCGTGATGCAAAGCCATTCGTCGGGCTCCATCCGCAGCGAGTCGGTGAAGAAATACGAGAAGAACTGGTAGCGGTCGATGCGGCGTTCAAGCTCCGTGCCGTGCAGCAGCCCGGGCGACCACAGCAACGCCCAGCCGCTCAGCGAGATGCGCTCGCCGTTGTCCTCCAGTCCGCCTATCTGTCCCGGCTCTACGGCAATAATCGAGGCATCGCTGGCCTGCAGCGTCTTCATACCGTAAGAGAGGCTCTTAGGAAACTGACGCTGGATGAAAAGCCCATACACGCCATAGTTGTTCAAGCTGTGGCGGAAAGGCTGCAGCTCGTCGTAGTGGATGATGCTCACCAGCGGATGCAGCACCGGCGCTTCGACGAAGCGGGCGTAGTCATTCGGGCTGTCAACTCTCAGAATTCTCTTCATACGGCTTGCAATAACGTGGAATTCATACCGCAAAGGTACGCAAAAAGTTGCAAATTAACTCAATAGGACATTATGTTTTTCCTAAAAGTTGCTTGATATGAAAACTTTTTATATCTTTGCACCCATGAGATGCGAAAGAACCATATCTGCATACAAGAATTACTTCAAAGACTTCATTGGCACTCTTAGCGATACACAGAAGACACCAGAGAAAGAAATCAATAAAGCTATACAACTAAAAAAAGAATACTATGCAGGAAAACAATGACATAATGAGCGTTGATGCTATGATGGACGAACGCTATGGTAAAGTTGGCACGCCCGAACGCGAAGCATTCCGCAAGGAAGCCTACGCCTATTGTGTAGGACAGATTATCAGCGATGCGCGTAAACGCGAGAAGGTCACTCAACAGGAGTTAGCTCAGCGCGTTGGAACCAACAAGTCATACATCTGTCGCATAGAGAACGGTAGCGTCGAGCCTGGTGCAGGCATGTTTCTCAGAATTCTCAGCGCTCTTGGCCTTCGCTTCGAAGTGTCGCAGCCTTTGGCGTTCGGATGATGTGAGAACTAAGTACCTCACTAAAGACACGACTTCGAATTAGCACTTCTATTGTTTTGAATGCAAAGGAATCAAATCTTCAAACGAATAATGCCAGCCTACCTCCATCTTCATTCCTGCCATAGACTCTTCCGCCTATGGCTGATGATGTTGCTGCTATGTGGCCTGCCTGCAACTAATTATAGTGTACTGGCTCAGGCTGATGTCACCAGCGAAGCAGCACAGGAGGAAAGCTTCAGCCAGAGTGATGGTCTGCACCGTTACATGATGTTGGAGCAGCAGAAGATGCCGGCCGGCTTCGTTATTACTGCCAAGAACGGAGAGCGAATAGGCAGTTCGCGCCCCGTCCGACCCATTCCAACCCATGGCGGCAAGCCCGGCAGGATGTTGGCGCGACTTACATCATCGGGGTCCGTTTACCTTTCTAATCTCCATACCCTGCTCCTTTGCCTTTCCGCTGGCAACAAGCGAGCGTGGGCAGCGTCTCCTCGCCTCTATTACGTCATCGCGTTGAGACGCATCCTTTGTTGACGATACAGAATCTTTTCACTTCACGAAGCAAAGAGAAACGGCTGCACATAACGTTGCAACCGCGATTTATCGTATCATCAACAAAACAAGAATCAGAAATGTCAAACATCAAGAATTTTGAGATGGCAGAAGCTATCTCCTCAAAAAGCTATATCAGTATCAACAAATCATTCTTCGGACTCTGCCAGGAGGTCATCTATGTACCAACCGGCAGCCGCGTGAAAGCAGTTAGGCAAGAATATTCTGCCGATGAGGGCGGACGACTGGAACAGTTGCTTTCCATTCCCGCAGACAAGCTGGAAGCAGAACTTGACTCGAAAGGCAAGCCTGCTGTCACTGACATGGGCAACTACCAATTGCAAGCCTGCGTGAGCGACGACCGTCAATTCTGTGCCGTACAACTTTTCCGTTTCTACGATTTTGTGTATCATCCGCTGGACGAACCTCGTTTCTTCGAAGGAAAGGAAGCAGAGACAATCTCCAAATTAATCTGCTAATAAATGCGTCCGAAGCAAGTGTTGTCCGCTTCTATTGTGGAGCGGGCAACCTTGCATTTCCTGTTTCTCAAGAAATACATCAACTATGTTTATCTTTATATTATACACAATCATCGGATCAACCTTTGTTCTCATAGGAGCCGACAAACTGACCGACGGAGCAGTAGGCTTGGCAGAACGGTTCGGAGTATCTGAGATGGTCATCGGACTGACGATAGTAGCTTTCGGGACATCGCTCCCTGAGTTCATCGTAAGCTTCCTTGCAAGCATCTCAAACGACAATTCTGCTACTACACTCAGCGTAAGCAACATCGTGGGCAGTAACTTGTTCAACGTGATGGTTATTGCCGGAGCATCAGCCGCTCTTTCCCCCATCATCATATCCAAAGACACCGTGCAGAAAGACATCCCACTGTGCATACTGGCAAGTATCATCCTATCGTCCATAGCTCTTGACACCTTGCTTACCGGAAACGAGACCAACATACTGACCCGAAGCGACGGAATTGTCCTGCTCGGCTTCTTCTGTATATTCATGGCTTACTCGTTCTGTTTGGCAAAGCGGAAGGAGGACAAAAGCATGACAAATCAAATGTCTGCGATACGCATCGCATTGTTCATCGTTCTGGGTCTTGGCGCATTGATAGGCGGCGGAGAACTCTTTGTCAAAGGCGCATGCGGAATAGCAAAGTCGGCAGGAGTGAGCGAAGCCGTCATTGGACTGACACTCGTTGCTGGCGGAACCAGTCTTCCTGAACTTGCCACAAGCATTGTAGCAGCCCGCAAAGGACAGAGTGCATTGGCCATCGGGAACGTCGTTGGCAGCAACATCTTCAATATCTTCTTCATTCTGGGCGTGTGTGCAACCGTTAAGCCACTTGCAGTCACAGGACTCACAACATTAGATTTCGCCTTTCTCACAGCCAGCGCCTTGCTCTTTTGGTTGTTCTCGCGCAGCTGCTACAAATTGTCACGTGGAGAAGGAATCGTCATGATACTGGCATACATATTATATATAGTTTGGCTTGTCACAGACAAGAACATTTAATGACACAGCTTTTTGATAATAATGGTATAGTTTACGAACAAAATCAATACTTTCTGCGGAATTGGTAAACATTCAGCCAATATGTGTAATGCCTATATTATGTAATGTCCGTACCTTTGCAGCGTCATTCTAATACTCACGAAACATGAAACAGATTCTATTGTCTTTGGCAGCGATGCTGCTCGGCTGCTGCTCTTCGGGCAGCGAAGCGATGGCGGAGGTGGCATCTCCCCAAGAGAAAACAGAGGCGGAACGGGCTGCGACGCTCGTGGTCTATTACAGCTACACAGGCAACTGCCGCGAGATAGCGACGACGCTGAGAAGTCAGATTACGGCCGACGTGCTGGAGATTCAGCCTGCCGAGAAGGGACTGAGCTACGAGGCCAACGGCTACGCGCTCGGCACAGAGCTGCTGAATGCCATCAATGCCAACCCCGATGATGCGGACAGCTATCCCGCCATCGACCCCGTAGAAACCAGTCTCGACAACTATCAGAACATCATCATCATCACGCCGTTATGGTGGAGCCAAATGGCTGCCATCATGCAGACGTACCTGTTCCAAAGCGCAGCGCAAATGGCTGGGAAGCACGTCGCGCTGATTGTATCGAGCCATTCGAGCGGCATCAGCGGCGTGGTCAGAGATGCCAAGCGACTGCTGCCCGACGTGACTTGGATGGGCGACGCGCTGTGGATAAACGCCAGCAACCACTCGAAGCGGGCCTCGCTCATCGAGAACTGGCTGGGGACGTTGAACTTTGCTAAAGCACAAACAACCATGAACAAAATGTCTATCACCATCGGCGGGCAGACGCAAAGCGCGTCGCTCGAAGACAATGCCGCCACAAAAGCTTTGGTCGAGAAGTTGCAACAGGCTCCCGTTACCGTGACGCTCAACAGCAGCGGCGACTTCGAGATTTGGGGCTCGCTGGGCTTCTCGCTGCCCACGAGTAACGAACAAATCAATGCCGAGCCGGGCGACGTAGTCCTCTACAACGGCAGCAACATCTGCATCTTCTACGGCACGAATTCGTGGAGCTACACCCGTCTGGGCAAGATTGACGGGCTGACGGAAAGCGAGCTGCGCACGTTCCTGAGAGCCGGCGAGACGGGCATCAGCGTCACGCTGTCGCTCTCATCATCGGATGCTACAAGCCTGCAGTCCATCTCGAACTCTCCCTCAAAGGACCAAAACATCTACTCGCTGGACGGTCAGCAGGTCAGCAATCCGACGAAAGGCATATATATAAGGAATGGGAAAAAGGTAATCTTATGAAGAGAACAATAATAGCCGTCATGCTGCTGGGCGGGATGCTCGCAGCCTGCGGGGACAAGGAACAAACTAAAACGGAAGAGAATATGACGACATTGACTTTGACGCAAGAATGGGACAAGGTGTTTCCGCTGAGCGATAAAGTAACGCATCGGAAGGTGACGTTTGCGACACAATACGGGCTGACGCTTGCTGCTGATTTATATACGCCCGCATCGAGCGAAGAGCTAAAAGCGAGAAGTGGAAAGTGGCCCGCCATCGCCGTTTCCGGTCCTTTCGGCGCTACCAAGGAGCAGTCGAGCGGCCTGTATGCCATGCGGATGGCCGAGCGCGGCTTTGTGGCGCTGGCCTTCGACCCGTCCTATACCGGCGAGAGCAGCGGTGAGCCGCGTCGCACAGCCTCGCCCGACATCAATACCGAGGACTTCATGGCTGCTGTCGATTTCCTGTCGAAACAGGAAAATGTAGATGCGGACCGCATTGGCATCATCGGCATCTGCGGCTGGGGCGGCATTGCCCTCAACGCTGCGGCAGCCGACACGCGCATCAAGGCCACAGTGGCCTCGACGATGTACGACATGACGCGCGTCAGCGGCAACGACTACAACGACGCTTTCGACGTCGAGGAGGCTCGCCATAAAAACCGCGAGATTCTCTCCAAGCAACGCCTCGCCGACCCCAATGCGATGGCTGGCGGCGTAATTGATAGCGTGCCTCCGCAGGCGCCCAACTTCATCCATGACTATTACGACTACTACAAGACCGAGCGCGGCTACCACGAGCGCAGCGGCAACTCGAACGACGGATGGCGCGTCATCGGCACTCAAGCGTACGCCAACAGCCGTTTCCTCTATTATATCAACGAGATACGCTCTGCCGTCCTCGTGATGCATGGCGCAGATGCCCACTCGCGCTACTTCGGCGAGGCGGCCTATCACTACATGGTTGACGGACATGCCGAAGGTTACAAGTTTGTAGGCGAACCCAATCCCAACCCCGAGAACAAGCAGCTGCTCATCATCCCCGACGCATCGCATTGCGACCTCTACGACGGCGGCTACACGGAACCGGCGGGTAAGGGCGAACCGAAGAACATGGTTCCATGGGACAAGCTGGCCGACTTCTTCAATCAGTATTTGAAATGAGAACTATGAAGCGATTGAAGGCAACTGTCATCTCAATGCTATTGTCCGCAACCGCAATTGCTCAGGGCGTGGTGGACGTGCACAGCCACATCATCACGCCTGAATACATATCAGCCTTGAAGGAGGAAGACAGGTTGATGGACGAGGGATTTCCTTTGCCGAAATACGATGTGGAGAGCCATCTGAAGTGGATGGACGAGGCGGGCGTACAGGCTGCCGTGCTGACCTTAGCGGCTCCACAGCCCACATCGGCCGACATCATCAGACAGACCAACGAGGCAGCAGCCCGCATCAAGAAGGAGCATCCGGGCAGGTTCATGTTCTGCGCCGCTCTGCCTTTCTTCGACAAGCAAGGTGGCAAAACCGCGCGCCCCGATGTGGATGCGGCTATCCGCGAAGCAAAATATGCGCTCGACACGTTGGGAGCCGACGGCATCAAGCTGGCAACAAACGAGTGGGGACTATACCTTGGCGCTCCCGAACTCGACACGCTCTTTGCTTTCCTCAACGAGCGAGAGGCAGTCGTCATCTTGCATCCTCACCGTCCTGAACCCGTCAACCGCGAGGTGATGGCACAGACGCCGCTCGCCATGCAGGAGTACCTCTCAGAGACCACGCGCGCCGTGACGAACATGATAAGCCGGAACGTGCTGGCTCGCTACCCGAGAGTCAAGGTGGTGGTGCCTCATCTGGGAGCCTATCTGCCGCTGGCAATTCCGCGCATGAAGTCGCTGGCACCCGTCATGCAGGCAAACAAACTGGTGGGCGACATCGATTGGGAGGCGAACCTGCGTGCCCTCTACTACGACCTTGCCGGTGCCCACTCGCCCGAAGGCATACGCATGTTGCTCACCATCACCACGCCTGACCATCTGCTCTACGGTTCCGACTTCCCCTATGCAGCGCCCGGGGTGCTCTCGCAAGGCCTCGACAGGATGAAGCAGTACTTGACGACCGAAGCCGACCTCGCGCCGTTCAAGGAGATGATACTGTGGAAGAATGCAAGGAACCTCTTTCCCAGCCTGAAGTAGCCGCTCATGCAGCTTTACGACAAACAGAAATAAGCAGGATGCCACATCCAAAGCAAGCTGTTTTGCCACGCTGGATGAGGCATCTTGTCTTTTCCCATTACAGACACTTATTCACGAGACGTTTGCCCAGTTCGTAGGCTTTCTTCAAATCTATGTCGAAGTGCTCGTCGCGATATTTCCGCTTTTCCTCTTCCGAGAACAGATTGAAGTCGTAGCGCGAGTAGTCGCTGAACTGATAGGTATTGCAGACGTAGAGCGTCTCGCTGTATCCGAAGATGTCTGCCATCACCTTCGTGTTCTCCTCCAGAATGGGAGGATAGCCAATCACTTTCATATAGTCCTCCGGACAGTTCATGGTGAAAATCATGGCAGTAGGGATGACCTTGTCGCGCAGTGTGATATGCTTGCCGTTCTCGTAGAGATAGGTGCCGACGGGGAACATCAGTCGCTCCATGAACGCGCGTATCTCTCCCGTCGGGTAGCTGTAATAGACGGGCGAACCAAGCACGATGACGTCCGCCTGACGACAGCGCTCCAGCACGGGGCGCAGGTCATCCTTCAGCGCACACACGCCATTGGTTTTCGAGTTCTTGAGCTTACAGGCAAAGCAACTCTTACATCCCTTGAAGTCGATGTCGTAGAGGTTTACCATTTCGCATTCGGCACCAGCCTCCTGAGCGCCCTTCATGGCACTCTCAAGCATCTGCGCCGTGTTCCACTTCTTTCGCGGGCTGCCGTTCACGAAGACAGCCTTCAGTTTCTTTTGTTCCATCATGATATTCCAGATTTATAGTTTCGGGAGTTTCGCTGTAAAGTGAGGCATGGCAAATCCCTACACGTGGGAAAGCCAATTCCCACGTGAAGGAAAGGCAACTCCCACGTGTAGGAAAAGCGACTCCCACGTGTAGGAAATTCCAGCCATTCTGCAGTACGGTGACATTCGATACCTAAATTATTAATTTTGAGAGAAGTTATAAGTGACGTTATAGAGAGAGTAAAAGGACGTGTCGTGAGAGGCTTGACAACGTGTTGCGAGAGGCTTGACAACGTGTTGCGAGAGGCTTGACAACGTGTCGTATTATCCAACGCGACGTTTACTGCTCGTCGGGCTGCTGGCCGTCGTGGGCCTTCCAAGCGCACTCGGTTATCTTCATGTCCGAGAAGACAGCCGTGAAGGACGACTCCTCGGGCGAGCAGGCATAGATGCCGAAGCGTATCTCGTCGGCAGCCGCATACATGTGGCAAATGCGCATTTGGCTGAAGTCCACGCCGTCGGTGGAGCACTCGATGCAGTAGTCGTCGGCCCTGCGAGAGAAGCGGTACCACATCGTCTTGACGTCGGCAGGAATGGCTGTGGTTGCCCAGTCGGAGTAGCCGTTGTTCGTAGCCACGCTGCCAAGATGCTGGAACTCGGCGTTCTCATATTCCACCGAGCCCTTCAGCCAGTTCTCGCTGTCCAAGTACATCACGATGCCGCACTGGTCGAAGCGTTGATGGCTCTGCGTGAAATCGGTCTTCACCACAAAACTGAAGTACTTTTCGCGCGTCTTCATCTGCAGGACGGGTGCATTGTCGTTCTGGAAGTGATAGTACGTGCGCTGCCAAAGGTCAGTGTGGGGAGCTGTCGTGATGATGATGGTGTCGCCCGACACTTCATATCCTGCAGGTTTTCTCGTCCACTCCATGCTGTTCAGGTCTATCTTGCCACCTGCGGAAAGGGCAGCGGCCACGTCGTCTGTAAAGGGTTCACTCGTCTCTTCCTGGCTTTGCTTACCGCAAGACGTAAGCAACAAGGAAACACCCAATAGGGTTAAAAAAGTCTTTTGCATAAGTTTATGTCTTTATGATTAATATGGTATCATTTATTATTACTTACTTTGACTGGATTGCAGTCGTGGCTGTCCCCAAGTTGCTCTTGATGCTGACCTGTACTTTGCCCTTGTTCTTACTGCTGCGTACGACGAGCAGGGCGCGGCCTTTCCATGTCGTGACACGAGGCGAGGTGGATGGTTCGCGGTCCTTCATATCGGCAGAGGCGAAGGCCATGAGCTGCCCCTGACCTTTGACGACAGCTTCGCAAGGAATGGCGGCATCGGGACAGACGCGACCCTTGCTGTCGACGACCTCGAGAGTAACGTATGCCAGGTCCTGACCATCGGCAACTATCGTATTGCGGTCGGCGGTGAGTCGCAGCCGCGCTGGCTCGCCGGCGGTGCTCCGCGTCACGCTTTCGCTGCCTGCCTCGGCGCGCAAAGTTCCTGCTTCGTAGGGCACTTGGAACACGGCCTTGAACTCAGTCTGCCTACTGACGGACTTCGTCCCAATCAGCTTGTCGTTCAGATAGAGCTTTACCTCGGGTTGCTTGGTATAGACCTCCACATCGACGGGCTTGCCTTCCCAGCCTGCCCAGTTCCAGCTCTCCCACGTGGGCCAAACGCTCCACATCGTTTCCTTGATGCTTCCGCGATAGCCATTGGGCTCTTTCACAGCCATATACAGGCTGGTGCTCTTGTCATTCCAAAGCATCTCGCGATAGTGGCTGATGGGTTTGCGCCAACCCGTGATATCGACGTCGCCGCAATAGGTGCCGTGCCAGTCGGGCTGTCCGCCTGGTGCAAAGCTCTCGCCGGGGCGCTCACCCTCATAGTAATAGCGGCCGATGCCCGATTCGCCTAAGTAGTCGAGGCCTGTCCAGACCATATCGCCCACGACGTACGTGTTGTCGCTGACCGTGGCCCAATTGCGGAAGGCATCGCGCGGATAGCTTTCCGTCTGCCACATCACGCGGTTGGGGTTGCGCTGATGGTCGGTCGTGTGCTTGAATATCATGTAGTTGTAGCCGGCGATGTCGAGCACGTCGAAGTGCGGGTCGTAGATTTCCCAGTCGCGGTCCCAGGCACAGAGGGCTTCCGTGACGGGACGCGTCTTGTCGCACTCCAGGATGGCAGCTTTCAACTGCTTGGCAGTCTGAACCACGCGAAGTTCCTTGCGCTCGATGACCTCGTTGCCTATGCTCCACGTGATGATGCTGGGATGATTCCTGTCGCGCTTGACCATGGCATGGATGTCCTCGCGATAGCAGGAGTCAATCATCGTCGAGTAGTCGTACTTCAGCTTTGCTGTGCGCCATCCGTCGAAGGCCTCGCCAATGACGAGCATGCCCAGGGAGTCGCAGGCATCAAGGAATGCGCGCGTGGTGGGGTTGTGACTGGTGCGGATGAGGTTGAAGCCCGCCTGCTTCATCAGCCGCACCTTGCGTATCTCTGCTGCGTCGAAGGCCATCGCGCCAAGCACGCCGTCGTCGTGATGCACGCAGGCTCCGTTGAGGAGCAGCGGCTTGCCGTTGAGCATGAAGCCCTTCTCGGTGTCGAACGAGAACGAGCGGATGCCGTATTTTGCCTTCTGAC
>CAMJOE010000083.1:0-12868 GCA_946407485.1 uncultured Prevotellaceae bacterium | reverse complement strand
AAGAAGTACAACGAGTTCATGCAACGCTACGGCAAGAACGACGGCAAGACCTACGAGTGGATGGGTAGCGACAAGAAATACGTAAAGGCACTCTTCGACACTTATCTGCATCAGTATGTCGACGAGGGCGTCGACTTCTGGTGGCTCGACTGGCAACAATGGGAGAAAGACCGCACCCTCAAAGACCTCGACAACGTCTTCTGGTGCAACTACATCTGGTTTTCTGATATGGAGAAGAACGGCACGAAACGCCCCCTGCTCTACCACCGCTGGGGCGGCCTCGGCAACCACCGCTATCAGATTGGCTTTTCGGGTGACTCGTACGCCACTTGGGAAAGCCTTCGCTTCCTCCCCTACTTCAACAGCACCGCGTCAAACGTGCTCTACGGCTACTGGAGCCATGACATCGGCGGACATCAGGTGAAGAGGTTCGGCATGGGTGTGGACACAGAACTCTACACTCGCGCCATGCAGATGGGACAATATCTGCCCATCCTGCGCAGCCACAGCGCAAAAGATGCCAGCCTCAACAAGGAGCCTTGGGCTTTCGATATGGCAACCCAGCGTCGGCTCACGGCTGTCATCAACGGACGCTACGCCCTTATACCTTATATATATACTATGGCACGCCAGACGTACGACACGGGCATCTCGCTTTGCCGCCCGATGTACTACGACTACCCTGAGGCGAAAGAGGCCTACGAGATGAAAGAGCAGTACATGTTCGGCGACAAGATGCTCATCGCGCCTGTCACGGCAGAGGCCAACAAAGAGAGTGGAATGGCTGCTGTCAAGGCTTGGCTGCCCGAAGGCGAATGGCTGGAGTACGAGACCGGCATGATGATAAAGGGCGGACAGACCGTCGAGCGCCTGTTCTCGATGGACGAGTACCCCGTTTATGTCAAGGCAGGCAGCATCATTCCCTACTACGGGAAAGTCAAGAACGTAAGCGGCACGGACCTGCCCATCATCATTCGCGTCTTCCCGGGCGGCGACAAGGACGAGTTCACGCTCTATGAGGACAACGGCGAGGACAAGAATTACGCCGGCGAATACGCCACGACGCCTCTCTCCTACCAACGTAACGGACAGCAGCTCAGCATCACCATCGGTCAGCGCAAGGGTAACTATAAGGACATGCCTGCCCGCCGCGACTTCACCATCGCCCTGCCCTGCCAGAAGGCACCGCAATCCGTCAGCGTTGACGGCAAGAAGGTTAGCTTCGACTACGACGGCTTGAACCTCGAGGCTGTTGCCGCTTTGGGCAGCATCGATTGCAGCAAAGGCGCCACCATCGAGGTGACGTTCGCCTCTGCCGATTATGCTGTGGCAGCTGGCGAGAAAGGACAATTCCACCGCATACAGAACGCCGTGCAGGACTACAAGCGTCATGATGCCAATATGGTCTATACAAAGGACTTCGGCTTCCTCGAGGCCACGCCTCTGCGCCTCTATTATCATCCCGAGCAGCAGGATGCCACACTCGACCGCTTCCGCCAGCTCTACAAGAAGCTGCCCGTCGTGCTCGTCGAGCAAATGGGCAAGAGTGAGAACTTCGACCGCTTCCTGAGGCAAGTGGGCGAGGACGGCAATACGCTCAGCGAGGTAGCACCAGCCGCCTTCAGCACAGCAGCAGGAACGGGCTTCGACCTGCGCTACTTCCCCAATAAGAAACTTGAGGGCGAGGCAAAGGCCACGGCACATCAGGAGAAACTTGACTTCTTCATCAGCGGCTCGCCCGTCGAAGGCATCCCCGCCGACTACTGGAGCATGACGGCCACAAGCACGTTTACCGCTCCCGAGACGGGCGACGTGATGTTCATCATGTCGGGCGACGACGCCTATCGCCTCATCTTGGACGGCAAAGAGCTCTTCAGCGACTGGGGCGACCATGCCGAGACGAGCCGCAACGCCACCGTTCACGTCGAGAAAGGCAAGAAGTACGACGTCCGCATCGAATACTACGACAACGAGTACAATGCCATATTGCGCTTGCAGACGCTAATCGTCAAAGAACAATAAGAAAAGCATATGCCATATAAGGCCGATGAGCCAGATAAGGCAGATAAGCCATATGAGCCATATAAGCCATATAAGGCATATAAGCCACATAAGCCTATGAAAAGACTCTTCTTGGCAGCTGTGCTGCTCCTCTTCATAACACCCGCGGGTTCCGTCCTCAAGGAGAAGGACCTGGCGCGTACGCTCGGCGTGCTCAAGGCAGAGCTTCAGACCAACTACGAGATGCAGCAGGCCTTCATGCAGAGTTACGAGCAGCAGGGCATGCAGCAGCATCAGCAGCTCGTCTGGTACATGCACCAATGCGAGCAGATTGGGCTGATGCTCTACTCGCAATCGACCGACAACACCTTCGACATGGCGTATGCCTGCCAGCAGGCATCCAATCTGAGGCGCGAGCTCGACAATCGCAACAGCAAGATGCGGCAGTACGACAAGATTATCGCCCGCATCAAGCAGGACATCGAGCGCACTGACCACCTCATCCGCTCGCTGAAGCGCATGCCGCCCGTCATCGATGCCGACAGCATCCTGACTGCCAGCGACAGCGTCCTGCTGCAGGCCATCGACTCGCTGGAAGGCAAGAAGGATTCGCTCCTTACGGCACGCCACAAGATGGACGAAGAGGAGGTGGAGCTCATCGAAGACGCGAACGAGGACGAGATTCCCGAAGAGGAAGACGGCATCGAGCCGCTGTACCTGACGAGGTCACAGCAGCGGGACCGCAACGCCTGCCTTATGTTTGCCGACACGATACGCAACAATATGCAGCACTTCCTGGAGAGCCTCGAGGCCGAAAACGCTTACTACCAGAGCGTCCGCGAAAAGGTGCTCGAACTCGACCAGTTCGCGCAGAGCCGCTACAAGCTGCTGCAGGACAACATTTTCCGTAACGGCGGCGCCAACTACTTCAAGATTCTGGCCACGCTGCCCATGCAGCTCAAGATGGCGCAATCGACCATCGACCTGCGCTACAGGCCGTTCAAGGACCACGAACGCCTCTACTCCGAATGGCGCGGCGCAACGGTGCTCTTCATCAGCATCTTCCTCGTCCTCTACCTTGGCCTCTCGCTCGGCATCTGCTACATTGTGCTGCGCTGGCTCCTGCCGAAGAAATGGCGCGGGCCTGACTTCAAGGAGAAGCGGCGAATGCTCAACTTCGTGGCCGGCATAGCTCTCTTCGCCATTATCGTGATGATAGTGAGGGCGAGCGTTCAGCGCAACTTCATCCAGATGGGCACTGGCCTCATCATTAACATAGCATGGCTGCTCGAAGCCATCTTCTTGAGTCTGTACGTGCGTCTGAAGAGCGCGCAGATGCGGCACGCGGCCATCATCTACACCCCGCTGATGGTGCTGGCCTTCATCGTCATACTGTTCCGCATCGTGCTCATCCCGAACACGCTGGTCAACCTTATCTTCCCGCCCGTCCTGCTCGTCTTTGCCATCTGGCAATACTTTGTGGCAAAGCGTCATATACAATACCTGCCGCTCCTCGACAAGGTCTATACGCACATCACCACTGCAGCGATGTTCTTTGCGTGCGCTGCCGCCTGGACGGGCTACACGTTGCTTGCCGTGCAGGTCATGATATGGTGGACGTTCCAGCTGGCAGCCATCATGACCATCACCTTCATCTACGACCTCACGAACAAGTACGAGGCGCGCTATCTGCTGAAGCACCTCGCGTCCGACATCAGCAGCGACGGCGAGCGCATTTCTCTGCTGAAACGCGTGAAAAAGGGCGAATTCATCGAGAAAACGTGGCTCTACGACCTCTTCTGCCGCACGATAGTGCCCATCCTGGCAGTGCTCTCCGTACTGTTCAGCATCTTCTGGGCAGCCCAGGTATTCGAGATGACGAGCCTCTGCCGCAAAGTCTTCACGCGCGACATCGTCAACCAGACGGGCCTCATCCGCATCTCGCTCTTCTGGGTCTGCATGGCGGCGGCCCTCTTCTTCATCTTCCGATACATCAACTATGCCCTGCGCAGCTTCTACCTGCACTATCGCAAGCAGTTCAGCGATAACAACGAGGCCATCAACAAGACGCTGGCCCGCAACGTCATCGGCATATTGAGCTGGGGACTCTACATCATCCTGGTGCTCATCATCTTCAAAGTGCCGAGGGACGGCATCAGCATCGTCAGCGCCGGCCTGGCCACGGGTCTCGGCTTCGCCATGCAGAGCATCCTGGAGAACTTCTTTTACGGCATCAGCCTCATGTCGGGGCGCATCCATGTGGGCGACTACATCGAGTGCGACGGCATAGCAGGCCGCGTGGAGAGCATCACCTACCAGAGCACCCAGATCACCACGAACGACGGCAGCGTCATCGCCTTCCTCAACAGCGCGCTTTTCAGCAAGAACTTCAAGAACATGACGCGCAACCACCGCTACGAGCTTATCAAGGTGCCTGTGGGTGTCGCCTACGGGACCGACGTCGAGCGAGTGCGGGGGCTTATCGTCGAGGCGCTCAAGCCCATCTGTCATGAGGAAAACGACGCCGGACAGCCACTCACGGACACCAACATACCGCCCACCGTGGCCTTCAGCGACTTCGGCGAGAGCAGCGTGGACCTCAAGGTCTGCATCTGGATGCTTGTCGAGGAGAAGATTGCCATCACGGCACGCGTCAAGGAAGTCATCTACAACACGCTGAACAAGAATGGCATAGAGATTCCCTTCCCGCAGGTGGACCTCCACATCAAGGAGGGACAGGCAAATCCCTCGTGAGGCGTCGGCCGTTCCTTGCTGTAGGAAGGGCCGTTCCTTGCTGTAGCATCAGGCTTTCCTTGCTGTGGGAAGAGCCAACGCTTGCTGTAGCGTTTGGGAACCCCTCGGGAGTTAATGGAGTTAAAGAAGTGAAAGAAGTGAAAGGACGATACCTTGGGATGCAGCGTGCATTCAGCCCCGGATTTGGCTGCAAAAGCTATTGTCCTTTGACTTCCCCAAGCGAGCATAGCGAGCTAACTTCTTTAACTTCTTTAACTTCCATAAAAAACATAACATCCGAAACTTAAATCATCTATTATATAACAGGACATGATGAAACGATTTATTGCACTGGCAGGGCTGCTGCTTGCCCTGCTTAGGATTCCCGCCTCGGCAGAGGAGCCCGTCTGGTGCCTCATGACAGACAGCGGCATTGCCATTGCCATGAGCCAGGTGACGTGTCTGGTGGCGGCAGACGACGAGACGACTTTTGGCATTGTGCTGCAGGACGGCACCGTCCTGGCAGGCATCCGCCGCGCCACCTTCGACCAGACCATCCCCACCGGAATAGAGAAGCCCGGGGAAACCATCTTTCGCGTGAACAAAGAGCTGGGCTTGGAAGGCGTGGCGCCCGGCACGCCCGTCCGCGTCTATGACGCCGGCGGCAAGCTGCGGCAGATGGGCACGGCGCGCCTCACTTCGCTCCAGTCCCTACCAGCCGGCATATACATCATTCAGGTCAACAACACGTCGTTCAAAATCAGAAAGCAATGAGGAATGTAGAATCCACAGGGCTTCGCCCCTCTGCAATGCACTGGCTGCGTACGTCCCTACGAATTAAAGGCTGCCGGTTCCTGCTTGCCGGTTGCATCATGTCCGCATGCCTCATGCAGGCTGTGGCGCAAGAAGGCACGAGGCCAAAGTTCGCAGTCTTCTACCGCAACATGGTCGGCACAGAGGCCTTGCAGCAAGACTTCACGCAGCAAGACGACGCCGACGGCTGGGCTCCCGGTCACACCTACTACGGACACAAGGACCTCAGCCAGATAGCATACATCTCGCGCTACGTCGCCTGCACCGACTTCACGGCAGCCGACGCCACGCCCGTGCTCCGGCAAGGAGAGGTGAGGGACATCGCCCTCACTTTCACCCCCGCAGAAGCCGTCAGGCAGTACGTGGACCGCAACATCCGCACCACCAACAACCGCGTAGCCACGGCAGAACGCATCGGGGGCAACCGCATCCGCATTACAGCCGTCGGCACCGGCACCTGCCAACTCATCCTCCATCACGAGGAGGCCGGAGACAGGGAGATAACCGTCAGCGTAAGCCACAGCGAAGAATACGTTGACCGCTGCGCCGACTCAATCTGCAGCCTCATGACGCTCGACGAGAAGCTGAAATTGATAGGCGGCACCAGCTGGATGTACACCAACGCCATCGACCGACTGGACATTCCGCGGATGCGCATGTGCGACGGCCCGCACGGCGTGGGCGGAGGCACGTGGGGCCCCGGCAAGTCCACAGCCTACCCTGCCGACGTGCTGCTCACCGCAACATGGAACCGCGACCTGGCCCGGCAGGTGGGCAGACAGATAGGACGCGACTGCCGGGCCCGCGGCATCAACATCATCCTCGGACCCGCCGTCAACATCTACCGAGCCCCATTCTGCGGACGCAACTTCGAATACATGGGCGAAGACCCGTACCTGGCCGCACAAACCTCCACCAATTACATCATCGGCGTGCAGGGCCAGGGTGTCTCAGCCACCATCAAGCACTTCATGGGCAACAACTCTTCCTATGACCGCGACCACATCAGCAACGACATGGACGAGCGCACCATGAACGAAATCTACCTGCCCGCCTTCAAGTCGGCTGTGCAGGTGGCCGGAACGGGATGCGTCATGAGTAGCTACAACCTGCTCAACGGCATCTATACCACGCACAATTACGACCTGCTCACCACCCATCTGCGTGACCGCTGGGGCTTCAAGGGCATACTCATGTCCGACTGGGGCTCGACGCACGACGGCCTGCAAGCTGCCCTGGCCGGACTCGACCTCGAAATGGCCAGCGCCGACAACATGAACCCAGACGCCATGAAGCAATTCCTCAGCGAAGGCAAGATAACCGAAGAGACCATCGACAAGAAGGTGCGGCACATCCTCTACACCATGTACCGCTTCGGCTTCAACACGAAAAGCGGCACGGATAGCTCCATCCCACTCGATGACCCCGAAAGCGACCAGACCGCCCTGCAGGTGGCGCGCGAGGGCATAGTGCTACTCAAGAACAAGGACAACATCTTGCCCATCGACCCGTCGAAGCACAAGCATATCGTCGTGACAGGCAAGAACGCCTCGGGCTTCGTGCGGGGAGGCGGCAGCAGCAGCGTGGACCCCATCCACTACGTCAGCATGAGCGACGGCATCCAAGCCATCGGCAGCCAGCTCGGCTTTGAAGTCGATTACAAAGACCAGCTCGATTTCCTGCCCGCCATCATGTTCACCTCCGACGACCTCTCGCAAGGCGGCTTCCGGGCCGAGTACTTCGAGGGTATCGACCTTAGCGGGTCGCCCGTCGCCACACGCATTGAGACGAAAATCAACTACAACTGGAGCGGCATGGCTCCCGAAGTGGGAGGCCTCGGCTCTGACGATTTCTCCGTCCGCTGGACAGCAACCATGAGCTCGCCCACCAGCGCAAGCTATCAGTTCCAGCTCGGGGGCGACGATGCCTTCCGCCTTTACATCGACGACGCCCTCGTCATCGACCAGTGGACGCCATCCGCCTATCACTCCAAGACCATTACCCGACGGCTCACGGCCGGCAGGAAGTACAAGGTCGTCGTCGAATACTACCAGAAAGGCGGCGACGCACGCGTTGACTTCACCTGGAAGAAGGCGAACGACACGAAAGACTATCTGGCAGAATACCTGGCAGATGCCGACCTCGTGGTGGCCTGCTTCGGCATGAACTCCAACGCAGAAGGCGAGGGACACGACCGCCCATTCGACCTCGATGCCGACGACCAGGCCATGCTCGCCTCCATCAAGAAAAGCGGCAAGCCTGTCGTCGGCTTCGTCAACGCCGGCGGAAACATCGGCATGACCTCGTGGGAGCCACAGATGGACGGACTCTTCTGGGCCTTCTATGCAGGACAGAATGCAGGTACGGCAGCTGCAGAGCTCCTCTTCGGCCTGACCAACCCTTCCGGCCATCTACCCATGACCTTTGAACGCCGATGGGAAGAGAACCCCGTCTACAACAACTACCACGACCCCGACGGTGACAAGCACGTCGAGTACAAGGAAGGTATCTTCGTGGGCTACCGCGGCTACGACAAGCTGAACCGCGAGGTGCAGTATCCCTTCGGCTACGGACTGTCCTACACCACCTTCGAAATATCGGGCATGGAGGTTGGCGAGCCGAATGCCGACGGCTCTCTCGACGTGACCTGCACCCTGACGAACACAGGCACTCGCGACGGCGCCGGCGTCGTACAGCTCTATGTGGGAAAAACCAGCGGGAGTCCCGTGGAACGTCCCATCAAGGAACTAAAGAACTATGCCAAGACGATGTTGAAGGCTGGCGAGTCGGCCGAAGTGACGCTCCATCTCCCGAAGGATGCCTTCACCTACTACAGCACGGACGAGCACGACTTCGTCTATGACCCGGGTACTTATAATATAATGTTAGGCCTCTCCTCACGCGACATCAGGCAGGAGGCCAGCATAACAATGCCATAACTCCTTTTGTATGAACAAGACAGTTTTCAACTTCTCTCGCCACCTTCGTGTGTTGCTGTTCGCCTGTGTGGCATTACTCAGCGCATCCCGCGCCGTTGCAGGCGGACTCGAGAGCGACGAGCTGGGGGCTTACCTCATCTCATCGCCGCAGGACCTGCTCGACTTCTCCGACCTCGTGAACAACGGAGCATCAGGCGCCAATGCCGTTCTGACCGTCGACCTGGACATGACGGGTTACGACTTCACACCCATCGGCAACGCGGAGGGCACAAGCTACAACGGCACCTTCGACGGAGCAGGACACGTCATCGACAACCTCAACATAACACGCACAGGACAAAACGGCGTGGGACTCTTCGGCTATGCCAACAGCGCCACAATAAAGCAACTCATCTGTGGCAAGGGCAACAAGGTCCAAGGGCAGGCCTTCGTGGGCGGCATCGTGGGCGACAAGGTGTCGAGCGGCACGCTCACGCTCATCGCCTGCGGACACGAGGGAAGCGTCAAGTGCTCGGCACAGAACGGGGCAGCCATGGTGGGGTGCGTTCACTCGGGTAGCCTCGTCATCGACCATTGTTATAATACGGGAACCGTGCAGGGCGGGCGCGAATCGGCCATCTTCTGCGGGTGGTTCAGCGGCTCGGCATCGACCATCTCAGACTCCTACAATTCCGGCCAACTGACCTCGGGCGTGGATGGCAGCAATTATCTGTGGAGGTCGTCGCCCACCATGTCACGCGTCTTCGACATCAACGGGCGGCAAAACACCACGAAATTCGCGCAGGCCGACCTTGCCAGCGGTGCCTTGGCCTGGAAACTGAACGGCAATCGCGCACCGGGTATCTTCCGACAGAACCTCGACACGGATGAGCCCGACAGCCACCCCGTCAGCAGTCAGCTTCATGCCGTCGTCTATGCGTGCGGCACCCTGAAATGCGACGGCACAGCCGCCACGGGAACTGCTCTCACCTATGCCAACACCAATCAGGCCGAATACCAACCTCACCTCTACGACGAAGGCATCTGCTCCATCTGCGGTGAGCCAGATGCCGAGTACCTCTACCCCAACCAGCAGGGCTACTATCCCATCGAGACGCCACAGGCTCTGCGTTGGTTTGCGGCATACGTCGCCAGCAATCCCGCCCATGCCTCGCTCGACGCACGTCTCATGGCCGATCTGAACATGAGGGGCATCGCCTTTGAGGGAATCGGTTCGCTCTCTGCACCCTACTGCGGAGAGTTCGACGGCGGGAAGCACACCGTGGACTATCTCACACTCAAGAAGACGGGACAGAACTGCGTGGGCTTTGTCAATGCCGCCAATACCAATGCCTGGATACACGACATCACACTCGGCTCCCACTGCGCCATCACGGGCTATCGCTATGTGGGCGGCATCGTGGGACACGTGGGCGGACAGGTCGGCGACGTCATCCGCCTGGAGCGTCTTGGCTTCGAGGGTACGATAACCGTTCACGACAACGGGGGCGGCATCGTGGGTTGCATCCCCAACAACGACATCACTGCACTCTTCAAGTCATGCTATTCCACGGGAAAAGTGACGGGTACAACGGAATGCGGAGCCCTCTCGGGATGGTCCACCGGAGCACGCCTGACGAACTGCTACGTGCGCGTCAACGGCACGGGTTGGGAGGCGGGTCACGACGTGGTGCGCGGCTTCTCGCCTGTCTTCCACAATTGCTATGCATACGGTGCCAAGCAGACAACCGAAGGCCTCTTCTCCTTCACCCTGACCGAGATGCGAAACGGCACACTACTCGAAATGCTTGCCGACCCTGCATTCAAGCAAACAATCGGCACAGACTCATGCCCCAAGTTGAGGGAAGATGAATAAAGAGTGTTAAATAATAGAAAAACTTGCCAAGAAATTTGGCAGTTCACGAAATAAATTGTAGTTTTGCAGAACAAAAAGGCAAAAAACATACATATAAACCTACAAATTTATAGACTTATGAGACACATTACACTTCTTTTGATGGCAGCTGCCACCATTTGCACCAGCGCCTTTGCACAGCCAAGGCCTAAGTATGTCTATACCAGCAGCACGACGCTCAACGTCGAGGCACTGCAGAATCAGGCTCAGCCCGTCGTACTCAACCGCACGCTCTTCGCAGGCTACAACACCATCTGCCTGCCCATGAGCCTCAATGCAGAACAGCTCAAGGCTGCTGCCAAGGACGTTCAGGTAGAGCGCCTCGAAATGGTCCGTCAGGAAGGCAACACGCTCTGCATGTACTTCCTCGACTGCACCAACGAAGGCATCGAGGCAGGCGTACCCTACCTCATCTTCTCTCCCACATTCCAGTCACTGCGTGCCAACACAGAGCAGTCCTCTGGCATCAATGCTGACCTCAAGAGCATCACCAAGAGCGACAACAACGGCAACACGGTGACCTTCGGCAGCTCATGGGAGACAATCCAGGTGGCCGGCCGCTATGGCATCCCCGCTCAGCAGGATACCTACATCCTCGAGAGCATCCTCATCCGCACCGAAGGCGATAAGGCATTCCTGCCCACACGCTGCGGCTTCACATGGGACCAGCAGGCAAGCGACGCCACTGAGCTCGAAATTAAGCACGTCACCAGCCTCGAGGACATCGAGACAAGCATCGAGAAGCTCCAGCAGGCAGGTGCTACCGTCGACGTTTACAATGCTCAGGGCACACTCGTACTCTCGCAGACCACCATCAGCGCTGCCAAGAAGAGCCTGCCCCAAGGCATCTACGTTGTCAAGGGACAGAAGTTCGCAGTTAAGTGAGCATGAAGCATAGGGCATGAACACCTTTCATGCCATTGCTCCACCGAGCGAAAGCGGACTCGACATAGTCAAGTTCGCAGTTAAGTGAGCATGAAGCATAGGGCATGAACACCTTTCATGCCATTGCTCCACCGAGCGAAAGCGGACTCGACATAGTCAAGTTCGCTGTTAAGTGAGCATGAAGCATAGGGCATGAATACCTTTCATGCCATTGCTCCACCGAGTGAAAACTCGTATTCTCAACTCGAGATTACATTCAAGTAATATTTTTGTTTTCATAGCTGTTAGGGCAGGAGGCATCCTCTGTGAAGAGTAAGCTTCCTGCTTATTTTATATATATATAATGTATAGCTGCCATCGAATTGTCACCTTTTTAGGGTTTCGATGGCAGTTTTTGTCATATTCGTGGCAGAATGTCACGTTTTGGCACGGCCTTTGTATGACATTAGTGCCGTTATGGCGAGATAACGGAATAACAAATATCACTAAATTGTCAAAACATTAAAACATTAAATACTATTATGGGAAAGATTATTGGAATTGACTTGGGTACCACAAACAGCTGCGTATCCGTATTCGAGGGCAACGAGCCCGTAGTTATTGCCAACAGCGAGGGCAAGCGTACCACTCCCTCCATCGTGGCATTCGTCGATGGCGGCGAACGTAAGGTGGGCGACCCCGCCAAGCGTCAGGCCATCACAAACCCGAAGAAGACTATCTTCTCCATCAAGAGGTTCATGGGCGAGACTTACGATCAGGTGCAGAAGGAAATAGCACGCGTTCCGTATAACGTAGTGAGGGGCGACAACAACACTCCGCGCGTCGATATCGACGGCCGTGCTTATACACCGCAGGAAATCAGTGCAATGATTCTGCAGAAGATGAAGAAGACCGCTGAGGATTACCTCGGACAGGAAGTCACGGAAGCAGTCATCACCGTGCCTGCCTACTTCAGCGACTCACAGCGTCAGGCCACAAAGGAGGCCGGACAGATTGCAGGTCTCGACGTCAAGCGTATTGTCAACGAACCCACCGCAGCCGCACTGGCTTACGGCGTTGATAAGGCAAACAAGGACATGAAGATTGCTGTCTTCGACCTTGGTGGCGGCACATTCGATATCTCCATCCTTGAGTTCGGCGGCGGCGTCTTCGAAGTGCTCAGCACCAACGGCGACACGCACCTCGGCGGCGACGACTTCGACCAGGTCATCATCGACTGGCTCGCCAGCGAGTTCAAGGCAGAGGAAGGCATCGACCTCAAGCAAGACCCGATGGCTCTGCAACGTCTGAAGGAAGCTGCCGAAAAGGCTAAGATAGAGCTCTCAAGCAGCACCACGACAGAAATCAATCTGCCCTACATCACTGCCGTAGGCGGCGTGCCCAAACACCTCGTCAAGAGTCTCACACGCGCCAAGTTCGAGCAACTCGCCGACAGCCTCATCCAGGCTTGTAAGGCTCCTTGCCAGAAGGCTATGCAGGACGCAGGTCTTACTAACAGCGACATCAACGAGGTCATCCTCGTGGGCGGTTCCACACGTATCCCCGCTGTGCAGAAGCTCGTGGCTGACTTCTTCGGCAAAGAACCCAGCAAGGGCGTGAACCC
>CAMJOE010000082.1:0-13025 GCA_946407485.1 uncultured Prevotellaceae bacterium | reverse complement strand
TTGACCCATTGAAACAAAGTACCACTAAACTATCCTGCAATTTGACCTATACGCCGAAATGTCATTCCACATTTCTCAAGGTTTTGTGTGGCACGAAATGTGGAGAGTTTTGACAAGAGGGGAAACAGAAGCAGACGGTTTGTCAATATTTAACCGTCCTTACTTTATGCCGAGCAGCTTGTGGGTCTGTAGCGACAAAGACCATTTAGGATGCTGCAGGACGTAGGCTATCGTGTCTCGGAGGATGATGCGGTTGCGCATCTCGTCGCCCGTGTCGAGCGGCTGGAGGTAAAGAAGCCCCCTCCTGCTCCCCCTTTGGGGGAGTGACTCGAGGAAACGCTCGGGGTCGTCGCCTATTCCTTTATATAATACTTTCAGTTCATCAACATGAAGCCTCCCTCCTCGGGGGGAGGTTTGGAGGGGGGCTTTTTTCGGCGAGCACGTCACCCAATCAATGCCGTCGGGCAGCAGCATGGTGCCGTTCGTCTCGACTTGTATGAAGAAGCCGGCTGCATGCAGTTTATCGACAAGCGATTGCGTGAGCTGCAAGGCAGGCTCGCCACCGGTGACGACGATGTGACGCGGTTCGTGCCTGCTTGCCTCAGCCACAATCTCGTCCTCGCTCATCTCCCTGTAGGCCTGATGATTGGTGTCGCAGAACGGGCATTGCAGATTGCACCCCGAGAAGCGCAGGAAGAAGGCCGGCGTGCCGGTGAAGTACCCCTCTCCCTGAAGCGAAAGAAACGTCTCGTTAACCCTCAACTTTATTTACGATTTAATCATTTACGATTTACTATTTATTTACGATTTGACTATTTAGCAATTTACGAGACGGACGACAAATAATTCAATAATAAAATTGTAAATCGTCAAATAGTAAATTGAGTTAATCCTTTTCGTACGTTGCCATGTTGCCCTCGCTCTCCTGAACATCGACGCGATAGCACTCGGGCAGTTGGTCGCACACCCACTTCGCGATGTTCTCGGCCGTCGGGTTGCAGGGAAGCACTTCGTTGAGGTTCGCATGGTCGAGCTGCGACTCGATGCGCTGCTTGATGAGTTTGAAATCGACGACCATGCCGTCCTGATTCAGCTCGCGAGCCTTGCAATAGACCGTGATGGTCCAATTGTGGCCGTGCAGCTGGCTACACTTACTGGGATACGACAACTCAAGATGGTGGCTGGCTGATATGACCAGGCGTTTGCTTATGTAATACATCCTGTTAATTTATGGTTTGACTATTTACTAATTACTCTTTATATGCAGTTTGGCCACAAAAGTACAAAAAAACTGCGAACTATGAGCTATAAACTATAAACTTTTTTGTACCTTTGCACCCGATTTACGCAAAATAAGGTTTACAGGATAACATTCTTATGAGAAAACTTAAGGAAAACGAGATTGCAGCCCTCAAGAGTCAGGGCTGCACGGCCGAGGATTGGCAAGGCATCACCGTGGCAGACGACTTCTGCACCGACTACATCCAGCAGACGGACTTTTACGGGGAAGTGACGCTCGGCTCTTTCAACAAAACCATTGAGATAGCCGGCGGCTACGTCAAGCACAGCGGCATCCGCCGGTCCACTCTGCGCAACTGCGTCATCGGCAACGATTGCCTCATCGAGGACGTCGGCAGCATCAACACGACGCCTGACGCTTCATTCGGCGAGGGACACGTCATCTCTGTCCTCAATGAAGTAGGCGACGGCAACGTCATGATATTCGACGGCCTCAACTCACAGCTCGCATCCCTCATGGTCAAGCACGAGCAGGACAAAGAGTTTACCGACATCGTGCGGAAGCTCGTGGCAAAGGACATCGCAGACCACAGCCTGCCCGTCACCACGATTGGCAACGACGTGCGCATCACCTCCACTCACGACATCACGAACTGTCACATATCAGGCGGCTGCATCATAGATGGCGCGTTCCGTCTCCGCGACTGTACGCTGAAGAGCATACACGGGGCAATCGTCACTATCGGCGTAGGCGTCATCTGTCAGAACTCGGTAATATATAATGGTTCAAGCATAACAAACGCCGCAAAGCTCGAGAACTGCTTCGTGGGCGAAGCGTGTAAGATAACCGACGGCTTTACGGCCGAGAACAGCCTCTTCTTCGCAAACTGCTACATGAGCAACGGCGAGGCGTGCGCTGCCTTCTGCGGACCTTTCTCCGCCTCACACCACAAGAGCTCGCTGCTCATCGGCGGCATGTTCTCGTTCTACAACGCAGGCTCGGGCACGAATTTCTCGAACCATGCCTACAAGATGGGTCCGATGCACTGGGGCGTGCTGGAGCGCGGCACGAAGACAGCCAGCGGCAGCTACATCCTGATGCCTGCCCGCATCGGCACCTTCAGCGTCTGCTTCGGCAAGCTTATGCATCACCCCGACACGCGCAAGCTTCCCTTCTCGTATCTCATCGCGTACGGCGACGACATGTATCTCGTGCCGGGACGCAACCTGACGACAGTCGGCCTCTATCGCGACATCCGCAAATGGCCGAAGCGCGACAAGCGTCACGACCGCGGCAAGAATTCCATCGTCAACTTCGACTGGTTGTCTCCCTTCTCCGTAGGTGGCATCATGGTGGCCAAGAGGACATTGGAGGCCCTTCGCGAGGTGTCGGGCGACGTGGAGACATACAATTTCCACGACTACGTCATCAAGAACTCGTCGCTCAAGAAAGGCATCAAGTACTACGACATCGCGCTTCGCATCTACATGGGCGCCGTCATGAAGCGTCACCGTCTGGCGCGTCCGGCATCAAGCGTCGGCACAGGCAAGTGGAGCGACCTGAGCGGCCTGCTCATCCCCCTTAGCGAGGAGCAACGCATCGTGGAGGCTATCAAGGACGGTTCCCTCAACAACATCCACGACATCCGTGAGGAATTCGTGAAGGCCAACGACAATTATGCCGAGTACCGCTGGGCGTGGAGCTACCGCCTCATTTGCGAATACTACGGCATCGACGAAATCACGGAGGAGACGGCGGCACAGGTTCACGAGGACTACGTGACAGCGCGCCGTGCCTGGATCAACGAGATACGCAAGGATGCGATAAAGGAGTTCGAGCTTGGCGACATTGATCAGAGCGTGCTCGACGACTTCATGGCTCAGCTCGACCAAGAGACGGACTGGGAGAACCTGAGGTATGACATGTAGCCCCCTCCCCTAACCCCTCCCCCGAGGAGGAGGGGATTATCGGACCTTAAAACCTCCCTCCTCGGGGGGAGGTTTGGTGGGGGGCTAGTTCCCAGAAAGCAATTGCGGCGGCGTTGCCGACGTTGAGGCTGTCCACGCCATGATGCATGGGAATCTTCACGACGAGGTCGGCGGCATCGATGATGGCATCGGGCAGGCCGTCGCCTTCCGTCCCCATGATGAGGGCCAGGCGCTCGGTGGCCTTGAGCCTCGGGTCGGCGATGCTGACGTCGTCCTTTCGGAGTGCCATCGCCGCCGCAGTGAATCCCATCTGCTGCAGTTTATGTATGGTGCCGGCTGGTGTGCCGTCTTCTGCATCGAGCCATGTCCAAGGCACGAGGAACACGCTGCCCATCGAGACGCGAACGGCACGGCGGTTCAACGGGTCGCATGAGTCGCGCGTCATCAACAGGGCATCTATGCCGAGGGCTGCTGCGGAGCGGAAGATGGCGCCGACATTTGTCGTATCGACCACGCCGTGGAGGACGACGATGCGCCGCGCGTCCCTGCACACTTCTTCCGGCGAGAGCGGCTGGGGCCTGCGCATGGCACAGAGCACGCCGCGCGTCAGGGTGTAGCCCGTCAGCTGTGCCAACAGCTCGCGGCTGCCGGTATAGACGGGCATCTCTTCGGGACAGCGCTCGATGATGCTGCGGGCATCTCCCTCGATGTGTTTGCGTTCGCAGAGCAACGAGACGGGTTGCAAACCTGCGTCGAGCGCAACGCTTATGACTTTCGGGCTTTCAGCGATGAAGAGCCCTTTCTCTGGCTCGAGCCTGTTGCGCAGTTGCGCCTCGGTGAGCGTGCCGTACGCCTCGAGCCCGGGTTCTTTCAAAGATGTGATTTCTGTCAGTTTCATCTTACGACGCGTTTCTTTCCGTTCACGATGAAGAGGCCTGGCCTGCCGATTTCCCTCTTGTCGAGTTTGCGCCCGCTGAGGTCGAACCAGCCGGTGCCAAAGCTGCTAAGGGCCTGAGAGTCCTGAAGTCCATTGGGTTCTTTAAGGTCATGAAGGTCGCTCTGACTGCTCAGGTCTTTAAGGTCATGCAGACCTGTGGGGCTGTCGATGGCGAGGCGAACGGTGACGATAGGGCTCCACTCGTCGCCTTCCCTGCAGATGGCGCGCAGCGTGATGGTGTCGGGGAGCATCCATTCCTCCACATCGGCCAGCATGTCGTCGCCCTCGGTGTAGGGCCTTGCTGTGGGCGAGAGTGCACCCGCATCGTTTTGGAACCAGTTGACCGGCGCGGAGCCGTCGAGCGTGTAATATATGTTCTGTCCGGTCATCCTGAGAGAGCTTTCGGTGCAGTACGGCTGGAGTCCGTAGCCTATTTCGGTGTCGTCGATGAAGATGAGCGGTGCCTCGGCCCGAGGGAACCAGCCTTTGTCGCGTAGCTGCCTGATGACGTTGGCCGTGCGGACGGGGAAGTACTGATTGCGCAGCCGCTGGCGTTCGGTCGCGAATGCGCCGTCGGGCTTATACAGAGCGCCTTGCGAGGTGTAGGGATGCACGTCGCGCCGGTAGTCGCCCCAGCGTGCGCACTCGTCCCACAGCGCCAGCTCGATGACTTGGTAGAGGCTGTCCCAGGTGGCGAGAGCCGATTCGGGCGTCAGCGGTCCGCCATGGGTGAAGGCCCGCTGCGCCTCTTCGTGGAAGCGGTGGGCAAAGATGCCCTGCTTCATCAGGCGGTTGAGGAAGCCGGTCGGGCAGCCGCGATTGTTCTTCGATGTCAAGTTCTCGTTCGACGAGACGAGTACCGTCTCCGAGTCCCAGCAGATGAACCGGAACCCCTGGTCTGCCCAGATGCGGTTTCTGTAGGCGTACCAGTTGTGGTGGTCCCAGTCGGTATTGCCTCCGTAGAGGTTAATGAGCATGTAGTGGATGAAGTTGTCGACGTCGAGCAGAGGCGGGTACTTCTCGTTCGGCTTGCCATCGGAGCCGCATCCGATGAGGTGCATGTAGCTCTTGTGACTGGGGAGCTCGTAGATGAGGTCAGCCATCGCGTTCCATGCCTCGATGTCGCCGTAGGTGGGGATTGCGGCGTGGTACTGCCCTGCCCCGCCATCCACCTCCGTCACGTCCCAGTCTTCCTCCGTCCCGCCAAAGTGCTGCACGCAGAAGTCGTCGCTTACGCGTTCGCAGAGGTTGTAGATGCCCCAGTAGAGGCCATTGAGGAAGAGGTGGACGTACTGCCCTGTGCTGATGGGGTCGCCCATTTTCGCCTGCGTTTCCCGCGTCCAGAGGTCGCGCGCATACTGCGCTTTGCTGCGCTGGGCATTGTCCCAGTGTTGCCAGGAATAACCGAAGAACGTGCGGAGCACGAGGGCATTGAAGCGCCTGGGAGCGCGGTCGCCGAAGACGTTGTATTTGAGTTTCTTGGGTCCGTAGTCGCTTTTGAAGTGGAGTCGGAAGGCGTGCTTCGGGTTCTTCTCGGGCAATCGTCCGTGTCCGCCGTGCAATTTGAGGCAGCAGTCGATGGTGAGGTCGTGGCGGGCCTCACCTCCTATCAGTTCGAAGCTGACGGGTCGCTCCCATCCCCGCCCCGTGCCATCGCCGACGGGGCAGCCGGTGAAGATGTAGATGCCGCCCGTTTGCTCGTCGTTGGTTCTGTTGAAGAGGTTATCCCGGTCTGTGACGAGCGAGACGATGGGCAGCGCCGTGATGCCCTCAGTGATGTAGGCGGCGTAGGTCTCGTTGCCCGTAATCTGCGGGTCCATCTCGTAATCGGCCTTGGCAGTCCCCGAGATTTCGCAGTAGTTGCCCCAGTAGGCGGGATAGCCTGCCGGGCGGTTGCCCTGCGTCAGGAGGCTTTGGGGGAAGATGTAGCTTGCGGTGGCGACGTCGCTCCAAAGGGTATCGGCCACAAGATATGCCGCGCGAACGACGGCGGTGCGACTGATGTAGAGTTCGCCGTCGTAGAGTTGTCCTTTCTGCCGCGGGTCGCTGCCGTCGTCGGTGTAATAGAGGGTGGAGCCTGGCACGGGCGAAGTGATGGAGAGACGAAACGCGTCGCCGTAGATGCCGTGAGCCACGCCGAGCTGCGGCGCCTCGGCACGAAGCGCCCCAAGAATCAGCAGGTTAGCAAAAACGTATAATAACAATCTTTTCAACTTCTCATATCACATTAAAAAACGCTACAGCAAGCGTTGGCTTTTCCTACAGCAAGGAAAGCCTCTTCCCACAGCAAGCGTCGGCTCTTCCCACAGCAAGCGTCGGCCGATGCCACGTGTGGGAGCCGGGAGCTCCTCTGCAGGCAGCATCATCTGTCTTCAGGACGACTCTTTCCCGTCAGCAGAGTGCCGTCGCCTGCCAAGCCCTCGGCCGAGACGCTGAGATGCGTCTGCTTGCCGTTGCCATAGAAGCGGAACTCGGCCTTCCCGCTGTCGTCGAGCTTGAGGTCGGGGTTCCAATAGAGCGTGCGGCGGTAATCCTTCGTGCTGGGCAAGGGCTTGTTGGAGTAGTCGGGTTGGTAGAACTCCTCGGGTGCGGAATAACCGGGCAGGACGTAGCGGCGGTCGCGCGATGTGGCTCGCGTCGATTCGAGCTGGTCAATGAGATGCAGGTCAACGGTCACGATGGGGATGTCCTCGCCGTCGTAGAGCGAATTGCCCTCGCGCCGCGGACTATAGTCGGTGTAGATATACACCTTGCCGAGGTTTTTCAGCAGGTTGTATTTCTCCTTCAAACTCTGCGGGATGTTGAACGACTCGGTAGGCACCGTGCCGTCCACTACGCCGCCGACGGCGATGCGACTCTCCTCGGCAGCCGACCTGTTGGCTTCCTTCTTGCCGTCGATGCGCACCTCGAGGACGTAGTCGCGCGACAGGTTCATGTCGCCGATGAAGGTGCGTGAGACGTCGCGCACGAAGCGGTTGTAGCCGTAATAGATGCCGGGGCAGAAGCCCGCGTCGCAGACCTCATTGAAGGCCTTGTAGGCGTCGATGACGTAAGCAGGTTTCGTCGGGTCGAACTTGCCGAGGCGGGCGCGCTTGATACCCACGGTGACCTCGTCGAGCAGACGTGAGCCGTCCATCACCCAATCGGGGGCGATGACCGAGCCCTTTGGTGCCGCGGCCAGATGGCACTGGTACCAGTCGTAGGGCTTAACAAAGCGGGGGAAGATGGGACGCAGACGGACGTAGAACTCCGGGTAGTTGAGCTTGTTGTTGCGATCCGTGCTGGGATACTCCCAGACGTGTTTCTTGCCATTCCACTTCGTGCTGTCGCTGGCCGCGAGATGGAAGATGCAGCCCTCGTAGAAGCGTGGCGAGGGGATGGAAAAGGCGTGCTTCTCGGTCATCATTTCGCCGTCGATGCCCTGCTCGGCACCCGGCTTGGCAAAGCGCGCCTTGACGAGCAGCTCGCGCTTCAGCTGCCGGTCGGTCTGGCTAAAGCGGGCCACCTCGTCGCGAGCAGTCGTCACCTCGGGGCCCGTCGTCTCCGTCTGGGCACGGGCTGCCGTCACGCTGCCGCCGTCCTCTGCCTCCTTTATCTCATTGTCCTCGTTGGTGGCCATCTGCTGTTCGCCGGTGAGGCTGACGGCATCGGTAGCGTCCTCGCCACCACTCACCGCCTGATAGTTGTTGGCATACTGCGACTCCTGCTCGCCCGCCATATACGGGTTCACTTCGCCCACCAGGAGCGGCGTCTGCTCGGGCTTGTGGTTGAGGACGAAGGCGCCGGGCGCGGTCATCGTATGCCAGTCGTAGCGCCGCCAGCCCTGTATCATGAGCAGGAGGTCGAGCGCACGGTTGTGCTCCTCGTCGTCCTTTTCGAAGAAGTAGCCTGGCGTCTCCACGAAGCCGCGTATCTCACTCGCCAGGAGCATCTCCGTCAGGATGTTGCCGTCGTCATAGAGGTACTCGCTGTGCGTCGCGTCGCAGACCGAGACGCTCACCGTGGCGCCCGGCTTGCCGCCTTCCACGGCAAGGCTGACGGGGGCGAATGGCTCGGCGGGCTGCTTGCCGAGGCCAGAGAACTGAAGCGTGCTGGGCGCGAAGTCGGCCTTGCGGCAGAAGAAGAGGCGGTCGGCATAGACGCGCCCTACATTATTATATATAGTGACTTGGCAGACGCCTGTCTTCAGCTTGTCCTCGTCGAGGGAGAGCGTGGCGGAAGCGCCTGCGGGGACGGTCTGGAAGTCGAGCATCATGCCGTCGTGCATCACGGTCATGCCGAGCGATTCGCTGGCAGCAGCGCCCGCCTTATGGATTTCCACCTTCCTGTCCCCGATGCCATTGTTGATGATTTGCAGGGCCACGCCGTCCTTGTCTGGGCTGGGCAGCGTCTCCTTCGCCGTGCCTTTCTTGCCGGTATAGGTCACGGTGTAGCTCTTGCCGCTTTGCGGCGTGAAGACGAACGAGCCGCGTCCGCGCTGCTCGATGTTCGCCTCGGCCACGACATTTGCCGAGCCCTCCGTCACCTTCACCGTGCCCTCCAGGTGCAAACCTTCGTTGCTGGTCGCTTCAAAGGCTACCCTGTTCGGCACGCCCGCCACGAGATTGCCGCCCTCGGGAAAGAGCTGCAGCTTAGGCTTGGGCGACGTCTCGTCTACCTTCGAGAGGCGGCGCAGGGGGCGAAGCGTCATCTCGTGGAAGAAGTCGCCCGGCTCCTTGGGCTTGTCGAAGACGGGAAAGACGCGGCTATACAGCTTCTCGTAGTCCTGATAGTATTCCCTCGCCATCCGCTTGTTGAAGAACCAGAGCTCGGATACCTTGTTGTGCGGGTGCTCCGTGAGTCCCCAGTTGAGCTGCCAGCGCGTGTAGGCCCTCAGCTCGTAGTAGCCGCCGTAGAGCGTGTCCTGCAGGACGAAGCTTCCGTGCATCTGGCCGTTCTGCAATTCAAGCTGTTGGCGCTCCACGAGGTAGCCGTCCTGATTGAGCAGCTCAGCATAAAGCACGCCGCTCAGCCGGCTTGGCGCCCCCGTATCGCTGCGGCGGACGTAGGCCTTGTAATAAATGGTATCGCCCAGGAAATAACATGTGTTGTCCATGTGGATGAAGACCTGTTCCTGCGGGATAGTCTTGCCGAATGTCTCCAGCCGCTCAGCCCAGCCCTCGAGCGTCGTGGGAGCCGATGCCTGTTGCGCTAAAGCTAAATGACAAATGATAAATGATAAATGACAGATTAAGAGGAGTCGTTTCATGTTATCCTACATTTTATGTGGTTTCGCTTGCAAAGATACGAAATAATTCTTAATTTCTTTCTTAATTCTTTTTTTCTTTGTATCTTTGCACACAAAACAACCCATAAACCTATTAATTATGAACCAAGAACTGACAACTATCGTGGGACGTTTCGCCTACGAAGGAACCATTAGCGAAATCAAGCCGTTGGGCGAGGGACTCATCAACGACACGTACAAAGTGAAGACTGCCGAAGCCGACAAACCCGACTACGTGCTGCAGCGCGTGAATCACGTCGTCTTCCCCGACGTGGACATGGTGATGCGCAACATCGACGCGGTGACGTCGCACATCCGAAAGAAGCTGACCGAGCAGGGCACGCCCGACATCGACCGCCGCGTGCTGCGATTCATCCCCGCGAAGGAGGATGGGAAGCTCTATGTGAAAGAGGACGGGAAGTACTGGCGCCTGATGGTCTTCATCGCGGATGCTGTCACAAAGCAGGCGGTTGACCCGGAAAGCAGCCGCGCAGCAGGTCGCGCCTTCGGTAACTTCCAGGCGATGCTGGCCGACATACCCGTTACGTTGGGCGAGACCATTAAAGACTTCCACAACATGGAGTTCAGGCTCGAGCAGCTGCATGACGTCATCAAGCGCGACCCGGCCGGTCGGGTGAAGGAAGACCGCGTGCAGAAGATGCTGGCGGAAATAGAGAAGCGGGCCGACGAGATGTGCAAGGCCGAGCGAATGGGCCGCGAGGGAACGCTGCCGAAACGCGTCTGCCACTGCGACACGAAGGTCAACAACATGATGTTCGACAAGCAGGATAACGTGCTCTGCGTCATCGACCTCGACACCGTGATGCCCAACTTCATCTTCTCCGACTACGGCGACTTCCTCCGCACAGCAGCAAACGAGGTGGCCGAGGACTGCCCGGAGATGGACAAGGTAAAGTTCCGGATGGACATCTTCAAGGCATTCACCGAGGGTTACCTCGAGAGCGCCCGCAGCTTCCTACTGCCCGTCGAGATAGAGAACTTGCCGTACGCCACGGCCCTCTTCCCTTACATGCAGTGCGTCCGATTCCTTTGGGACTACCTCAGCGGCGACAAGTATTGGAAGTGCCAATACCCCGACCACAACTTCGTCCGCGCCAACAACCAGCTGCACCTCCTGCTGAGCATCGAGAAGAGTTACCCCGAGATGCAAGCCTTCATAGCCAGCTGCCTGAAATAAAACCGCACGCGATAAACAGCAAGACTGCACGCGACCAAAAACGAAGCCACTACCCTTTGACGAGTAGTGGCTTTGCTTTTTGTCTTGCCTATTTTTGCGGGAGCATCTGCCTCTTTTTGCAAGAGCATCTGCCTCCTTTTATAGGAGCCTTTCCTTCGCTTTACCAGATGTCCTCCGGGTACTCGGGATTGTCATAGACTTCCTTGGGACACCATTCGAGATAATCGACGAAGAGCTGCTTCTCGGTGTAGTCCTGCACGGTCTTGAAGCGGAGGTAGTAGGTGACGTCGGGCGACATCGGTTCGCGTACGATGATGCGTCGCGTCGAGGTTGCGCTGATGCGGTTTGTCTCTCGGCCTCCCGCGCTTGCCACGATGTACTCAGGTCCCTTCATGAAACCGTTGTTACGCATCTTCTTATCTACTTCGGCGTTGTAGTCGTCGTCGTCGGTATCGCGCTCCCAACCTAAGATGTTGGGCACGCTGTTACCACCCAACTGCATGTTGACGGGTATGCCTTGAGCCACGAGTTGGTCTTTGCGCGGCCCCCAGTACACCTGGCAGATGCCGCGGGTACCGCTGAAGGTCGATACGCCCATACGTATCTCGTACACACCGAACTTGGGGACGGGGGGCAGGGTAATAGTAATGTCGTAGAGGCCTTCCGCGAGGACTTCGTCGGCTTGATAGTTCGGCCAGCTCTGGTCACGCCCATTGAGGAGCATGAAATTAGTTTCTTTCGTGTTGACGGTAAGGTTTGTGAAGTACTGCTTATCGGGATCGCTCGAGAACTTGAAGCGCCAGAAGTAGCTCATGTTACGCATGTCGTTGTTCCACGCCTCGGGTTGCAGTTCGTAGGCGTCATAGCGGAGGCGCACCTTTGCCAGCTCATTGCGGACGTGCTCCGTGTAGGCGATGGGCTGATGGATAGGATAGATGATGCCGTTGATGAGCTTAACGATGCCCGAGTTCTCGTCCGTGCGAATCTCGACGCCTATATTCTCCTCGGTGCACTCCTTTTCATGGTAGTCATCGTGCCTGCCGTTGTTGAGTTTTGGGAAACGGTTGAGGTACGGTCCCTGACTCTCTGCGCTCTCCCATACACGCAGCAGGCGGCGCTTGCCAAATGTGACGAAGTGGGTCCATACGGGCACTGTGGGGACGGCGTTCTTGTTTTTGTAGTTGTATCCCTTTTCGTTGTAGTGGATGGCGAGCTTGTCAACGGCGACGCGTTCCGGCAGGAGGTGATAGGTGACGAATTGGTTGAGCAGGTTGTTTTCGTTGCGATAGTCGTCGTCGTTGATGGCGTCGGGATAGTAGCCTTTATCCAAGAGCCAGTCGATGATGTCCTCTTTGGTGATGTCTTTCCTGTTCTTGCCGAGCTCGTTTTCCCAGTACTCGTCGGTTTCTGCGAAGAGTGTGAAGCCGTAGCGCCGGTGCTCGGGAGCCTCGACGTCAACGTTGAGCAGGTTCCAGTGGAACTTTGGGAAGGCGCCCGTGCGGTAGAGGAGGTCGTAGCGCTCATCCTTCACCTTGCTCAGCGTGTCGGTAAGTCCGCAGGCCTCCACCAGCTTGGCCATGACGCTCAGACCCGACTCGTGGTCGAAGGCGTACTTATGGAGCGTGCTGCCCAGCGTCTCGTTGCTGGGGTTGATTACGTAGCCGACCTCGTGGATGAAGCCATTGATGGCCTCGATGTCGCGGTTGCGCTTCGAGATGGGACACATGCCGTCGATGGCCATGCTGTCGAGGTCCGACGCGTAGTACGTGACGCTGATCTTGCGGTCTGCCATCGTGTTGATGGAGAACTCCTCGTTCGTCTTGGGGAACTGCCCGGTGAAGAAGGTTATCTCTTGCTTCGTGCCGTCGATGATGCTGTTTAGCACGAGGACTGCCCTGATGCTGTCGCGTGTCCGCTGATCGGGGAAAGCGTCCCAGCTGGCCTCGGGGATGATGCCTTTTATGACGAGCGAGTCGAGGTAGAGTTGTATGGCGGCGTTCGTCGGAGCGAAACAGGTGTAGTAGCCATACGCGGTCATGAGCTGATAGACACTGGTCTCGCTGATGTCGCTGACGGGTTGCTCCTTCAGGAGCTTCACGTATTCGCTGAACTGCGGATGGTCCACGAGGTAGCTCGCCACGGTACGCTCCTTGAACACATACCGCGCGGATGTGTCGATGTCCTCAGTACAAGACCACAGACAAGAGGCAAGGAACAACAGACAACAGACGATGGATGACGTATAGCTTATAAGAGACGAAAGCTTCTTCATAACTTTTCAATATTTTTTTATCTTTTCAATTTTTATTCTTTTTACCTTTATATTTGCTTTTTCAACTTTTCACCTTTTCAACTTTTCCCCTTTCAAAGTGTACGCCTGATAAGACTCGAACTTACACGCCTCTCGGCACCAGATCCTAAGTCTGGCGTGTCTACCAATTCCACCACAAGCGCAT
>CAMJOE010000081.1:0-13195 GCA_946407485.1 uncultured Prevotellaceae bacterium | reverse complement strand
TGAGCTGCTGGAAGGTGGGATTGATGACGAACTCGCCGTTGATGCGAGCCACGCGCACCTCTGAAATGGGGCCCTCGAAGGGGATATCGCTGCAAGCCAAAGCTGCAGAAGCGGCAAAGCCAGCCAGAGCATCGGGCATGTCCACGCCATCGGCAGAGAAAAGGATAACATTCACATACACTTCAGCATGATAATTGCTGGGGAAAAGGGGGCGCAGGGCGCGGTCCACGAGACGACAAGTCAGTATCTCGTCGTCGTTTGCCTTACCCTCACGCTTTGTGAAGCCGCCGGGAAAACGTCCGGCAGCAAAATACTTTTCTCTGTACTCAACCTGTAAGGGCATGAAATCTGTGCCGGGAACGGCATCTTTAGCTGCGCAAACAGTGGCCAGGAGCATCGTGTTGTTCATGCGGAGCATCACGGAACCATCGGCTTGCTTGGCAAGTTTCCCGGTCTCGATGCTGATGGTTCTCCCATCAGGCAACTCGACTGTCTTTGTAATTACGTTCATCTTGATTTGTTTAACTTGTTTCTTTTGCGTCAAATATATGATATAAAATCGTGCAAAGGTACGAATTTTAATTCATAATTCATAATTCATAATTCATAATTATTTGTTATTGCACAGTTTTTCGTACCTTTGCACTCGCTAAAGCACATAAGAAGATGATGAAAAAGACATTATTCATACTCATCGCCCTCATTTTTCTCTGGGGATGCAGGCAGGAGGAGAAGTTCTGCATCGAGGGCAACATCAGCGGGGCGGACTCCCTGATGCTTTATCTCGAACACCTTTCCCTGGGCGAGGGCACAGTAGCCATCGACAGCATCCGATTGAGTGGCGACGGAGCCTTCCGCTTCGAAAAGGCGGGCGCCGGCAGTCCCGAGTTCTATCGCCTCCGCATCGGTGATGGAGGCATCAACCTCGCCATCGACAGCACGGAGACGGTCCGCGTCAAGGCCGACATGAAGGACCTCTCGTTCGGCTACGCCGTGGAGGGCAGCGGCACGTGCGACACCATCCGCCTCCTCTGCCTCAAGCTCGCCGGCCTGGAGCGAGAAGTGCGACGCATCTCTGCCGACCGCAACTTCACCATACAGGAGCGCGACAGCATGATAGAGAGGCTCGTCGACAAGTACAAAGCGGAGGTGAAGCGCGACATCCTGCACGGCAACTACGGCTCGGCCTACAGCTACTACGCCTGCTTCCAAACGCTCGGAGCGAGCCTTATCTTCGACCCGATGCACGACAAGAGCGACCTGAACTGGATGCGCGCCGTGGCAAACGCATGGAACGACAAGTACCCCCAAAGCCCTCGGACCGAGAACCTCGTGGCCATCATTCAGGAGTGCCAACGCAACCAGGCGAAGCCGCGGCAGATTGTGCTCGACATAGACGGCGACAAGGTGCGCGAGCTGGGCATCATCGACATGACCTTCCCCGACATCCGCGGACAGGAACGGACGCTCAGCAGCTTGCGGGGCAACGTCGTTTTGCTCGATTTCACCGCATTTTCCATGGAGGGAAGCACGGAGCGCACGTTGCTCCTGCGAGAGCTTTACGACAAATACCACGGGCGCGGCTTTGAGATTTATCAGGTCAGCGTGGACCCGAGCGAACACCTCTGGAAGCAACGCTGCGAGGCACTGCCCTGGGTCAGCGTCTATTGCGAAGAGGGACTGGAGAGCGACATGCTGACGCTCTACGACGTACAGCACCTGCCCTGCTACTTCCTCATCGACCGCAACTGCGACCTGCAGGCCCGTCAGGAGAACATCCCCGATATCGAGAAGGCCATCGAAGCGCTGCTCTGAAGGGCGTCAAGCGTCATGATGCCCGGGGCTATCTGTTCATCAGCCCCTCCTGACCCTTCCCGGCGAGCATCGGCTCTGCCCGCACTACCCTATTCTTCACGTCTCTTTTCAAGACCCCACACGTGAGGTTCGTTGCTTTGTCGCGATGCAGCAATTGCAACATCATGATAATTCAATTGCTGCATCGCGACAAAGCAACGAACAACCTGTGCAAAAATGAGTAACAAAGCGTGTCGCGCGACGCGAGATTATTAATGAAAAAACCACGAACTGCACGTATTACACGAAATACGCCTGCCGCTGATTATCCGACAAACGTGATTCGTGTATTTCGTGCTATACGTGGTTTCTTATTATTGGCGTTCAGAAAAAAAGCACCAAAAGTGCGATAGAACACAGACAGGAGTCCTCCGTTTTGGTCCGGCTTCGCCGGGAAATGGCGACTCCCTATGGTGTGATGCGTTCCTTCCGCTTTTCGCCGGTCTTGAGGTCTATGCCGAAGAGCTCGACGTACTCGCATTTGGCGTTGATGGGGGGCTTCATCTGTGCGAACATCTTCTGCAGAACCATCTCGTGCCCGCCTGCCTTGACGATGCCTACCCACTTGCCGTTGCGCTTGCAGATGCGTATCTTCAAGTCTTTATAGGCGGTCAGGTGCACGACAGCCTCGTCGGCGCTCGCCTTGATGACCTTGACGCCGAACGCCATCTTGCGGTCGAGGAAGGTCAGGCCTTCGATTCGTGTCTCATGACCCAACACCCAATACGTCTTGAGCGGTTCCTTCTGGTTGAGCTTCCCGTCCTCGAGGTTGATGTCGTAGCACACGTAGTTCGTGTTCGTATTACGCTCGAACACGAAGATGTGGTCGCGAGGAATCGTGATGGCCGCAGCCACTGTGCAGTGCAGCACGAGCGAGAGGAGTATGATGAGAAAACGGGTCACTGCGTTGTCTGATGTTTCGATAGCTCCGACGCTTGGAAGCGTCGGCTTCTATTATACATTATATATATAATATATTACGAGGTCAGAAGGAGAGGGTCAGGTTGAATCGGACGCCGTTCTTCTTCGTCCCCGGATGTTCGAGGTAATTGAGGCGGCGCACATAGTCCACGCCGAAGACCTTGAAGATGTTGCGGACGCCGACTGCCACCTCCATGTATGGCTTGCTGGCATCGATGGCGTAGGAGCCCTCTGGGAACTCATAAAGCATGTCGTCGCCTCTGTTGAGCATGGGATTGTTCTTGTCGGTGAGCGAGCCCCATACGCCGCGGAAGGCGAGGTACTCTCTGAGCTTGAGCTTCTTGAACAAGGGGATGCGGTTGAATATCTTGCCGTTCATGTTCCAGGCGATAGACCAGAAGACGCGGCGGTCCATGAAGAACTCCATGTTACGCAACATGTTGAGGGTGCCTTCCTGCTCGACGTAGGAGATACACGACGGGGGAGTGATGAGCAGCGGGAACGGCACTTTGTTCCACTGCATTGAGCCAGAGGCATAGAGGTCGATACGTCCCCAGCTGCCAAGCCACTGGCGCTTGAAGATGCCCACTTCCGTCTGGTTCGATGCGAACTGACCTCCGAGGATGCCTTTGAAGTCGATGGCATGGCGGATGGTGAACTCGGGACGGTCCTTGTTGATGGGCCAGCGGTCCTGTTTGGTGTTGATGTAGGTCTGTCCGGGGCAGAACTGCACGGATGCATTCCATTCTGTCGTGCGGATACGGTAATCCTCGGTGCCATCGTTGACGTGGATGAAGTGCAGGTTTCCCGTCGGCTTGTTGCTTTCTGCCTCGATGTTCGTGGTGAAGTTCAGTCCGTAGTCCGTCTCCCAGACGAAGCCCAGGCGCTGCTTGTTGTTCTTGTAGAGCATCTTCACCGTTTCGGTCTTGAAGTTGACAAAGAGGTTGTCCTTGCTGTTCTTCAGGAACTTGTCGGAGACGGATGTGACGTCGTAGCTGCTCTCGAAGACAATCATGCGCTGCGGGAACTCGAAGTAGGAGTTCTTCTTCTTATTGAAGCAGTAGGTCACGAGGCCGCCGTAATAGTTGCCGCCCGACTTGAAGCCGTGGGTGTAGTGACCCTCGAGGAAGAGGTGCTTGTTGAAGGCCGCCGTTGTCTGACCGCCGACGCGCAGGCGGAAGCCATCGTGGAAGTTGGATGAGAAGGTGCTGATGACGGGGCCTATGTCGAACTTGCTGGGCTTGCCTGCCTTGGAGGTCTCGATGTAGTTCTCGAAGAGCGTCTTCACAACAAGCAGGGGGATGCGCATGTTCTTCGACTTCGACATGGCGGTCATGAAGTCGCCCAGTCCGCCTTCCTTCTGCGACAGCTCGACAGCTCGGTACTGGTCCCAGAACTCCTCGTCCTGGTTCCTCGAGTCAGCCATACGCTTCACCTTTGCCTGCCCCTTGAACAGATTCTTGTGCAGCGGCTCGAAGCTGTAGTCGCTGAGACGCGTGTTGCGCACCACGAGGACGCTCTTGCCGAGCAGCGTCATCTCAGCCCACATGTCGTCGGTGGTCAGGGCCCACTCTTCGTTGGGCAACTGACTGTAAACCTGGTCGATGTGCAGCGAGCTGACGAAGTTGACGTCGCTCTTCTTGGGGATGGAGAGGTGGCACTTCTTGACGTGCAGCGTGGAGTCCTTCAGGATGTAGATGTCGCCGTTGAAACCGATGTCCTGAGGATTGTTGGGAGTGAACGTCAGGTGGAAGCAGGAGTCGCGGTCCACGAGCACGGTGTCGTTGATGTAGTAGCGGTAGAAAGCCGTGGCACCGGATGCGATGGGGCTCAGGAAGGGGAACTTCAGGAGCTTGATATACTGGTCGTAGATATCGACGTCCTGAAAGACCTCCTTCAGCGTCGTGTTTATCATCTCGCCGGTGGCGAAGAGCTGATTCAGGCCCGTACTTTGCTCTCCCTGGATGATGTCCTTCTCCGACTTCGGGTCTTTGCGATAGATGTGCTGCGTGACAGTCTCGTCGAGGGAGATTGGCACGACCATCTTCTTATTGTATGGGCTTAGCTCGGCCTGCTGTGTCCACTTCACTTTGCCTGCATCGGTGCTGTCCAACTCCTTCACCTTGTAGTCGTTGAGCGCCATCGACAGCTTCTGATACTTGTTGTACATGTAGTAGTCGTGGTTCTCGAGCCTTGTGTCCTTCTTCTTCTCAATGACACGTTTCATGAGCTCGACGGCGGGGTTGTCCTTGCGGACATAGCGCTTCCTCTCCGCCTTGACAACGACTTCACCGAGCTGCTTCGTATCGGGCTTCAGCTTAATGGTGAGTCGGCTGGGCGTGGCCTTAGTGATGTTCACGGTCTCGTCCTTGTATCCCATGCAGGAAAAGGTGAGCGTGGCACCGTTGATGCGTGCGATGGAGAAGACGCCGTCCAGGTCGGCTATGGTGGATGTCTTGCGATCCTTGTACGAAACACCTGCAAGGGAAAGGCTGTCGCCAGTGGAAGCATCGAGGATGACACCGGTAATCTTCTGTCCCAGGACATTCGCGCAGAATGCCAACAATAGGGCAAGGGTCGCAAAGAGTTTTCTTGTCATATATTAGATGTTAAAGTGTCGGGCTCTGTAACCTTATCACTCTTTTAACTTTTCACCTTTTTACCTTTTCCCCTTTTCAACTTTTCACCTTTCAAAGGATTTTGCTGCACGTCTCGAAAGCCGTCATGGTGACGCCTTCGATGCCAGGCAGGATGATGCTCTGACCCGTGAGGAAGAGGTTGGGAAGCGGTGTGCTGACCGAATGGAAACTGAGTATCGAGGCGCGGCAGTCCTTTCGCATGCCGAAAGCCCCGCCTTCGGGGCTTCCCAGGTAATCGCGATAGGTAAGCGGCGTGCTGGTATAGCAATGCTCCACCATCTCGTGGAGGCCGGGGATGTATTGTTCTGCCAGGGCGATGCATTGCTCTGCCTTGCGGTGGCAGAAGGTCTTGTAGTCGTCGCCACGACGTCCGACCGTCGTCTCTGCCCAGGCACTGCATTCGTGCCACGGCATGGGGGTCAGGAGGTCGATTTGCCTCAGGTAGTCCGAGCCGTCCTCAGGCACTCTGGCACTTATCATGACGCCCTTGACGGGGTCGTTCGTCTCGCTCATCGTCCAGACGTTTGGCCGGTCATAGACGAAAGCGTTGTGGGCGAAATAGCGCAACGTGCCGGGCTTGATGCTGAGCTGTGCCGTGAACATGCCGCAAGTGTTCTCTGCGGACATCATTCTTCTGCGGAAGGTTTTCCTTACGGTAGGACAGCCCTCGAGCATCTGGCAAAGCAGGGCGGGATGGATGTCGGAGATGAAGTACGCAGCCTCGAAGGTCTGTCCGTCGTCGCAGGTGACGCTCCGGATGCTGCCGTCTGCCTCGGTCATGCTTATCGCCTTGCAGCCTGTCCGCACTTCGCCGCCAGCCGCTTCGATTGTGCTGATGAGCTTGTTCACCAGCAGATTGCCGTCGCCCCTCAACCGCCAGCTGCTCTCGATGTAACTGGAGCAGGTGTGGGCGAAATTGAAGAGAGGGAGCGATTCCTTACGAAGCTCGGTCTTCATGGCAGCAGCGCTGACGACGTTCACCAGCATCTCGTCGGAGAAGGTCTGGCAGAGGTAGTCGTAAGCGCAGACATCCATGTCGGCCGGCGTGATGTTCTGTAGCCGCAGGACATAGCTTTGGAGTGCCTCGCGCTGATGCGGGAAGTCCTTGGCCAGTCCTTCGGCGAAGGCTTCGTAGCCCTGATGAAAGGCGAAGCGTCGGCCGGAGATGACGACGTGGTCGAAGTCGTCGTCCATCCTTTCCCACGGCAGGTCGAGCAGTCCGAGCTCTGCGAATGCGTCGTGCATCGCCTGGCCTGGAGCAAGCCCGCCCACATAGTGCAGTCCCGTATCGTAATGCAGTCCGCCTCTGCGGAAGCTCTGCATGCAACCGCCTGGTTGATTGGACCTCTCCAGCACGAGCACCTTTAGCCCTCGCTTTGCGAGCAGTGCGCCGCACTCCAGTCCACCCAGTCCGCTGCCGATAATCAGGACATCGTTCATTTAATTCATAATTGATAATTCATAATTCATAAGTGTTTCCCCCGATGATTGGGAGCGCCTGATTATGAATTATGAACTGTGAATTGTGAATTACGAATTGACTGATTATTTCTGGTGTTGCTCGATGTAATCGTAGAGCTGGGCGAAGGTCTTGATGTTGGGAAGCTCAGCCTTGGATATGAGCACGCCGTACTTTGTCTGCACGATGCCGATAAGGTCCACGAGGCTCAGACTGTCGAGCTCAAGTGTTTGATAGATAGGAGCATCAGGAGTGATGGCAGCCTCATCGATTTCAAATTCTTCTGCCAGTTCTGAATTGATCTCAGCAATGATTTCTTCTCTTGTCATGTTATTCTGTTTTGGTTAGTGATTATATTGTCTTTGTTAAACGTTCTTGACGATAAGTGTGGAGTTTGTGCCGCCGAAGCCGAAGCTGTTGGAAAGGAACATGTCGAAGTGCGTCTCCTTCGTCTCGGGCAGTACGTTGATGCAGGCGGTCTCTTCGTCGGGCTTCTCGAAGTTGATGTTGCCGGCGATGAAGCCGTTTTTCATCATGAGGGTCGAGTAGATGATTTCGCTGGCGCCTGCCATCCACATCTCGTGTCCCGTCTGGCTCTTTGTGGAGGTGACGGGTACGGTGCGTTCGCCGAAGAGCTGTGCGATGGCTTGTGCTTCGCGGCGGTCGCCGATGACGGTGCTGGTGGCATGTGCGTTGATGTAGCCAATCTGCTTTGGGTCAACGCCGCCGTTGCGGAGGCAGAGCTCGAGCGAGCGTGCGGGACCTTCCACGTTGGGCGTAGAGATGTGGTCGCCGTTGCCCGAGAAGCCCCAGCTTACGATTTCAGCGATGATGTTTGCTCCGCGCTTGACGGCGTGCTCGTAGCTTTCGAGGACGACCGTTGCGCCGCCTCCGCTTGGCACGAGTCCGTCGCGGCTGGCGTCGAAGGGACGGCTGGCCTTCGTGGGTTCGTCCTCACGGATGGAGAACGCCTGAATGCCGTCGAACGACGCGATACCGTACATGTTGTTCTCCTCAGCACCACCGCAGACCACGCAGTCCTGCAGGCCTTGCGAGATGAGAAGTGCGGCGAGGCCGATGCTCTGCGAACCCGATGCACAGGCTGCCGAGGCGGTGAGGTTGATGCCGCGCAGTTTGAAGAGGCAGGCCAGGTTCATGGTGATGTTGGAGTTCATGCTCTGGAAGATGGCTCCGCTGCCACAAGCCACCGTGCTGTTTGCCTGGCGGAACTTGTCGAGACTCTGCATCGTGGCTTCTGCTACGGAATCGTTGCCGTAGATGATGCCGACTTCGTGCGTGTTGAGATAGTCTTCGTCGAGTCCTGCATGCTCGAGGGCCTGCTTGGTGGCGATGTAGCCGTACTGCGCCTCTTCGGGCATGAAGTTGCGGAGGTTGCGTGGGACGTAGGGTTTCAAGTCCACTTTGGGGACGTTGCCCACCAATGCCGAGCGAAAGCCGGCGTCTTTGCGTTCTTGGCTGAAGATGATGCCACTCTTGCCCTGATAGAGTGCGTCGCGCACTTCGTCGAGGGTCGTACCGATGCAGGACCAGATGCCCATGCCTGTTATTACTACTCTGTTCATTTTTCTATTTCGTTTTCTTTACTTTCGGCAACTGCCAGCTGACAACTTTCATCCGGATACCTGGCGTCACGTGAGTGATTGGAATAATCGGAGTTTACGGATAGGCCGGAGTTTTCGTCGTCTGCTGTCCGCCGTCCGTCGTCCGTTGTCCGTCGTCTGCTGACTGTTGTCCTCTTGTCCGTTGTCTGTTGTCTGTTGTCCGTTGTCCTATTTAATATTCTTGCTGAAGCAGCGGCGTCGCTTGTAGTATATGGGGTTGAGCGTTTTCCACTGCGACAGGACTTTCAGATTGTCCTCGAGCATCGGCCCGGTCTCTGCCCACCGGAATCCCATCTCCTTGAAGACGGGGATGAGGTCGGCGAAGAGGAGGGCGTTGATGCCTAATGCTTGCCACTCTGGATGGACAGCAATGAGGAGGAGTTCCACCTCGTCTTCGTGATGCCACTTCATGGCTCTGAGCATGTGGTACCAGCCGAAGGGGAACAGCTTGCCGCCCGTCTTCTGCAGGGCTCTCGAGAGGTTTGGCATCGTGATGCTACAGGCGATGAGCTGGCCTTCTGCATCTTCCACCATGGGCAGCATCCTGAGGTCGAGCATGCGTATGTATTCGGCCACGAAGGCATCTGCCTCTTCATCGTTGTGCGGCGTGTAGCCGAAGAGCTGGCTGTAGGCTGCGTTGAGCAGGTGGAATATCTTGCGTCCGTAGCCTTCCTTGAAGACCTCGCGCGGCGTGAGCTTTCTCACCTTGAGTCCGTAGAGGTCGCCCACGAGTTTCTTGACGCGTGCGAATCGCTCGGGCACCTCATCGGGCACCGGCACCCTGACCTGCACCCAGTCCACCTCTTTGCCGAAGCCGAGCCGCGCCATGTGCTCGGGGTAGTAGGGCGGGTTGTAGATGGTGATGGCGGAACCCAGCTTGTCGAAGTCCTCCACGAGCATGCCTTCCTTGTCGAAGTCGGAGATGCCGAGCGGACCCTGTATGGAGTCCATGCCTTTCTGGCGTCCCCAGTCCTCGACCGCCTTCAAGAGAGCGGCGGAGACATCTGCATCATCCACGAACTCTATCCATCCGAAGCGGACGCACGAGCCTTTCCAGGTCTCGTTGGCTTTGCGGTTGATGATGCCGACGATGCGTCCCACCGCCTCTCCCTCCGTGTTGTAGGCCACGAGGGGAAGCACATCGCTGTGCTTGAGCCCCGGGTTGTGACGGGGGTCGAACCAGTTGCGGACGTCCTGCTCCAGGTCTGGCACGTAGCATGAATTGCCCTTGTAGAGCTTTTTGGGAAGCTCCACGAAGTCGTCCATCTGACGCTTCGTTACGACTTTCGTTACGGTGCACCTCATGCTTATATATTAATTGTTCGTGCGCGCATAGTGCGCACTAATCGGCTGCAAAGGTACAAATAATTATGCGAAAAAGCACTATTTTGGTTATTAAATTTGTCGATTTGTTCCCTTTTTCGCAATATAATAGGACATTTTGCGCAAGGCAAGGGGAGAGAATGGTCAAAAAAAGAGCAAACGTGCTGCAAAAAGGAGTAACGCTCCGAAGCAGACGTTTGCTTTTTTTGTATGTTTTGCAGAGGGGCGGGAAATGACTCCGGGGCAAGGCAGGCGCGTCGGGCGGATGCCCTGGACGAGAGGCACGGGAAAACCCCACAGCAAGGGTTGGATTTTCCTTGCTGTGGCGTTGGCTCTTCCCACAGCAAGCGTCAGTCTTTCCTTGCTGTGGCGTCGGCTCTTCCCTCGGGAGGCGCTTATTGTTCCTCCCTCATCTGTTCGTCAACGGCCTTGATTTTCTGGGCCAGGAGGTTGAGTTCCTCGCGGAGCTTCTCCACCTTCTTGTTCATGGCCTCAACCAACGAGTTGCCCTTCTTGCTGCCTGCATTGAGGAAACCGATGTTGTTCTCGTAGGTCTTTATTTCGCCGAGCATGCGCTCGTAGGCACGTTGCATCCGCTGACGCTCGTCGCTCAGCGAGCCGCCTGCATTCTCTATCTTCTCCGCCAGGTTCTTGCGGAAGTTGTTGAGGCGACGCTTGGCCTGGCTCACGCCGTAGGCATCGTAGAGTTTGTCGCACAGGGCGCGGTACTCCTTGTAGAGTGCCTCCTTGTCGCGGAAAGGCACGTGGCCCACCTCGCTCCACTTCTGCTGCAGCTCCTTGACTTGCTGGATGACGTTTTCGCCCTCTGTTTCAGCCAGTTCCTTGAGCTGCGCGATGATGCCGAGCTTCTGCTCCTTGTTGGCCTTCTCTTCGTTGCGCACGTCGGCCGTGGCAGCCTGGCGCGCCTCGAAGAAGTGGTCGCATGCCGTCGTGAAGCGTTTCCACAGGTCTTCGCTATATTTGCGGGGCACGGTGCCTATCTCTTTCCACTGCTTCTGCAGGTTGATGAGTATGTCGCCCGTCGAGCGCCAATCGGTGCTCTCCATCAACGACTCGGCTTTTTCCACAAGTTCCTTCTTTTTTGCCAGGTTTGTGTTCAGCTCCTCCTTGAGGTCCTTGAAGAAGGTGTTTTTCTTCTCGAAGAAGGCGTCGCAACCTTGGCGGAAGCGCTCGAAGATGGCGGTGTTCATCTTCTGCGGAGCGAAGCCGATGGTCTTCCACTCTGCCTGCAGCTCCTTAATCTTCTGCGTGATGGCGTCCCAGTCGGCGAACGTCTTGAGCCCGTCCGTCGAGAAGGCTTCGAGCTGCTCGCAGAGGGCCGTCTTCTTCGTGAGGTTCTCCTCCTCGCGAGCCTTGATGGCGTCGAAGAAAGCCTGATGTTTCTTGTTGATGACTGTCGAAGCCTCCTTGAACTTTGCCCATACGTCTTCGCGTATCTCCTTGGCGACGGGTCCCGTCTCCTTCCATTCCTGATGGAGGGTTTGCAACTGGCTGAATGCCTGCAGCACATCGGGATTGTCGGCCAGCGCCTCGGCCTGCTGGATGAGACGCATCTTGGTCTCGAGGTTCTTCTTGAAGTCGTAGTCGCGCAACTCGTGGCCGAGCTTCAGCAAATCGTAGAACTGCTCGACGTAGAGCTGATAGTTCTTCCAGAGCTCCGTGGCACGCTCGGCCGGCACGGCCTTTATCTCCTTCCACTCGTTCTGCAGGGCCTTGAACTCGTCGAAGTTCTTGTTGGCCTCTTCGGGCGTGGAGGTGAGCTGCTGTATGCGCTCCAGGATTTCGAGCTTACGCTTCAGGTTGGCCTGCTTCTGCTGTTCTATCGTTTCCTGGATGGCGGCGCGACGCTCGCGGATTGTCTGCATTGCTTCGCGGAAGACGGGTTCCGTCGGGTCGATTTCCGGCATGAACTTGCCCTCCTCGCCACCTGCCTCGACGTAGGCCTTGAAGGCCTCCTGCACCTCGGCGTTGTGGAACTTGTAGAAGAGTTGTTTCAGCAGGTTGAGCTCCGTCTTATCGCCAGCCTCGCCGCTCTGGGCGATTTCCTGGACGCGAGCCACGACCTCCTCCTTCGTCTTGAATGTCTGCTCAGCCACGTGCTGCTCAGCATCGGAAAGCTCTGAAGTGCTCTCCTCAGCATCGACCTCAAACTCAGGTTCAGCCGACTCGGTTTCGGGCTCAGTTGCCTCTACTGCGGGCTCGCTTGCAACGTCAACGGTTTGCTCTGCTGCGGGCTCAGATACTTGTTCGTTAGTAATCTCAGAAGACTGCTCAAGGGCAGTGGTTTCTAATTCGTCAGTCATAATTGTTAATTAAATAAAGGTATAGTGGACGCAAAATAAACAAAAAAAGCTCTAACCTGCAAGGAAAGAGCTCGTTTTTTTATCTGATTAGTGAAAAATTTCAACTATTAACTATGAACTATGAACTATGTACCGCCCTCAAATCCAAGTTTTGCGCTTGAAATACCACATAAAGAGGACCGTGACGACAATCGACAAGACAAGTGCCAGCGGGAAGCCCCAAGAGGCCGTCTCCATGCCGTTCACCAGGTTCATGCCAAACAGGCTGGCGATGAGCGTCGGGAACATCAGGATAATGCTGATGCTGGTGAGCATCTTCATGACGGAGTTCATGTTGTTGTTGATCAGGTTGGCATAGGTGTCCATCGTCGAGTCGAGGATGTTGGCGTAAATGTTCGTGGTCTCGCGCGCCTGGCTCATCTCGATGCCGACGTCCTCTATCATGTCGGCGTCCAGCTCATCGATGGGCAGCTTGAACTTCAGCTTGGAAAGCAGGTTCTCATTGCCACGGATGGAGGTGACGAAGTAGGTGAGGCTGTCCTGCAGGCGGCTCAGCGAGATGAGGTCATTGTTGCTGATCTTGTGGTCGAGGTTCTGCTTGGCCTTGTCGATGCGCGAACTGATTTGCTTGAGCCGCTTCAGGTACCACACGGCACAGCACAGGAACAGGCGGAATATCATATCCACGCTGTCCACGAAGCCGAGGCCGCGCTTCTGCTGATACGACACGAAGTCGATCATCATGTTTGTCTCGAAGTTGCAGACCGTAATCAGCACGTCGCCCTTCATGATGATACCGAGCGGGATGGTCGTGTAGGGCGTGCGGCTTTTCGTCTCCTTCACGTATGGAATACGAAGGATGATGAGCACCCAGCCCTCGTCGATGTCGTAACGGGCACGTTCGTCCGTATCGGCAATGTCGCTAATGTAGTAATCAGGGATTTTGAGCGTCTGCTCCAGAAAGTTCACGTCTTCCTGCGTTGGGCAAGTCACTTGCACCCAGCAGCCAGGCTGCCATTCTTCAATGGTGCGCAGACCATTCGAAGTGTTCCA
>CAMJOE010000080.1:0-13379 GCA_946407485.1 uncultured Prevotellaceae bacterium | reverse complement strand
CCGCGATGCCGCAACAACTGGCATATCCACCACAAGTCGGTGCAGGTGCTGGTCTGCGTGGCTGGTCACGGCTGGTATGTAGAAGAGGGCAAGGAGCCTGTAGCCCTGCATCCGGGCGTAGTTGTAGCCATCCCTGCTGAAGCGAAACACTGGCACGGGGCTGCAAAAGACTCATGGATGCAGCATCTGACGTATATGACGAAAGTGGAAGAAGGTGCTTCTAATGAATGGTTGGAGCCTGTCACGGATGCCGAGTACGACAAGCTGCCCGCCAGCGGAGCACTGCTCAGTGTGACCGATGCCGATTACATCAGGCGCTTTGATGCCTTTGCATACGGCGAGGTGGTGGAGCAGGTGAAAACCGAGCTCGACGACCGCACACGCTATATCTGCTATCTGGCTACGCTCTTGGGCTGTCAGGGCATTGACGAATACCGCGAACTGCTGCCCCAAGCATTGGCTAACGGCGTGACACCCGTTGAAGTGAAGGAAATCGTCTATCAGGCCACGGCCTACTTGGGAATGGGGCGCGTCCGTCCGTTCCTGACGGCCACCAATGAAATCCTGTCCGCTCATGGCATCGCCCTCCCATTGGCTTCGCAGCAGACCACCACAATGGAAAATCGTCGTGAGGCTGGCACCCGGGCGCAAGTGGGTTGTTTCGGCGACGGGATGCTCGATTTCTGGAAGTCGGGGCCTGAGGATAGCCGGCACATCAACAAATGGCTGGCCGACAACTGCTTTGGCGACTACTACACCCGCACGGGCCTCGACCTGAAGATGCGCGAGCTGATAACGTTCTGTTTTCTTGCCGCTCAAGGCGGGTGCGAGCCGCAGCTGAAGGGACATATTGCAGGCAACTACCACGTGGGCAACGACAAGAACATGCTCATTGCCGTCATCTCCTCCAATCTTCCCTTCATCGGTTATCCCCGCACACTTAATGCGCTGAACTGCATTCGTAGCGTGGAGTCAGACAAATAAATCAAAGAAGAAACAATACGGGATACGTAAGACTTGGGGACTCGGACCTTCGGGTTTGGAGAGCGTCTATTCAATTTGCTTCGCGTCCCAGCCGTAGTCCTGATAGTACTTGACCTTCAAGCCGTGCTGCTGGACATATTGCTGCAGCTGCTCGCTGCGGACGGCTTCGCGGACGTCCTCGCTGCTGTGCATATTCTGATAGATGTCGAAGCGGTCGGCAAAGATGCGCCTGGCACTCGCCTCATTGCCTGCGCCGTCTACCGTCTGCTCGAAGCGCGTCACCTTTAGTTTGCCGCCCTCCTTTGCAAGAGAGATGCAGCCCGAGTGGTTGCCCCCGGAAACGGTCTTGAGCGTATCGCCTACAACGTTGTAGTTGAACACCCAGAAATCCCCGTAAACGCGGGTGCTGTCCGAAACGTCTTCTTCCGTAGAAACGAGCATCAGCACAGGGATGCAGAGGTCGCCCCCCAGGTATTGCGAGCCGACCTCCTTCACGAGGTAATCGCTTATCGTCTGCCGCAAAGCCTCTTCCTCTCGCCAGATGGCGATGTAGTTGATGCAGTCCTGCTTGTGCCCGTCGAAGTCGGAGATGAGCCATTTGCCTCCGACCTTCTCCATGTAGAGCGTGTGCTTCTCGGTGTCCTCTTCGGAGCAGAACGAGCCGTCCTCCCACTTCTGGCGAACGGTCAGGAGCGCCAAGGCATGCGTCTTGTCCTGCAGCTCCACCGTGTCCACCGTGAAATCCGCTATCGTACCGCCGTTGCCGGTAACGAAGTAATGGAGCCATTCGTGGTCCATCGCCTCGTGCTCCGGGAGGTTGAACATCGTGTCGAGCACGGCATAGAAGTCGCTCGTCATGAAGTCCCTCGACTGCTCCAGCAGAACGTGGTCTGGGATGTACTGGCACAGCTCAAAGGCAATGCCCTTCAAGTCCTCGTCTTCTTTATGACAAGACGAGAGAGACAAGCCGCAAACAAGGAGTGCAGCGAGGAAAAGGGATTTGAGGTTCATAGTTATTCAAAGTTAAGGGTGAGGACTATCATCTTGCTGTGCCCGCCATTGACGGCCTTGGTGTACTTCAGCAAAGTGCCGTCGATGAGGTCGCTGCGGTCTTTCTGTATGATGTCGAGCAGGCCGAAGCAGAACTTGAGCTCTGGAATGAGCTTGAAGTAAGGGAGGTAGATGTCGCAGCCCATGCCGACTTCCAGATAGATGTCGAACGGCTTGAGCCGCAGGGCATCGTGCTTGCGGGCAGTGAGGTCGACCATGGGATTGACACCTGCAATGAGGTAAGGGCGGAAGTTGTTGTAGCGCGGCGCTGCAAACTTCACGTCAACAGGCACTGAGATGTATGTGCTCTTGAAGACCTGCGTGCTGTCTGCCCCACTCTTCTGCTCGTGATAGACGGCATGTTTCTGTCCGAAATGAATCGTGGGCGAAAGGCGCAGCGAGAAGTATTTGTTCAGTTTGAGGGCGCCAAGCACGCCGACTGTGAAGCCGGGGCTGTAGTTGTCTATCTCGGCATACCACTGCTCGCCTGTCTCGGGGTCGATGTAGCCGTTGTTCTCCAACTCGATATCCTGTATGTGCAAGCCCAGCAAGAAGCCATAATGAAGTTTCCGCTCGTCGATGTACGGGCGGTTCTGCACCTTGCGCTCCTGCGCCACGACGCATAGAGCAAAGGCAAAGATAAAAAGCGAGGTAAAACACCTCAAAATGTTCATGCGCATCACAATAATAACGTAATCAAGGGGCGTTTTATTGCTCAAATCATTGTTTTTGGTGATAAAGGAGAAAAAAAGTCGGGCTGAGCGACACCATTATCACTAAAAATAATTATCTTTGCACTCGAAAACGAACTGAACACAGTAAAAAGTAAACAATAAAAAGTTAAATTGTAGATTATCATGGCTTACGTAATTAGTGATGATTGTGTTGCTTGCGGCACATGTATCGACGAATGTCCCGTAGGAGCTATCTCCGAGGGCGAGAAGTATTCAATTGACCCCGAACAGTGCACCGAGTGCGGCACTTGCGCTGACGCATGCCCCAGCGGTGCTATCTCGCTGTAAAGGTCTCCGTCCCCTCTCCTGAAGGAAATGGGGACAGACACAAAAACAAAAGCCTCTCCATCAGGAGGGGCTTTTTGTTGTCTATTCCTTGTGGAAGCCTGTCTTTATTTCAATCGTTCCCAGGAAACGGGCGTTCTTGCCTTGATGGTCGACAAGGACTTCGTGGCCCTTCTTGTCGTGCAGGTAGCGCGCTTCTGTGAAGTAGGTATGTGAGTGGCCGCCAAGGACGACGTCCAGGCCCGTGGTGTTGGCGATGAAGTCAGGGTCCATGTCGGGTTTCTCGCCCCAGCCGAGGTGGCTCAGACAGATGACGACGTCGCAATGCTCCTCATTTCTCAGGTGGTCGATGACGGGCTGCGCGGCTTTTGCGGGCTTTGTGTAGCCCATTCCCTCGAAGTTCTTCCCCGTGATAAGCCCTTCGGGTTGCGGACAGACACCGAGGATGCCTACGCGTACGCCCGCGCGTTCCTTTATAATATATGGCTTTACCAATCCTTCGCAAGGCGTGCCGGTGAAGTCGTAGTTGCAACAGACGAACGGGAACTCGGCCATTCGCATCAGGCGGGCAAGGTTGTCGAGTCCGAAGTCGAACTCATGGTTGCCGATGGTGCAGGCGTCGTAGCGCATAAGGTTCATCAGCTTGACCTCCACCTCGCCCTTATAGATGTTGTAGTACGCCGAGCCTTGGCTGAAGTCGCCGCAGTCGAAGAGGAGCAAGTCGTCGGGATGCTCCTTGCGCAACTGCTCGAGGAGAACGACGCGTCGCAGATAGCCGCCCTTATTGGCCTGAGCCGTGTCGCTGAAGTTCGGCGAGACGGGTTCGATGCAGGAATGCGTGTCGCTCGTGTGAACAACAAACAGCGAACCTTCTTGCGCCATTAAAAGGTGAAAAGGTGAAAAGGTGAAAAGGTAAATCAAAAGAGGCAATATACGTTTCATAACTATCAACTATGAACTATGAATTATGAACTATGAACTATTTAACAACGATTCTCCCCTCCAACTTGCTGTCAATCACGCGGTGTTTTATCACGTACTCCATCATGATGTCGCGAGCGAGGATGCCGATGTCGTGCCGTTTCACGGCCTTCTTGAGGGCATACATCTTGTCGTTGCCTTCTGCGAGGTAGTCGATGGTGGCTATTGTGTAGGTGCGATGCGGGTCAATCTCCTTTCCGTCGATGGTGCAGGAGAGCAGTTGTCCGTCTGCCGTTATCTCCATCCGCACGCTGCTGCTCACGCCCTCGCCTTTGACGGCGGCGATGTTCCGCATCAGTTCGAGCAAGTCCTTGCCTTTCATCTCGAGCACGACGACATAGTTCTCGAAGGGCGAGATGAGCATGATGTCGCCTCGACGCACGATGCCTTCAGGCATATTGTTTCGCAGGCCGCCGATGTTGACGAGTCCCATGTCGGCAGGCTCCAGGCCGGTTGCCGTGCCGCCCTCCACCATCACGTCGGCCGCCCAGTTGCTGAGCAGGCTTTCCGGTCGCTTGGGGTTCATCGCCACTCTGCTCAATCCGAGCGGCGGCGCCATGATGCTATCGACGCTTGCCTTGAAGGGAGCCACGATGGCTGCTGCCTCGGCAGAAGGATTCCCATCGAGTGCCGACGTCACCTCGATGCGCTCCCAGCAGAAGGAACGAACCTTATATTCTTGCGCAAGCGCAATGTGAAAAGTGAAGAGTGAAAAGTGAAGAATAAATAGAAATATCGCTCGTCTCATAGCACCATTACTTTATCTTTTATCTCAATTCGTTAATCGAAAAACATAGTTTTGACGTACAAAGATACGGAAAAAAGTGAAAAAGTAATAAGGTTAAAAGGGTAAAAAGTAAAAGATTTAAGGGATTAAGGAAAATTTTTCAATGTTCAAGGTTCAAGGTTCAATATTTTGTTGTATCTTTGCACCCGCTTTCCCGTAGGTCGCTGGCAGGAAAAAGAGAGACCTGTTATGCCTACGAGTGATCGACAAAACAATTTTAAAAACAAAAAGCATTATGGCTGATTTAATCAAAATTGCTGAAGAAGCATTTGCAACAGGCAAGAGCCATCCCGCATTCAAGGCAGGTGACACCATTACCGTTGCATACAAAATTGTCGAAGGTAACAAGGAGCGTATCCAGCTCTATCGTGGTGTCTGCATCAAGATCTGCGGTCACGGTCAGAACAAGCGCTTCACTGTTCGCAAGATGTCGGGCACGGTAGGCGTAGAGCGTATCTTCCCCATCAGCAGCCCCAACATCGACAGCATCCAGGTGAACAAAGTTGGTAAGGTACGTCGTGCTAAGCTCTACTACCTGCGCAACCTCACCGGTAAGAAGGCTCGCATCGCCGAAAAGCGCGTTGCTGCTCAGAAGGAGGATTGATTCCTTACTTTTCTTACAAATAAAAAGCACTCAACCAGTCAAGGCCGAGTGCTTTTTTCTTTTCCCCACATTCCCCGCCGATTGTCGTTTTACCGGGAAACAATATAACAGTTGGCACAACGGAAGCCTGAACCGAAGGTCGACGGCCGAAGGCCGAAGGCCGAAGGGAAAGTCAAAGGCTGGAAAGAATACAGGCGGGGGTGCAACCCCCGTAACTAGTGCGAGCGGGAAACGGAACCCTGAAAGGGTGGAGAGATTTCTGATGTTCTGTCGTGCTTTCAGCACTCAGATGTTACAATATCTCCTTTACGGGGGTTACACCCCCGCCTATGTTCTTATCAGGCTTTCAGCCTTCATCCTCCACCGGCTAAGTTCTTTCACCCATCCGAAAAGCGAACCAACTGCTATATCATTGCCTTTTATCGTTCGCACGAAACTATCTCATGGGAGTTCCGGGAGGGCAGCTGCGGCCAAGCTCTCCGACGCTACAGCAAGGAAACGACGACGCCACTGCAAGGAATCGCCAATGCTACAGCAAGGAATCGACGACTCTACAGCAAGGAAACGCCGATGCCACGTGAAGCGTCAAAATCTCTCATGAGAGCTTTGGGCCGAGATGTGCTTTCAACATCGTTTCGAAGACAAATCGATGCTTTAATCGCTTTATTTGCCCTTCCGCTTTGGGGAATATGGGAAAATTCTGTAACTTTGTACCGAACAAAGCAATTCACAATTCATTGTTTAACTACATATTAGACAGATGCAAAAGAAACACGAGATGGCGCGCAGGCAGTTTCTTGCCAGCGGGGCTTTGGCTGCGATAGGGATGGCTATGCCCTTGAAAGCTAAAGGGGAGAGAAAGGTCAGGGCAGAGGAAACGCCAAAGGGCTCGGCATTCACCGCATGGCAGATTCCCTCGCACAGCAATACCATCGGCAATTCCTACGTTTTCCGCACAAAGACGGGGAAGGTCATCGTCATGGATGGCGGGTTTCCCGAGGAGGCTTTCACGCTGCGCGGCTTCATCGGAGCCCTGGGCAACGAGGTGGAGGCTTGGTTCATCTCCCATCCGCACGACGACCACATGGGAGCCTTGTGGGAAATACTGAAACAGGGGACGCAGGACCTCCGCATCAAAGCCATCTATCACTCCAAAATAACGGATGAGGTGATTGATGCCGAACCCTCCGAAGCGGGAAAGACGCGCGACTTCTACGACCGCCTCAGCAAGTGCGAAGCCAAGGTGACCGACATCCAGCAGGCCGGGCAGGTGTTCGACTTCGACGGGATGAAGCTCAAGATAGTGAGCGTAGCCACCAAGCTTACCGTGAACCCCTACAACAACAACTCCATGATAATGCGCGTCTGGGACAAGCGGAAGTCGATGGTCTTCCTGGGCGATGCCGGCGTGGAATGTGGCGACCTCGCCCTGAAAGGCCCGTATGCACAGGACCTGAACTGCGACTATCTGCAGATGGCGCATCACGGGCAGAACGGCTGCTCGGAGGAGTTCTACCGCTCAATTAAATTCCGCGCTTGTCTTTGGCCCACTCCGATGTGGGTTTGGAACAACGATACCGGAAAGGGCTTCGACACAGCAAACCTGACAACAATAAGGACGCGCGAATGGATGGACAAGATAGGCATCAAGGAACATCACGTCTCAGTGCGCGATGGGCTATGGAAGCTGGAATAAGCCTCTCCCCCATCCCTCTCCAAAGGAATAAGCCTCACCCCCGACCCCTCCAAAGGAGAGGGGGATAAATAGTAAAATAGTTAAATCGTAAATAAATCGTAAATCGTAAATCGTCAAATCGTAAATTAATTAAATCGTATATTGAACATTGAAAATTGTAAATTGAAAGCAATCACCCTGTAAATAATTAAATTACTAAATCGTAAATAAATCGTAAATCGTAAATCGTAAAATCGTAAATTAATATAATGAGAAGGCTCTTCTGCTTGTTCTTGCTGCTCGTGGCGGCTGCGGTTATGATGGGAGCTGAGCCGCTGGCCGCTGGCTTCCGGCTGCGGCTGATGAACCATTGGGACAATCCCGACGGGACGGTGGAGCGCGGCTATGCCGGTCGGTCGCTCTGGAAGTGGGAAGAGATTCCCGCTGACCGTCGGAAAAGTTTGCCGCGACATTTGCGTAAGCGATACGAGGAGTACGGCCGCCGACTGCACGAATACGGCATCAACGGCACGGTGCTGAACAACGTGAACGCCAAGCCTGCTATGCTGCAGACCGCCATGCTGCAGCGCGTGGCTCGCATCGCCGACGTGCTGCGGCCCTTTGGCGCACGCGTCTATCTCTCGGTCAACTTTGCTTCGCCAAAAGCGTTGGGCGAGGTTGAGACGGCCGACCCGAGGGACATGCGGGTGCAGGAATGGTGGAGGCGGAAGGCTGACGAGATTTACGGCCTGATACCCGATTTCGGCGGCTTTCTCGTAAAGGCGAACAGCGAGGGCGAGCCCGGTCCCGCCGACTATGGGCGCAGTCATGCCGAGGGCGCCAACATGCTGGCTGCAGCTTTGGAGAAGCACGGCGGCATCGTGATATGGCGGGCGTTCGTCTATGCCCCGACGGGAAGCGACCGCGCCAGCCAGGCATTCGACGAGTTTGTGCCGCTCGACGGACAGTTTGCCGACAACGTGATTCTGCAGATAAAGAACGGCCCCATCGATTTCCAGCCTCGCGAACCTGTCTCTCCTTTATTCTTTGCCATGAAACGGACTCGCTTGATGGCCGAGCTGCAAATCGCGCAGGAATACACCGGTCACAGCATCCACACCTGCTTTCTCGTACCGATGTGGCACGACTTCTTCGCCCAGCTGGCAGCCCAAGGCGTACGGTTGGAGGGCGTGGCAGGCGTGGCCAACACCGGCGATACCGAGAACTGGACTGCCAATCCGCTGGCACTGGCCAACTGGTACGGGTTCGGTCGGCTGGCTTGCGCACCTTCAACAGAGCCTCGCAAGATAGCGGAGGACTTCCTTCGAGAGAATTATTCGAGCGACGAGCGGTTTGTCGGCCCCGTTACGGACTTGCTTCTGCGCAGCCACGAAGCGCTGGTGGACTACATGATGCCGATGGGACTGCACCACATCTTTGCTGCCGACCATCACTACGGACCGGAGCCGTGGTGCGAACGGGCTGGGTGGCGCGAGGACTGGTTGCCGCGCTACTACCATCGAGCCGACTCCATCGGCATCGGCTTCAACCGCACCGACCATGCAGAGCCTTGTCTCAAAGGGGCGCAAGGCTCGAACAATGTGGCCCAATATCCCGAGCCGCTACGTTCCCTCTATAACGACGTGGCGACATGTCCCGAGTCGCTTCTGCTTTGGTTTCATCACGTGGCATGGAGCTATCGGCTGGGCGACGGACGTACGCTTTGGGAACATCTCTGCCGCCACTACGACCACGGCGTAGCGGAGGCGCAGGATTTTGTGCGCATCTGGCAGCAGGTCCGCCCTTATGTTGACCGCCGTCGCTACGAAGCGCAATTATGGCGATTGCAGCGGCAGGCCGACGATGCGCAGTGGTGGCACGATGCTTGCCTGCTCTATTTCCAGACATTCTCGCGAATGCCGCTTCCGACAGGCTCGCTCCCCACGATATTCACACTACGCGAGTTGCAGGATTTCCGATTGAAGATGGACAACTACAGCGCTCCCGACCCCAAGGCTTTGCCACAAGTACGGCGCATTCGACTGCCACGCTTTTTCGGCGACGGCATGGTGCTGCAGCGAGGCGAACGCATTCCTGTATGGGGTTGGGCTGAGCGGGGCAGCATGGTCAAGGTGGAGTTGAACGGCCACCGCGCCTCTACAAAAGCGGACGAGGACGGCAGGTGGGAGGTCTGGCTGCCGAAGATGCAAGCTGGCGGACCATACGAACTGACGATTGGGGACCTGACGATTCGCGACGTACTCATCGGCGACGTGTTTCTCTGCAGCGGCCAGTCGAACATGGAACTGCCCATCCGGCGCTGCATGGACAGCGTAGCCGCGCTGGTGCTGCACTACGCGAACCCCAAAATACGCTATCTGAAAATCCCTCATCAATATAACTATCTGCATCCAGCCGACGACATGACCGTGCGTCCGTGGCAGGACATCACGCCCGAGAACTGCGCTGAGGTGAGCGCGCTCTGCTATTTCATGGCACGCGAACTGCAGGAGCGCTTCGATGTGCCCATTGGCATCATCAATAGCGCCGTCGGCGGAACGCAGGTGCAAGCATGGATGCCGCAGCAGACGCTCGAGACATTCGAGGACTATGCGGACGAATTCCAGCAGCTTCGGCATCGACAAAAGGACTGGCCGGATTCGCTGAGCCGCGTAGAGCAACGTGCTGCTGCCGAATGGGACAGGCAGACAAACGATTGCGACAGCATATTATATCGATGGAACCAAGCCGGTTATGACTTCGCTTCGTGGCAACGCGTCGGGATGTTCGACGACTGGAGCCTCGGACAAAATGGCTCCTATTGGTTCCGCACCACCGCTAACGTGCCGCCAGCATTGGCCGGGCAGCCTGCCCTGCTCCGCTTCGGAGCGATGAAAGATGCCGACTCCATTTTCGTTTGCGGCCGCCTCGTCGGCACTACGACCTACGAATATCCGCCGCGCAACTACAACGTGCCAGCAGGGCTACTGCGCGCCGGAGAGAACGACATCGTTGTCCATCTGATTTCGCAAAACGGCCTGCCGCATTTCACGCAGGGAAAACGCTACCAATTGGAGATAGGCGAACACATCATCCCCCTGCAGAGTTCGCTGCAGATGGCCGTCGGATGCAAACGGCCGGAGCGTCCACGCTGCACCTATCTCGTCGATTGTCCTGCAGCGCTCTATAATGCCATGATTGCTCCGTTGCGGCATTTCCCCGTTTGCGGTATCGTCTGGTATCAGGGAGAATCGAACATCGACTCGCCCCATCGCTATGCCGATTACCTCACGGCCCTGGCCGCGTCGTGGCGGCGGCAATTCGGACGCAAAGCGCCTTTTGTGGTCGTTCAGCTACCTGCTTATATGGAGCGCCATTCGATACCCGTCGAGACGGGCTGGACACGCATTCGCCACGAGCAGTACCTTGCCGCCCAGCGCATCCCAAAATCGGCTCTCGTCCCTCTGATAGATACGGGCGAAGCGAACGACATTCATCCGCAGGATAAACACATAGCAGGCCATCGCGTTGCCATGCAGATGAGACGCCTGGCTTACGGCGAACGCATCCCTTCCGCTCAAGGACCAAGCCCCTGTTCGGCTCGCATCCGGGGCGGAAAGATATGGCTACGCTTCACGCCCGAAAGCGGTACGCTTACAGCACGGACGGCCCTGCAGGGATTCAGCATCGGCTCGGACGGCACTTACCAATGGACGACAGCTCGGATAGGAGGACCGCATACCATCATCCTCGACCTGCCTGCCAACTGTAGGGCTACATCCGTCCGCTATGCCTGGGACGACTTCCCCATGCCCACGCTCTACAATACCGACGGCCTGCCCGCCCCGCAATTTGAAATCGAGGTTGAGAATAAAGGGATTAAAGATTAACGATTAAGGATTAAGGCTGATACATCATTCATCAGATGCAAGACAACAAAACCTTAATCCTTAATCTTTAATCCTTAATCCTTTTTCTTAGTATATACCTTCATCAGTTCGAAGAAGGTGGGCATGTCCACCAGCTCGATGCTGGGGTCTAAACGCTTGGCTTCTTCTATTACGCTCACGTACCATTCGGGACTTTTCAGGATGATTCGGAACCAATGGAAAGGCACGCCCCTGCGAAGATGCATTCTCTCCACAAGCACCTGTGCTGCCTCTTTGGGATTGTTCGACACGAGGTCGTAGTCGGACCTCAGCACCGGCATGCCGCGATACTGACCGACGAGCTCGCTCTTCTGAGGCACGATGCCATGCCGACTGAACTGCCGGTACGCATCCAGCGAGCGCTTGCCCATCGCAGGACCGTTGCCGTCGATGATGAATCCCGTCACGCTCAAGCCCCATTTCCTGTAGTACTTCGTGCAATGCCGCTTCCACGTTTCAATATCCTCGGCGGCTCCATTCTGTTCTGCCACGCCCGGCATCAGATAGCCAGCCCCGTTGTCGGCCGCAGCAAAGTAGTCGCGAGGGCTGGCAGTCGTGCGGATGTAATGCATGACGTGGGGGACGCGCTCGGACAGCACGGGGCTGATGCACCACATCATCGGCAGTTCGCCGCGACGAGGGCTGTCCCAAAGGTCGTGCGTCCGCTGAGAAATCCACGACGAAGCATCGTAGTCGCCCACATAGATAATCACGTAGTTGCGAGTCGTATCGACCGTTCCATCGGCATTCAGGTAGTGTGCCTCCTTCAGTTTCTTCTGCGAAGTCCATGGCTGCGGATAGCGTTTCTTCAAGGGGAAATGCTGCCAGAAGGAGGCATTGGCCAGAGCGCCGTAGCCGATGGCATCCGCATCCTTGAAGGCCATGTATCTGCTTATCAGCTCAGCAAACTGCCATTCGGTCTGCACGTCCTCGTGCTTGCCCCCTACCCGTTTCGTATATTTGTAGGCCCAAGCCGGAAAGCCACCTATGTAGCAAGGTGCCGTGCCGCGCCGCAAGTCGTGCGCCTGCTGAAGCATCTCGCAAAGCGTATGATAGTCGGTACCGATGGGTTGGCCGGGGTCGTCGGTTGCCTCATCGGGCCAAGGGGACAGGTCGAAGAAGAAAGCCCCTCGACTGATGAAGAAGTCGTGATTGGTGAGCGTATGGTGGTTGGTGGGAGCGTTGAGGGGTTTCTCGCGCCAAAGCTGGTCTTGATAGTAGCCGGCATAGCGGCCATCCATGCGCCCTGTCTTCATATATCGCTCCAGCAGCCAAAGATAGGGGTCACATTTCTTGCTTCCGGAGGAGGGGCGATTCGTGCCGGGTATCATGCCCTCTCCCGTGAAGAGCGGACTGCCGTCGGGCTTCACCAGCCATTCCCGCACCTCCAAGGCATCCTCGCCGCTGGTCAGTCTTCGATAGAGAGACTCGGAGCGGGCGTCCCATCGCAAGGGCAGCAGATTCTCGACGCCCGCCAAGCTGCTCGCCACGTTGCTTGTGCTGGCCACATGGGAGTCGTAAGCCACCGCGCCTTTCAGGAAACGGCGGAAATGACGGACCGCCTCCGCGACGCTCGCGAGATGCAACGTGTCGCGTCCCGACAGCCATTCACCCTCCCCAGCAAAGCGGTTCCACCAATAGGCATCGATGCTGCATCCGTCGCACTCCACATATTCTATATAGAGGCGCGGCTTGTCCCTGTTCACGATGCCTTGCAAGGCACTGATGGCATGCAAATCGTCCCATACGGAGAGGACGTCCAAGCTGTCCTGATAGTTTGCCCTCAACGTATATCGCATATCGACCCAGACGATAGGTTCCTGACGCTTTGCCTCCATGCAGGTTCCCACTAAAACGAGCAACAGAAGCAGGATATTTCTCAATATTTTAATCATTTATCTTGATTTTTCAACCATCAATCTTCAACTTTCAATCTTCAATCTTCAATTTTCATCTTGTCGTTTCGGGTGCAAAGATACAAATTTTAATTCATTTTTCATCGAACTCACATGACATTATTGCCAATCGCTTTCGAGTTATCAGTATTTTTCTTTAATTTTGCGTGACATCTATTGAGCAACCGAGTGCCATTTCTTTCGATGAAATGGGCATTTTTTGCATCCGTAGGCGCTGATTTATATCGCACAGAAAATATTATTTTGTCACACAGATATTAATTTTATGTCACACAGAAATCACGGAAATCACGGAAAAATTCTTTTTCGCATAGGAAACGACTGGCTTTAAAATCTCGCAGAAATATATTTTTCTGTGATTTCCGTGATTTCCGTGTGACATAAAATCAATCGGGACATAAATATATCTTTCTGTGATTTCCGTGGTTTCTGTG
>CAMJOE010000079.1:0-13484 GCA_946407485.1 uncultured Prevotellaceae bacterium | reverse complement strand
TAGAGCGTCAGATTGTGGTTCTGAATGTCGTCGGTTCGAGTCCGACTAGGCACCCAAAAAACAAAGGAAGCAAGGCTGCTGAGCCTTGCTTTTCTTTTTTATGCAGGGAAGAGTTGTACCCGAAAAACAAAAAAATGGAATAGAATGAACGGAATATGCAAAAGTTTCACTAACTTTGTGCCATCATTTCATTATTTCAATCCCCATGAAGAAGCTCTTCCTTTTCCTCACATTGCTGGGCAGCTTGTCAGCCCTCGCCGACGAAACCCTTACCTCGGGCGACGTGACGCTCACCGCAAGCCGGAACAGCGACGACACGTACAGCGTCACCTTCTCTGCTTTCGGACAGACGTTCAACTCAGGAACAACACGAAACCCTACCCTGTATATCAACTGCAAGGGAAGCGAGATGTACCCCGCGTACAACTCTGCGGAGTGGCAGGACAACTGCCTCGTACTGACATCCGTCGTGAAGTATGACGCAAGCACACAGCTGCTCGTTACCGACAGATTCCAATCGGAAGGCGACGGAGCCTTTTCGCTCTGGCGCTCCGTGGACATCCAAACGGAGACTGAAGACGAGGAGGACGGCTTCTACTCCAGTTTCGGACTGCAACACGCCACGACGAACAGCTTCGAGCAACTGGACAAGTTCATCCCCGGCGTAGTATATAATGTATGTTTCACCGAGCAGGGCAACATGCCCAGTGGCAGCATCAAGGCGAGCGACACCGATTTCCTCTACCGCGACGACCGCACCACGCTGCCCGTCGTGATGCTTCGCGACAGGCAATCCGGCGTGACGTTCACCGTGATTCTTGCCGACAGCCCGTGCTCCACGATACTCGACGACGTGAACGACAGGCTGACAAGTGCCGACTATCAATTCGGCGGAGTGGGCATCACCAAGCGTGCACAGACAAACTGCTACACTGCTGTGGCCACATGGCCCGGCAACGACATGCACGCCGGAGGGAAAGGCATTCGCCGACACCCGCTCCTCGACGGAGGAAAATTCCATCAGTACCATGTTTACTTCAAGATAGAACAGACGGCGGACTACGCCCAAAGCATCGAGAAGGCATGGGACAAAGCCTTCGACCTGTACAATCCCGCCATCTACGAAACCGACCAGAAGCATGCCTACGATGCTCTCATCAACACGCTCGACTACTATTATCTCTCGCCCGTCGCCAGCGAGACGCGACAGAATGTTGCTGCCTCGGCGCCGGGTTTCCCCTGGAGCGTGAACCTGAAAAACTTCACGATTGACTGGACGACTTATGAGCTGGGATTTGTCGGCATGCAACCGGCATCGGGATTCTCGCTGATGAGGGCAGGCATCAATTCCGGCAAGTCAACAAGAAAGAAGCATGGCTCCGACGTCATCGACTTCTGGGCAAACGAGGGGCTTTCAGAGCTGGGATTCCCGAAAGGCAGGTATCGCAGCGACTTCGAGAGCTGGGACAACTTCTCGTGCTCTATGCGACAGGCCTGCTCGGGACTTACCGAGGTGCTCGAAGCGTGGTGCTTCTATCGCAAGCATGACGGGACGAACAAGGTGAAATGGATAGAGGCGTGCCGCAAGTTCGGCGATTGGCTCGTCAGCAATCAGAACGAAGACGGCAGCTTTTATCTTGAGTACGACCCGAACGTAATAGTAGAAGGTAAGCATCCTGCGACAAAGACGAACAAGAACCTCACGATCTGTGCCGTCAGATACCTCGTAGAGCTTTACCTCGCAACCGACAAGCAGGATTATCTCGATGCTGCGATACGGGCAGGAGAATGGGCATACGCAAACAATCACTTGAACTATGCATACGTGGCCTGCGTGATAGACAACCCCGAGGTCGTCGATTCCGAATCGGGACAGCAGGCCATGCAGGGATTCCTCTCTCTCTATGACACCACGAAAGAGCAGAAATGGCTGGATGCCGCCCTGCAGGCAGCGAAGTACACCGAAACATTTACCTTCATGCACGAGGTGCCCGTCGAAATCGACCAGAAAGCCAAGACCGACTGGCCGCGCGACAGATCCATCGTGGGACAGCACTACATCGCGGCGTCTCATTCTGCTGCCGACCTGGGATTTGCCTGGTCATCGTTCCAGTACTTCCGGCTGTACGTCATCACCGGCAACGAGCACTGGCTGAAGGTGGCTCGCATAGCGGCACACAACAGCAAGCAGTCGATGAACCTCTACAGAAAGCTTTACCCAAGCCGACAGGAAGGCTTGCAGATGGAGGCCTTTACCTTGCGCACCTCCAACAAGCCCAGACGCATGGGCGGCATTCTCGAGGCGCTGAACTGGAACTTTGCAGCGCACCTCGACCCCATGAACCGATTCATGGATGCATACGGCACGCCGGACATCGAGACAGCTGCTGCAATGCCTTTCGAGGAATTGAGAGAGCTTGACCGACAGTACGCCGTGCACCAGTCGGCCGACTACGGCAACAAGGAGGAGGTAATAAGCAACATCTATACTGGCAACGGCGACGGACTGACTGGCGAGTACTGGGAGGGCAGCAGCGACTTCGGCAATCCCATCCCCTACATCTATCGAAACACCGACTTCCACAAGTCGCCCCAGCAAGACCAGCCGGGCGAATACCGCTTCACGCGCGTTGACCCCGTAATAAACTTCAACTGGCAGAACGGCAATCCATTCAACGACTCGACCGAAGACGAGAGTTTCTCCATCAAATGGACGGGCTACCTGCTCGCTCCAGTTACGGGAAGATACAACTTCAACCTATCACGCTGCGACGATGCCTTCTCGTTTAAGCTCTACAAGCTCAGCGATTTGAGCAATCCCATTTGCAAATACGACAACGAATACATCGGCAAGCCGGGGTTCGGATTCAACTGGGACAAGCCGGAGTGGAAGTTCACGGCCAACCTCGAGGCAGGTGAATTCTACTATCTGGAATTACTCTACTTCGAGAATGCCGGCGGCGCGCACATCAACCTGCGTTGGCGCATCACGGGCGAAGCCAGCTTTTTCTGCACAATCCCTCAGTCGCAACTGTACACGAAGCTACCCGACCCCGACTGCATCGGCAGCACGGGAAGCGCTCCCGTCGGGCTCTTCACCTCGGGCAAATCGCTCCACATCACAGGTGCCGCAGGACGTAATGTCGGCATATACAACACGCTCGGAGAGTGTTTAATGAGCGAGGCCACGTCGGGAGACAAAGTAGTCCCCCTTCCTGGCGGAGTCTATATCGTCAAGGTGGAAGACGTGACAAAGAAGATAGCAATCAGATAGGGACAGAGATTGCTGCCAAAACGAAAAGCGACGTTGGCTTTTTCTTTGAGGTATTGGTATCCGGGGGATATTTCTCTCTCTTCCTTTTAGGTCCTTTTCCATCGGTCTTTCTGACGAATAGCAGCTCATGGAGGCTTGCCAAAAGTCTCGAAGAGACGAAAGACCACAGACGGGGGTGTTAACCCCCGGTAATGTTGCGACGACAGAGAAAGCCCTAAAGGGGCGACAGAGACATAAGCAAGTTGTTATTAATCAAGTTCTAAATTCTGTCGCCCCTTTAGGGCTTACTATTGTTAGGCTTACTTGTCCCGGGGGTTATCACCCCCGTCTATGGTCTTTCGCACCTTCGGTGCTTTTCCCCGGACAGCAATGACTTTGACTATTCCTTGCTGTGGCGTCGGCTGTTCCTTGCTGTGGCGTTGGCTGTTCCTTGCTGTAGCGTTGGCTGTTCCTTGCTGTAGCGTTGGACATTCCTTCACGAAGGATTTACTGAGTGAAAACCTCGGGATAGCGTTTCTTAGAGTGCTTTGCGGCGGTAGTCGGCAAGGGCGATCTGATAGTTCGCCTTGGCTTGGGCGAGGTCGTTCTGGGCGCGACGGTTCAGCGTTTCGGCATCGAGCAGGTCGGTAAGCGTGCAGGTGCTCATGCGGTACTGGTCGGACGTCATGCGGAGATTCTCGGCGGCCTGCTCGCAGCTCGCTTGCGCTATCTGCGTTTGCTTGTAGGCTTCCTGCACGTTCGTCCAGGCGCGTTCGATGTCAATCTGCAACATCTGGCGCGCATTCTCCCGTTGCTCTATGGTCTGTTGAAGTTTGATTTTCTGCCGTTTCATCGCATGACTGCCGCCCCACCAGTCGCTGATGGGGATGGAAAGCGTGCCGAAGACCAGTCCGTTGTTCATGCTCGACGGCGCATACTGCTTGGCCTGCTGGGAGAAACCTCCGAGCCCCGTATGATAGCCGCCCAGCCCGGCAGCCAGATGAGGCAGAAGCTTGCCGCGCTCCATCTTGACCTGAAGGCTTTGAGCCTCGACCGCCTTGCCCAGCAATTGCAGTTCTTCGCGATGGTCGGGCGAGAGCGTCAGTGCCCCGCCGCCCACCTCAATGGGCTGCTCCACGGGCTTGTCCTCCAAGATGATGTCGAAACCCTTGTCCGCTTCGGCCGGCGCGATGCCTATCTGCTGGGCGAGCAAGAGCCGCAGGACGTGGTCGGCATTCTCGAGTTTGAGGCGGGCCGACGAGAGTTCCTGCTGGCGAAGACGTACTTGCAGCTGCGCATTCTTGGTGGTGACGCCCGCCTTGAGGAAGTTCTCCACCTGCGTCATCACCGCATCCAGCTGCTTCTCGGCAGCTTCAATGGTACTGAGGTTATAGCGCACCTGCGCCAATTGCCAGTAGCATTCCGTCACCTTTTGCAGCACCTCCTTTTCGGTGAGTTGCTGCTTGAGCGTCATCACGTCCTCCTGTATCTTGGCGAGCTTGTTGCCGTTAACAATCTGTCCGCCATAATAGAGCGGCTGCACGAGCGTGGCCGAAACGGCATAGGCGCGGTCGAACTCCGAGACGCTGAACGGCATGCCGATGAGGGGGATGAACTGCTGGCTCAGCGCCGCTATCTCCTGAGGGTAAGTGCCCTCAATTTTGACCATTTCATCGAATAATTTGAACGCGAGGACATTTGCGCTGATGCGTGGGAAGTAGTTCGTGAAGGCTTCGCGTTTCTGCTCCGAAGCCGCCTCAATCTCGAGGGCAGCATCGCGCAGCTCGTAGTTGTTCTGGCGGGCGCGTTCGAGGCATTGTCCGAGGGTCATCAGCCCCCCTCGCGGGGAGGTGACTTCATCCGACTGGCGGCTTGATGCTGAAGCCGAGAGGAAGGCAATCAGAGAGCAGGAAATAAAGAAAAAGCGCGGTTTCATCGTGATTTTTTATTGTTCATTAGTTTCCAATAGACGACCGGCAACACGGTGACGACAAGGATGAGCGTGCCGATGCCTCCGGCGAAAATGGTGATGCCGACGGGCATCCAGAACGACGACTTGCCCAGTATCATGGGAATCACGCCGACAGCAGTCGTGGCGGTCGTCAGGAAGATGGGCACCATGCGGCGTCGGCCAGCATCGAAGGCGGCTTCGCGCACGGGCTTACCCTCAGCAATCTTCTGGTCGGCATGCTCGAAGATGAGTATCTCGTTGCGCATGATGATGCCCATTAGCGTGATAAAGCCGAAGAGGCTGGTCAGTCCGAGCGTGATGTCGGCAATGCCCAGTCCTATCATGGCTCCGGGAAGGGAGAGCGCGATGGACGCCATGCAGATGCCGGTCAGACCGAACCTGCGGAAGTTGAAGAGCAGGAAGAAGAAGATAATTACCAGCGCGATGCCGATGCCAAGAGCCACTTCGGGCACCGTCTCGAGGTTCTTCTCGGGTTCGCCGCCTATCTCGGCACGTACGCCGGCAGGCAGCGGGAAGTCCCCTTCGAGGATGCTCTTGATGCGGTTCTGCACCTTCGCGGCCAAGACACCGCGCTTGTTCTCCGCCGTTACGGTGATGCAGCGCTCGCCGTTTCGGTGGATGATATTTGTGGGCAGCCACCGCGTCTTGACGTCAGCCACTTGCCGCAAGGGAATGCTGCTGAGCGGCTGGGCCATGGGGGTGAGGTAGAGATTCCCGATGTCGCCAATCTGCATCTGCTCGGCCTGCTTATCGCGCAGCACGACGGGCACTTCGTAGTTGCCCTCCCAAATGGTTGCCACCTTCGTCTTGCCCGTCTGCAGGGCGAGTTGCAGCTCAGCCATCGTGCGGGTGATGCCGAGTTGCGGAGCCGTTACGGGGTCGAGCTTGACATCAACGATGGGTGAGGGCTGGTCGTAGTCGGTGTGCACCCATTCCAGCTCGGGCATCTCGCGCATCCGCCTCATGAGCCGCTCGGCAGCAAGCTCGATGCTGTCGAGGTCGTTGCCGTAGAAGCGGTATTCGTAGGTCGGGACGGGCAGATAGTCCATCTGCTTGAAGCGGACGTAGGCTCCGGGCCAGAAGTTGCTCAGGCGGGGCGCATACTCATTCAGCATCTCGAACGTCGTCTCTATGCTCTTCGTGTTGATGATGAGCTGTGCGAAATTCTTGCCGCCCAGCTGCGGCTCGTAGCTCACCTGGAATCGGGGCGAGCTGCAGCCCATGAAGGTGGTGACGCTCGTGACGCGGTCATCCTTCGAGAGCGAGTCGCGGAGGGCTTCCGTGATGGCTCGCGTCTCGTCCAGTCCTGCGCCTTGCGGCAGATAGACCTCGCAGGCGAACTGGTTGCGGTCGGCGAAGGGGAACTGACGGAGCTTGAGCGTCGGGAAGATGAGGGAGGTGAGGACGACCAGCACGACGCTGCTGCATATCGTCAGCCATGGATGTCGGAACGTCCACCTCAATACCTTATAGTAATAGAACTGCACGCGATCCGTGATGCTGCGCTTTCCGGGCTTCCGCTCCTGCACTTTCTTGATGAGGCGCACGTTGAGGGCAGGGATGATGCAGGCGGCCACAATCAGGCTGACCATCAGGCAGATGGTGATGGTGGCGGGGAAGAAGCCGATGACGTCGCCCGCCTCGCCCGTCATGGTAAAGAGGATGGGATAGAAGATGGCGCAGATGCAGACCGTCGCCAAAAGCATCGGCATGAAGTACTGCTTGACCGACATGACGGCGGCTTCCTTCCTCTCCATCCCGTTTCCCAGGTATTCGAGATAGCCGTCGATGACCACGATGCTGTTGTCCACTATCATGCCAAGCACCACGATGAGCGAGGCCAACGTGATGATGTTGAGAGGAATGCCCAGAATGTACATGATGCCGACGCTGATGAACGTGGAGAGCGGGATGGTGATGGCGGCCACGATGGCGCTTCTGAGCGGGAAGAGTATCATCATGACGAGGATGATGACGACCATCGACTCGATAAGGTTGACGAGGAAGTCTTCGACGCTCGCCTCCACCACTTTCGGCTGGTCGGTGATGCGGAGCACATCGACGTCGCTGGGCAGGTAGTCGCGCCGGAACTGCTCGATGATGCGGTTGACCTCTTCGCCGTAATGTACGATGTTGTTGCCCTCGGTCATCTCGAGCGAGAGCAGGACGCATCGCTTCCCGTTGCTCTCGATGTAGCTATCGCTCGTGTCGTATTCGCGCTTCACGTCAGCAATGTCGCGAACGCGCACCACTTTGCCCGTAGCGTCGGAGTAGATGATGTGGTCCATCACCTCGCGTTCCGAATGGCGCGTCGTGGCAAGGTGCAGGGGAATGTTCGTGGAGGCAGAGCTGACGGCGCCGCTCATGGTCGTGAGGCCCTCATTGGAGAGCGCGTTCATCAGGGCGGCCTGCCCGATGCCATAGGCGGCAAGGCGTTCGCGGTCCACGTAGATGCTTATCTGCTCCTTCTTCTCGCCGTACTGGCGGACATTGCTGACGCTTTTGACGCGGCGCAACCGGTCGGCCAGCTCGTCGCTGTATTCCTGCAGTTCGCGATAGGAGCGCTCGTTGCTCTCCAACGTTATGAGCAGGGCCGACGCGTCGCCGAAGTCGTCCTTTACAATCAGCGCCACGACGCCGCCCGGCAACTGGCTTTTGTAGGCGTTGACGCCATGTTTCACCTTGTTCCATATCGGCGCGAGGTTCTTGAGGCGCGGGTCGAAATAGACCTTCATGAAGCACAAGCCGTTCATGCTCTGCGTGGTCGTCTTCGAGCGGTCCACCTCCTTGAAAGTGAAGATGTAGCGTTCCAGCGGCCGTGCCACCTGGGCCTCGATTTCTTCGCTTGTTGCGCCTGGCATGACGGCGACGACGACGCCCATTCGTATCGTGAACGGCGGGAACTCGTCCTTCGACATCTGCACGAGGCCGTAGAAGCCGAAGGCGAGCAATATCGTGGTGATGAGCGCTGTGATGCCCCAGTTCTCGAGAGGCCACGCAGCCCAATGCTTTTTCAGTTCAGAGTTCATAGTTCAGAGTACATAGTTGACGTTTCGGGAGCGCCTTATTCATTCCTTAATCTCGGAGTTCTCGCTGACCTTCTGATAACCTTCCACGATGACCTTGTCGCCCTCCTTCAGGCCCGACAGGACGACGATGCGGTCGCCTTCTGCCTCGCCTGTCTCGACGGGCTGACGCGTGGCCTTTCCTCCCTTGGCGAGCCATACGAACTGGCGGCCGTCGGCGCTTTGCTGGATGCTGCGGACGGGAAGCGTCATCGTCGCCCCTCCGCCGTTACCGTCATCCGCATCGGTCGTGACGTTCACCACCATGCCGGGAAGCAGCTCGAGGCCGGGGTTGAGGATCGTGAAACGCACATCATAGGTATGCGTCATGACGTCGCCCTGCACGTCGCGAACGAAGTGGTTGCTGCGGAACGTCTTGCCGCCAAGCGCCTCGGCCGAGACGGTAACGCCCTTGCCCCTGCTGCGCATGGGGTTGAAGAGGGCAATCTCCTTTTCGGGAACCGAGACTTTTACCTTCACCTTTGCGATGTCGAGGATGGTGCAGACGGGTTGCGAGGGCAGTGCCGTCATGCCGCTTTCCATCTGTTTTAGCCCGACGATACCGCTGCAGGGAGCCAGCAGGCGGCAGTCCTTCAGGGCCTTGTTTGCTATGTCGAGGCTTGATTGCGCCTGCCGCACTTTCGTCTGGACGTTCACCCAGTCGAGGTCGGAGATGGACTGCGATTCGTGGAGCACCTGCATGCGTTGCTGGGCATCGAGCGCCTGGTCGAGCGTTGCCTTTGCCGCCTGCAGGGTGTTTTCGCATTGCGTGGGGTCCATCTCGGCAATGAGTTGACCGGCTCTGACGTACTGGCCTTCTTCGACATAGACGCGGTTGACGGTGCCCATGCCGGTGAAGCTGACCGGCGTGCTGCTGTCCTCCTCCACCTTTCCCACGTAGTGTTTCTTGAACGAACTGGCGCCAGCGCTCACCGTCTCGGTGGCAACCTTCAGCGGCTCCACCTGATAGTTCTTTTCGTTCCTGCCGCAACCGACAGCTATCGCGGCGGCGGTCAGGAGAGCGAAACAGTTGAGTTTATTCATAGGTATTGTGATGTTTTTATTAATTCGGGCGCAAAATTACACATTTTTCATTATATAATAAGTAAAAAAGTGGCGCAAAGGTTGTCCTATTTCTCCACAATATTGCTCATGAGAGGAGAAAATGGACAAAATTATGGTAAAAGGGACACATTATCTGAAAGAAAAACCTTATCTTTGTGCCGAAAACATAACCATTACCTCACTTTTTCACCTTTTCAACTTTTCACCTTTTCAACTTTATTTCATCGTGGAGCGACTCGACTTTCAGGCTATAGTAGATAGCAAACTCAATTTTCACTGCAACGACCACATCGCCATCTTCAGCGATTTCGAAGAGGTGCGCAACCTCAATATCTCAGATGTCCTCATCGAAGGCTTCCTGTTTGCAGTCATCACGCATGGGCAGGCGCAACTCTCCGTCGAGGACGTGACGTACCAGCTGAAGGCAGGCGACGTCATCACCTGCAAGCCGCGCAACATTTTCGAGCGCAGCATGATGAGCATGGACTTCAATGCCCTCGTCCTTTTCCTCTCGCCGGAATACGTCGCGCAGCTCTCGCAAATGGTCAGGATGGAGTGGACCTACTCGATGTTTTCCACCACGCACCAGATACTTCATGTCGATGAAATGGCCGTAAAACGCTGTCGGCTGTACTTCGATTTGCTGCGCAACCACCTCTCCTGTCCCGACACGTCGAACAAGGAATTGAAGCTCCGGCTGCTCTTCGCCTCGATGGCTTACGACCTCCACGACATGCACCAGTTTCAGGACGAAGAACTGATGCGCCAGACCTACAGCTCGGGCGAAAACATCCTCCGGCAGTTCATGCAGCACCTTCATGACCCCGCCCAGCCTTACCTCAACGTCAACGAGTACGCCGCCCTGTTCAGCATCACCCCGAAGTACTTCTCGAGCGTCTGCAAGCGACTCACGGGCAAGACCGCAAACCAGCTGATTAGCGATGAAATCGTGCGTTCTGCGCAAATCAGCCTTCGCGACAGCAGCAAGAGCGTCAAGCAAATCGCAGCCGAGCTGGGGTTTAAGAACCAGTCGCATTTCGGTCGGTTCTTCCGTCTGCAGACAGGCGTTTCGCCCCAACAGTATCGCGAGGGAAAAGCCTTCTGACTATATGTCCTTTTAGTTTTCATCGAACTAAAGTGATATTATTGCCAATCGCTTCCGTGGCTTGCGCGCTTTCTATGCAAGATAAAATGGCAGGTTCTTTGAGGCATCAATCCTCTCAATCCGTGTAATCTGTATTCGAAAAAGGAAGAATTTTTTCAGTATTTTTCTTTAATTTTGCGTGACATCTATCGAGCAACCGAGTGCCATTTCTTTCGATGAAATGGGCATTTTTTGCATCGGGGGCGCTGCTTTATATCGCACAGAAAATATTATTTTGTCACACAGATATTAATTTTATATCACACAGAAATCACGGAAATCACGGAAAAATTCTTTTCGCATAGGAAACGACTGGCTTTAAAATCTCGCAGAAATATATCTTTCTGTGATTTCCGTGGTTTCTGTGTGACATATATCTTTCTGTGATTTCCGTGATTTCTGTGTGACATAAATATATTTCTGTGATTTCCGTGGTTTCTGTGTGATATAAAAGTAATATCTGTGTGACATAAAACATCGGGCTTAAAATTCTTCGAATTTTAATTTCGCGTTTTAAGGCCCCTCTGAGCGCGTTTCTCGCTCCGGGACTATAAATTACCCGCCGAAGGGGAGAAAATCGATTTTAGGGGCATTTGCGGGCGAAATAGAGGGCATCTGCTCGTGCGGGCGCCTCCGCATTCTACCCGCCGCAACACACAAATATGAATTTGCAGGCTGATTTTGTGTCACTTAGGCCTTTTCATCAGCAAATAATCAAAATTTTAAACTAAACAAACACTTTAAACATGTTCAAAAAAGAGAAAAATCTTTTCGCAGTCTTATATTATATTTATATTATAATAATTAACCTCTTTAATTTATAATATATAGCAAACCCCATGTGTCCCGCTAAACAATGTTCAAAGTGTTTGTTCAATTTATTCTATATTTTACTCGCTGGATTCCAGCAGCTTCCCGATATTTTACAAATCGATGCCGTACTCCCTGCACACCCATGCCACCGCACGAGGCGGCAACAACTGGCCGCGAGGACTCGCACCCAATTCTGCCAACTTGCTGCGTTTACCACTCAACCAACGACGGAAGGTATTGCAACTCACTCCTGCGGCATTTGCCAGCTCATTCTTATACATCGCTTTCATGCTGCAAAGGTACGAAATAATTTTGAATTATGCAAGCAAGTTGGCAATTATTTACCAAGCATAACCATCAATAAGCATCAATAAGCACCAATAATCATCAAAGACCGCCAAAGACTACCAAAGAGCATCAGCGGCATTTCAAAATGTCGTACCTTTGTATCGTCAAATAAAACGACACCTGCCAAGTGAGCAAACAAAGCACGTCGAAGTGCGCAATTCGAAACGACAGAATGCTCAATTAAGGCAGACGCGAAAATTAACTGAATTGAGAGTTGAGAGTGTAGAGTTGAGAGTGTAGAGACAGTTGAAACAGTTAATAGTGCTGCCTTTGGCGGAGTGCTTAAAACTTCACAACTCTAAACTTCAAAACTGACTCTAAACTCTAAACACTAAACTTCAAAACTGACTCTAAACTCTAAACTCTAAACACTAAACTCTAAACACTAAACTCTAAACTCTAAACTCTAAACTCTAAACTCTAACAACCATGATTAACTACAGCATCTACATCGGTTCCAAGAAACCCGGTTCCAAGAAGACCGACCAGCACTACGCCACCGTGGCAATGGGTACGGCACAGGTACACGACAAGCTCACCTTCGACCAGTTCGTCGCCCACATGGCCGACCACAACTCTCCCTTCACTAAGGGCACCATCCGCGGCGTCATCACTGACATGATTCACTGTCTGCGCGAGCAGCTGCTCGCCGGCAACTCCGTGAGTCTCGGCGACCTTGGCAAGTTCCACGTCGAGCTCAACTGCCAGCCCGCCGTCACCACCGAGGACTTCACCTCCGCCAACATCAAGGCCGTGAATGTCTGCTGGACGCCCGGCGAAGACTTCAAGGACATGAAGAAGGACGCAGAGTTCCAGCTCGTGCCCTCGCGCAAGCTCGCCGCCGACGCCATCGAGGTCATCAAGAACACGGACACTATTCAAGGCTTGGAGTAAACCTCCAGCCTTGAATAATGAAGAATGAAGAGTGAAGAATGAAGAATTTGCTACCGCACTGAATTATGAATTGTGAATTATGAATTCAAAACGAGGAATAAGAAACTGCAATCCGCTGAACATTCGGCGGGTTGCAGGTGTCGTTTGGAAGGGACAACGCCACGAGCAGACCGACTGGGAATTCGTCGAGTTCGACAGCTTCCCCTGGGGCATCCGAGCCGCCTTCTGCATCCTCGACACTTACCGAAAAAAATACAACGCCACATGTGTAGAAGACATAATAGCTCGATGGGCGCCACCGAGCGAAAACGATACGAAAAGATACGTGCAGACCGTATGCAGGCTCACAGGGTTCGGAGGGAAAGAAAGGCTAAGCGAAAACGAATGGCCGAAGCTGGTCAGGGCAATGGCTACCGTAGAAAGTGGCGTTTCCCTCGAAGACCGAGATATGGAGCTGGGCGTGCAACTCTATCAAATGTTGAACCAAAAACAGCCGAAGAAATGAACAAAAGAAAATGCCTCGAGATGATAGTGAAGATTATAGTAGCTGCTCTCACCGCCGCGCTCACCGCGCTCACCACCACCAGTTGCATGGGCCGAGGCCCGATTGCATTCCTCTCGCTTGTTTAGTTCATAGTTCATAATTCATAATTCATAATTAAGGCTACGCCCTGACTCTTCGCGAAAAATAATTATGGACTATGAATTATGAATTAATTGTTGATTCTCTCGCGAAGCGGCCCATCTGTGAAGACAGGCCGTTTTTTTTTGAACAAACACTTTGAACATGTTCAAACTAGAGACAATAATAATTCATAATTCTTAATTCTTAATTCATAATTAAGGCTACGCCTTTGTTAGTTCATAATTCTTAATTCATAATTCATAATTAAGGCTACGCCCTGACTCTTCGCGAAAAATAATTATGAA